>CAZKPK010000028.1:0-3474 GCA_964554645.1 uncultured Candidatus Saccharibacteria bacterium | reverse complement strand
TTTTATCGTGGCCTTAAAGCAAGAATTTATAGAACCTGGGCTGGGTTAATAACGCAAATACATGCCGGATATGTAGCCGAATCAGTTTTTGGCGACGGGACAGTTTCAATGTCTGCGGAATTGGATAGTCAGGGTGCCGATATACGGGTAGAGTATCGGGGGCATTTTCTAAATTATCAGGTCAAGAAAACAAGTCATAGCGGAGTAATGAGTAGAAGGCCATTACCGCGAAAAAGTAAGTTAAAGGGAGAGCCGATAGATATCAAATATGAAGTTCCAAATATTTTATCAAATCCAAAGACGAAAAAGGGCGAATTTAGAAAACCTTATTTAAGATTTTTGGAAGATAAGCGAACGAGGGCGTTTGATAATGGCTTTGTCGTCTTTACTCCAGACACTTTCAAGCCTAAAAAAGCAGAAATGGATCAAGCTCTAAAGTAATTTAGGCACAAAGTTGGTGGACTTCAAAAATTTCTCGGCAATTCTTACATAGTCGGGATTAATTTCAAAACCGATATACGATTGCCCTAATTCTTTCGCGGCTACACACTCCGAGCCGGTGCCTACAAAAGGTACTAAAATTACCCCGTCTTTTTTAGGCATTGCGGATAAAACCAATTTTCGCGATAGCTCAAGAGGTTTTTGTGTGGGATGTTTAATAATTTCGTGTTTTTCGTGTTTTTTTAATTCTCTTGGTTCAAAGACATCATCGCAAGTTTTACACAAAAACCACCTTTCTACCATACCGGCTCCGCCCGCAAGCGCGGGGATTTTTATTACATCGCGAGGCAAAGCTCCGTTAGGGTGAGCATTGTAAATTGTATCCACTCCATTTCTACTTAATCTACCTATTGATTTTCCGGTTCTTATTTTGCCAGCTGCTCCATTCAGAAATCCCTCTGTGTATGGCTCTCTCATCTCATCTTTATTAAAAATTGGCTTATTTTTCCAAGCGCAAATAATTGCTTCGTGGCTTCTCTGCCAAAAATTACAAGAAGCCATATTTTTATTTGTATAGTGCCAAATAAGCCAGCGTTTATTTATTGGAATTTCAACCGAAAGATACGCTAAAATTTCGCTAAATCCGTAAATAAACATTGTTCCGCTCGGCTTCATTACACGGATACATTCATTTATCCATTCTTTACACCAAGCGACATATTCGCTTAACTCCCGCTTATCGCCATTGTTGCCAAAATCTTTTCCAATATTGTATGGGGGATCGATGATAATAACATCGCAACTTTCGTCAGGCAGTTTCTTTAGTTCTGCAACGGCATCGCTTAAGATTATTTTATTGAGCGGCAGAGGTTTTGTTTTCTTGACCGGAGCAGAAGTATAAATTTTTTCTGCCTGTAATTCTTCCTCGTTTTGGATAACATCAACGACAATGCCTTGAATTTTAATATCCCTATCCTTTCTGATAATGATAGGTTCATAAGCAGTATTTGCGGGTTGTAGTCGGATTTGTGAATGCTCTTTATAAAATTTTTTTAGTGTTGCTTCGTAATTATCTATCAGAGCGACTACGCGCTGTCCATTTTCTGCGACTTCCTGTTGTTTTACCAACACGACATCGCCATCCCTAATATTTTCATCAATCATACTGTTGCCACTTACTCGCAAAGCGTAAATCTCGCCGCTTTTTGGCAACTTTGCTTTTGATATTGAAATAAACTCATTCTCTCTTATTGCTTCTATTGGTTCTCCTGCGGCGATAGTTCCTAAAAGCGGAATTTTTATCAGAGATTCTTTTTCGGGTACACTGATTGCGCGCGCCCGATTTTTTAATCGCTCCAAATAACCCTCCTTTTTGAGTTTGGATATATGAAAATGGGCGGTGGAAACAGAGGAAAGCTTGAAATGCTTACTTATCTCCTTGAGTGAAGGAGCGTACCCCTTCTTTTTTGAGTATGATTTTACGAAGTCAAGGACTTCTCTTTGCTTTTTTGTAATCATAAACTTGACTAATTTGACCTATTTTCTATACTTAGAGTATAATCGAAAGAAAGTAGAAAATCAAAGGAAAGTTATCCACAACCCAAAATTATGAAAGGTAGTACTAAACAACCCAAGGTATTTATTTCTTATAGCTGGTCAAGCCCACAACATAAGCAGTGGGTTTTAGATTTAGCGATGCGTTTGTCGGGAGACGGCGTAGTTGTTGTCTTAGATGAATGGGATCTTAAAGGGGGACAAGATAAGCATGTGTTTATGGAACAAATGGTGAATGACGCGGATATTAAAAAAGTGCTTGTAGTTTGTGACGGGGTTTATCAAACAAAAGCAGACAATAGAAAAGGTGGAGTTGGCACCGAAACGCAGCTAATCTCCAAAGAAGTTTATGAAAGCACGGGGCAGGAAAAGTTCATTCCTATTATTCGTGAATATGATAAATCGGGAAAACCTTGTATCCCACACTATATGGCAAGCCGAATTTATATTGATCTGTCTTCTGATGAAAAATTTGAGGAGAATTATCAAAAACTTATAAGAAATTTATACGATAAGCCGCTTCTTAAAAAACCACCACTTGGAACGCCGCCGGCTTATATTACCGAAGAAGAACAAATTATTTTGAGAACATCGCATAAAGTTGCCGAAATTAAAAATGCTATACTCAATGACCGGAGTAGCGCGAACGGCTTAATTTCTGATTATCTGGATACTTTTATTGCTTCTCTGGAAGATTTTAGACTATCGGGTGGGTCCGCCCCTGATTTTGATGACAAGGTGGTGGAGATTTTAGAAAAAATGTTGCCTTTGCGTGATGATTTTATTGACTTTATTTTTACAATTTTCAAATATCAAGGACGGGTTGAGGTTGAAAAGTTCCAAAACTTTTTTGAGAAATTAATACCTTTCAGTAATCGTCCTGAAAATGTACAAAGTTATACAAGAATTGATTTTGATAATTACAGATTCTTTTCTTACGAACTCACCCTCTATTTACTTGCTGTACTTATAAAACTCAAAAAATATGACGAGTTGGCATATTTTATAAATAATCAATATTTCTATCGTAGTCCGAACACATCGGAGTTGGTCTATAACGGTATAGAGATTTTTAATCATCATTTACCTTCGCTTGATGAAATTAGGAATAAACGATTAGAACTGCGCCGCGTCAGCGTTACTGCCGATCTCATCAAATCTCGGGCAACAAGAAAAGATATTGATTTTAATGATCTTATTCAAGCTGATTTAGTTGCGTTTTATATTACGGAGCTACGAGGCGGCCATTTTAGATGGTTTCCCCGAACTTCGGTATACAATTCTCGGTGGGGCTTTGGTGTTGAAATTTTTGATCGCTTAATATCACGACAACATTTCGAAAAAATTAAAAGTTTGTTTGGTATTAAAACTATAGATGAGTTAAAAAAGTTAATCGTGCAGTATATTGAGCGTAGCCAAGAAGAGATAAAACAAGGACATCGTCGTTCGTGGCCATGGGATTACGAGATTCAACCCTTG
>CAZKPK010000027.1:0-3632 GCA_964554645.1 uncultured Candidatus Saccharibacteria bacterium | reverse complement strand
CCCACACCCCCCTTCCGCCGCGCCCTCGCTTGGGCTGGCGAATTTTTTGACGGCAGTATTCATAAATATATTATATCCCATTTTGGGATTATACCACAATAGGATATATGATACAAACAAGTATGAGCAAGTCGATTTACTCAAAAGACTATAAAGAAATCATAGAACGCCTGAAAAAGGCGCGTGTTGAGGCCGATTTATCCCAACAGGCAGTAGCCGACAAACTCGGCAAACCGCAATCCTATATCTCAAAAATTGAATCCGGTGAAAGACGGCTTGATGTTGCCGAGATGAAGAAATTTTCGGCTATCTATAAAAAGCCAGTTAACCATTTCTTAAAATGACTAAATCACAAAATAAATTTGTTGTTGCAAAGAAGAACATAGTTGCCCCTCAAGAAATAATGATTGAGAAAGGCGATGTCGGTGTTATAAAAGCGGAAAATAAAAATCACGCATCCATCTTTTTTATTAGGATTTGGAAACAAGTTGAGTTAAATGAAAATGACTTTGAAATTATAAACGTCAGAAAAACGGGAGATGGATTTTCTAAGAAAATTTGTAATGTTTGCCACAAACTTAAAAAGACGACTGATTTTGCCAAAAATCAAAATGCGAAAAATAACAGGTCAGTAAGACGCCCTTCGTGTAAAGATTGCCGTGTAAAAATGGAGGGAGTTGGAGTATCTCGGACAGATAGGATCACATGGCTTAAAAAGAAGCCACATAATGAACCATTTGAGTGTCCGGTCTGCAAAAAGAGAACTATTGCTGGCATAACCAGCAAAGTCGTCCTTGAACACGATCACCGAACGGGGAAGCCGGGTGGATGGATATGCGATAGTTGTAATACCGGACTAGGACGTTTTAAGGATGATGCGGAGTTGCTCAAAAGCGCGATAGAATTTCTAAAGAAAAATTACTAGAGATTAAAGTGCTTTAATCTCTTCTTTGTGAGCTCAACATACTCTTTGGAAATATCGCACCCAATATAATGACGCTTGTTTATTGCGGCCATTTTGCAAGTTGTTCCAGAGCCGCACATTGGATCAAAAATAACATCACCCGCTTTAGTCCATGAAAGAATATGGTCCTCCGCTAATTTTTCCGGAAATATAGCAGTGTGTTGAAAAGCGATTTTATCGCTAGTCGAGCCTCCATACCCAACAGCGTAATCCCAGATGTTCGTTAAGGTTTTTTCTGGCTTTAACTCACCCTTGATCTTTTTATTTATTCCGTCTGCCTTTTTGTTGAACGGTAACATTTCTTGACCTTGTCTGACCGTCTTAGTTTTTAACGGATTAAATACTTTTGGAGAACCTTTACTGAAGACAAACATAAACTCATAACAATTTGTATACGCGTTAGACCGCATAAAGGGAGTATTCTTTTTTCTATAAATCATGACATCATGTGCGTTGAAACCTAAACTCTGAAAAAACAGGGCTTGTTTGAAACTTGTAAAACTTCTATTTCCTTTATTTATTTTGTCGCCGACAACCCACACTAAAACACCGCCTTTTTTTATAACTCGAAACAAGCCCTTTGCCATGCCTTCAAAATCGAAAGCATAGCCGTTGTAGTTTCTTAATTCATCATATGGAGGAGAAGTAACTACGAGATCTACGCAATCGGAAGGCATTGCTTGCATAACCTCTATCGCATCACCACAAATAATTTTATTTAACGGTACTTCGGTATATTTTTTAATTTCCTTGTATTCAGGAAATTGTATCGGCGACCTCACCTCTTCACGAATAACATCAAGCACTATTCCTTGTATAGAAATATCTCGACCATTTCGGAAAATAAGTGGCTCCATGCTTTTGTTCGCTGGTTGCAAACGAATCTGCCCCCTCTCTTTATAGAATTTTTTTAAGGTAGCTTCGTGATTATCAATGAGAGCTACCACCTTCTGTCCATTTTCGGCTGTTTCTTGCTGACGCACTAAAACAACATCACCGTCATTGATATTTTCATCAATCATACTACTGCCGACGACACGAAGGGCGTAAACCTCGGACGAGGAAGGAATTTTGCTTTTGGGAACAGCGATCATTTCTTTATTCTGTATTGCCTCTATTGGCTGACCGGCAGCGATAGTTCCTAAAAGGGGAATTTTAACCATTGTCTCGCGACCAAACGCCTCAATAGAGCGCGGTTTGTTTTCTTCTTTGGATAAAAGTCCCAAATCGCGAAGTTTAGACACATGAAAGTGGGCAGTTGAAACAGATGCGAGTTTGAATTTTTTTCGTATCTCATCAAGAGAGGGGGCATATCCTTTTCGCCCTTGATGATCGGTTATAAAATCTAGGACTTGTTTTTGACGCTTGGTGATCATGGTGTGGATTAAATAAGTTGACTTTTTTCTTCTATCTTTAGTATAATAGAAAGTAAATAGAAAGTCCAAATTAAGTTATCCCCAGTTAAAATTTATGAAACAACAATACTTTCCACCGGAATTTAAAAAAGAGCAATTTACTTGTCCCCACTGCGGGGTATTAGCAAAACAAGACTGGTCTCACATTGTTGAGAGTTATTATAACCGCACTCCTTTCTACCAAATCCACGTATCTCATTGTACCAATAATGCCTGCCAGCAATACTGTTTATGGATGGACAGCAAGATGGTTGTCCCAGACATGGAAGGAATCCCGTATCCTAATGATGACCTTGCAAGTGAAATTAAAGATGACTATATGGAAGCGAGGTCAATTTTATCTCGTTCTCCGCGTGGTTCGGCTGCACTCCTTCGTTTAGCCCTCCAAAAACTTTGCAAAGAGCTTGGCGAGGGAGGGAAAGACATTAACTCTGATATCGCCAATTTGGTTAAGAAAGGATTGCGTCCGAGTATTCAAAAAGCTTTGGATATTGTGCGTGTTACTGGCAATGAATCAGTACACCCCGGCGTGCTGGACATGAAAGATAATCGCGAAGTCGCCTTAAAACTTTTTGAGCTTGTAAATTTAATTGCTGATGTGATGATTTCGGAACCGAAGAGAGTAGATGAATTATACGACAAAGTTATTCCCGAAGAAAAGAAAAAGGCCATCGCTGGTCGAGATGGTAATCATGATACAAATAATTAGCAAAAATAATATGCCAAAATTTAGCCGTATTCAAAAATTCACGAAAGAAAATATCGCTAAGATCCCACAAGATAAAGCGATAGTCTATAAAATAAAAAACCGAGGCGGTGAAAATCTTTACACCGGAATTGCTGGACGTGGTCGCTCGCAAGAGCGACTGGAAGAACACAAGGATATTAAGAAAGAAAAAATTCCGGAAGGTACTCGTTTTCAATATGCACAGGTAAAAAATAAAGATCGTGCTCGTGTTGTTGAAAAGCAGATAATTAAGAAAGAACAACCGGAATTTAACGAACAACATAAATAGTTGCCGTCAAAAAATTCGCCAGCCCAAGCGAGGGCGCGGCGGAAGGGGGGTGTGGGGGGAATTCCGCCGCGCCCGAGCGTTCCGCCGAGCGTAGCGAGGCGGTTCACTTCAAATTTCGCTTTTTGGATTTGTGTATCAGATTTGGCAAAATGATTTCAAAAGTTTGCGAAGGTTTCAATTCGGGAGCATTGATTGAGATCGGGCAAGAGATTGCCCGATTTCTGTTTTACCTACCCC
>CAZKPK010000026.1:0-4849 GCA_964554645.1 uncultured Candidatus Saccharibacteria bacterium | reverse complement strand
CTGTGTTTTGTGCCGTCGGTTTTCATGATTTCTTTTGTGGTAAAAGTTTGATTGCCGTTATCAACAGTAACTGTTTCCTTTTTTGTTTCTCCCTGCTCGTCCGGCAGGCGGGCGCCGGAAGGCAATGGAAAGTCATCTTTGAAAAAATTGCGGCCAAGAACAATCATGGCGATAGCTCCTAGAATAACTACAACAGCAATGATTGTTCGTTGATTTATCATAGCGTTTCGTTTTTGCACACTCCCGCCTGTGCCAAGGCTTCGGCGGGCAGGCCGGCCTCTTCACCGCCTTCAGCGGAAGCAAGTTCGCACGGCTTCTCGTCGGGCAGACTGCTTTGGCTTTCTGATGTAGTTTGTTCGATTAGTGAGACAATATCGGCTTCACTGATATCGCCGGGGATGGTGCGGACAAGGTTGCCGTTAATATCTATCAAAAAGTGTGTATTTGTATATTGAATGCCGAAGGCGTTGGACGCCTGGCCGGAGGGATCAAGCGCAATGGGGAAACTGATACCGCGCGAATTGATGAAATTTTGTATCGTTGATTCCTTTTCCTGTAAATTGACACCGATTACCTCAACCTTGTCTTTGTATTTTTCATAAAAATGATTGAGATTCGGCATATCGCGGCGGCAGTTCGGACACCATGAGGCCCAGAAATCGACCACTACCGGCTTCTTGCCTTTAAATTCAGCAAGCGAGATAGTGCCGCCATCAAGTTTTTGCAGGGTGAAGTCCGGAGCAGGATGGGCTTGGGCAGAGCCGGCTGATACACCGTTCTGGATAGAGGCAGTACCGGCTGAAGGAGTACCGTTGCCGGAAAGTCCTCCATATAGCAAAAGGCCACCTGTAATAACAATCACGCCCCCGATAAGTAATTTATTGCTCATAATTTTTATTTGATGTTAAGCAGGCGCGACAATCCTTCCTTGTCGAAGCCCACAAGAATCTGTCCGTCAACATGTTCGCTAATTCTCTTTCTTAAATTTTTTGTTGACCCTATATACATTTCATCTTTTAAAACACTCTTGAGGAAATAAACATAATACATAAAAGTGGTGCTGGATTTATTTGTTCGACTCTTTTAATAATTTTACCAGCTGCTTCGCAATCGGGTTTTCCTGATTGACTTCATAGCAGACCATCTGCCCCATGCGCATCTTGAGCACGAGCCCCAGCCGCTCAAGCACGCGCAGCTGCTGGGAGGCGGCGGAAACGGTGATATCGAATACATTGGCCACATCGGTAACGCAGATGTCGTGGTGCTCCATAAGCAACCGGAAGATATTAAATCGACCGGAATCTCCAAGTGCCTGGAACACCAAAGGGAAGCCGGTAGCATCGGTGCCTAAACTGGACTTGATTTCATCTGTTTGCTTTTTGGTTAACATGAAAGTATTAAGTAATTATGCAAGTACTTCAATTATAGTCCCGTGAAGACAGTGTGTCAAATATCTGTATCCATTAATATCGTTAAAATGTAAGAAAAAATATTGATTTTAATGGTATTGAGCCTAAAAAGTCACTAAAATTAAAGTTAGTGACTTTATATGTCCCAGACCCGCATAATTATTTATTTAAATAAGTAATAGTTAATTGTAAAATAGTCGCAAAAGAAACCCAGAGTAAATATGGAATTTGGACATAAGTAATCCATTTTGCATAGGGATAGATCGCAACCATTGCCCAAATTAAGGTTATCAAAACAAGTAAAATATCTATCCCCGCTAAAAGATTGTTTTTTAAACCAAATTGAAAATAAGTAAAAGAAAAATTAAAAATAAGATTTAAAACAAATGGTAAAACTACGATAAGTGGAATTGCTTTTTGCCAAGCCAAAATAAATACTTTTCCAAAAGAAATTGCAATTAACACATATAATACACTCCAAACTGGACCAAACAAATAACTAGGTGGTGCCCATATTGGTTTTATTAGTTGTGAATACCAATTGTATGTGTTCATAATAAAATTATACCACAGGTTCGTATCCTAATTTACCTTATTATTTACTCACAAAACACCACTTCTTCTGGCGCAATTTCCAACTGCTCCGCAAACCATGCTCGAGCAGTTTCTTGACCACCAAGAGAATCAACCAGTTTATTTTCAAGCGCAAGCGTGCGGGGCATTGAAGAACCATCAGCAAGTTTTACAACTTGTTCAACTGGCAGATTTCTATTCTCTGCAACTTCTTTTGCAAACTGCTCGTGGTAAATTTTTAAATCTCGCTCAATCAAATTTCGCTCGTCTGAAGTAAATGGCTTGTCAGGGTTTCCAGAATCTTTAAATTTTGCAGATGCGAGAGCAATATATTGCAAACCATCTTTTTTGTTCTTTGCGGTATTTTCTAAATACGACATAGTTATACCAATACTTCCAACATCAGAAAAAGGAGAAGCGATTATTTTTTCAGCGCCTGTGGCTAAGAGATACGCGCCCGATGTTCCCATTTCTCGTATAAGCGCTACGACTGGTAGTGAAGAATTTTTGAATCCATTTGCAATAATTTCTGAAGCGACAGGCGAACCACCGCTAGAATCAATCCGAGCAAGTACACCTAAAACATTCGGATCACTTTCAGCCCAATGAAGTGTAGCCAGTGTATCGTCAGGATTCGTTGAAGGGGGCATTTTGTCTCCACTTCCGTCCTCATAAGCTCCGGCATAAGGAATAATATCTCCAATTATCGGTATAACAGCGATGTTGCAAGAACCATCACTTATCATTGTGCTTGCATTATATCCACTCCATTCGTCATGCCATGAACCGAATATGCGAAGTCCGATAGCAAAAACAACAATTATCGCCACAGCCCATAGTATAATTATCTTTAATTTGTATTTTATATTTTCCATAAATTTTATAATAAATCTTTGTATTCTTTATAATTTTCTTTAATTAAGTTCTTCCAATTTCCAGTTTCACTGCCTCCACCTAAATCAGTTTTATAATACACAAGCAATACTTTAACTTGATTTGATTTTTTATGTATCGCTATAATACATCTATTACCAGAAGCATGTCTAGAGATTTGCGCACCAGCGATTTTAAATTCTGTTTTACATATTACAATATCCGCTTGTTTATTAGTTATATACTCTGCAATACTTTTATTAAAAAGCGCATCAATAAATCGTAATTCTTGGATGATAAAAAGAAAAGTCGTATCCCAAGCACCTTTGTATTTTTTTGCAAAAGTTCTTATGTAATGCCTTTCCGCAAAAGATTCAACAAGAACTTCGTATTCATTAGTAGTATTCATGCGGATCTTCCTGAGTTATTAAACCAAGTGTGATGATGTCATTTTCTTTAGCGCATAGATATGGAAGTTGGTTGTGAGTAAATTCTACAATCTCTTTGGTCTTTTTGCCTTTCCATTTTTTCTCGATGTTTTCTATAAGTTTTACTTCTTCTGTGTTTATTTGAGAAAGAGCAACCTTTGCACCACCTCGTGTTTGCGAGATAAGCATAGCTCCATCATCCGTTTGTTCTATTTCAATCTGCCCATTATCATACAATTCGTCTATGATTCTAAAATACGGATCTGCTACAGGGCCATATTGAATTTTTCTATATTGCATACCACTCATACTTTTCAAGTGATAATAAAACCAACCGGCGTCTGCTAAATACACAAGTTTCGCAAGTTTTGTTTTTGTCACGCTCTTTTCAAGCCGCAAGAAAGCCAAGATCATTTGCTTGTATTTTTCGTAGTTTGGAAATTCCCCAGCTTCTACTTCTTCGAAAGAAACACCTAAAATACTGGCAAGTTTTTCAAACTCTCCCATAGTAAGCTCTCTTTTGCCCTGCTCTATAGCTATATATGAAGGTCTAGAAATGCCTAATTTTATAGCCAAATCAGCCTGCGAAAACTTTCGCTTCAAACGAACCTCTTTTATAAACTTTGCATATTTTGTAATCATAATACCTAAAGTATATACTTTTATGTTAAAAAAATCAACATGGGTGTTGATAACCTTGACATATATTTTAAGTCGAAATGTGCTGTATTTTGGCGGGTCGTAGATCCTGAGTGTCCTCGAAGGACTCGGGTGGGCTTCTCCGTTATGTCCTGAGCGGAATCGAATGGATGGGACTTGGTGAAATAGAGTCTTGCCCGTCCTTTGGCGTGGTTTCTTCGGAGGTTGGGTTTTGGGGGTTCGTCGGATATATTATTTATCCTGTAGTTCTTTGTTTAGTAATATTAATTTTCTTAATCTTTTATCCATACCCTTAGCGATCATTAGATGCCTTGGAAACAAATTATCCATTTCTGCGTCCTCACTATTCAAAGGCAAGACAAAAACGTTTCCACTTTTTGGATCTTTACTTAAAACTACTTTCATTCCTTGTGCTTTAAACTTTTCAATAAGTTCATCTATTGGAGCAGAGTATTTAGGAAATTCTTCCGCAACAGCTTTTAGTTTCGAATAAGATTCGGGATTGATTCCAGGGAAAGGAAACCCCTCAAGAGCTTCGCTGAGTTCTTGAGCCAAAGCGAGATACTCTTGTTTCTTTTGTTCTCTTGTTTGCCCTTCTTTTTTGAGAAACTGATCAAATTGACTCATAAATTTATTATACTACTTTATAACTCTTGCCAAAGTTCATGAGCCTCATCAATATCTAGTCCAGTTTCTTGCATAAGATCTTGAAGCTCCTTAGATATAGCAAAGATATAGCAAGGACCGTCCTCGCTATATCTTGCTATATCTTGTTTGCCATAGTTTTACTGTTTTACCTAAGTTGAAATATGTATTTCCATGTTACCAGATATCAACAAAAAGTGCAATAAGGCGTTCTAGCTCATTAAAACTGTTACCAACAAAGGAGTGGATAGCTCATAAATA
>CAZKPK010000025.1:0-5167 GCA_964554645.1 uncultured Candidatus Saccharibacteria bacterium | reverse complement strand
ATTGACGCATTTCCTAACTTAATTAGGAGTGCCATATGTATCTGAACTTATGCAAGAAAATTAAATAGGTGTGGGGGTATACCACTTTTTTAATTTTGTCAAAATTTCGGAAAGCGCTTTGACGGTATAGTCAATATCCTTTTTGGTTGTTTCTCGGCCTAAGGAAAAACGAAGCGAGCCATCTTCTTCTTTCATTTCAGGACGAATCGCTTTTAGCACATAAGAAACTTTGCCATCTCCGGTTTTGCAAGCGCTTTTGGCCGAAGCCATTATGCCTCTCGCCGATAACTCAATCACTAAAAGATCGCTTGGAATATTCGGGATGGTAATGTTCAGATTATTCGGCAATCTGTTTTTCAAATCACCGTTAACCAAAAAATCAAAATCTAAAATTTTCTCGGGTCCTCGGTTCTCTGAGTCCCCTACCCCAGCCAGACCAGCTCGAAAATTTTGATTTTGATTTTTTGGTTTCAATAATTTTAAAAAAAAATAATCCCGGAGTTTGGTTAAACGTTTTACCTCTTTTTCTTTCATCTTTTGCGCTGATTGCAACGCATGGTAAAATTTTAAAATCTCCCTCAAATTTTCTGTCCCCGGCCGCAATCCAAATTCCTGGTTTCCTCCGCCAAAAAGCGGAGCAAGTGGCGCGGATTTTTTTTTGTAAAGCACGCCTACCCTGCCCGCCCCTTCAATCTTTGAACCAGAGAGCGAAAGCAAATCGACTCCCAACCTTTTTACGTTGAGATCTAAGTAATTCCCTGCCTGCACCGCATCGGTATGAAAAAAAATATCATGAATTTTATTCTGCTTTTTATAATGTCTTATTTCTTTTGCAATTTCTTTGATCGGCTGGATTGTGCCAATCTCATTATTGGCATAGTTTACCGATACCAGCGCCGTGCTCTTTTTTATTTCTTTTTTTATTTTTTTGGGATCTACAATGCCATTCTTTTCAACTCCTACAATTGAAATTTCTGCGAATTTTCTCTGCGCCAGCAGATTAAAAGTTTCAAGAACCGACGGGTGTTCTATATTGGTGGTTATAATATGAGGAATACATAGGAGTTTCCTATGTACATAGGAAACTCCTATGTTACCTTGCCAAGCGAAAACTACACCTTGGATAGCTAAATTATTGCTTTCCGTGCCGCCACTCGTAAAAATTATCTCTTCGGGCCTAGCGGAAAGCGCGTCAGCAATTTCTTGGCGCGCCTTTTGAAGTTCAGTTCTGGCGATCATTCCCTCTGCATGTATAGAACCCGGATTTGCTTCTATGCCAGCGGCGGAGTCCAGATACACCCCCTCACCTTTCATTTTGTGAAAGGTGAGGGGGTAAATTCTTCTTGTTTTTTTTATTGATTTTGACATAAAAATAGTATATATTGAAATCGTATGAATACAAAGCTCGATGATATTTTTCTCTTGGCTTTTTTTGTTTTTACCGGAATCGCAATTATTGTGGGTATTATTTGGATGGTCGTTACAGAAAAACGCCTAAAAAGATTTTTCCTCGGCAAAAAAGCGAAAGATTTGGAAGACACAATCATTAGTTTGGAAAAGGACATTGTCAGCTTGAAAGAAGCCAAAGAAAATATCCAGAAAGAGATTATCGCAATGAACGCAAAACTCAAAAAAAGCATCCGTGGGCTTGAGACTATACGTTTCAACCCTTTTCCTGATCAAGGTAGTAATCAAAGTTTCGCGGTTGGGATGCTGAATGAAGAAGGCGACGGGGTGGTTTTTTCAAGCCTATATTCCCGCGAGCGCATGAGCATATTTGCCAAGCCGATCAAAAATAATAGATCGGAATATGAACTTTCGGCTGAAGAAAAAGACGTGTTGAACAAAGCAAAAGTATAATGAAAGAAAATAAAAACGAAAAAAAAATAGCGAGGCCGCCGGTAGTGGTGATTATGGGTCACATTGATCATGGCAAATCAACGCTTCTTGATTATATTAGAAAAACAAACGTAGCTCTTGGCGAAGTCGGAGGAATCACCCAAAATATTTCTGCTTATGAAGTTTCACATAAGGATGAGGAAGGTAAAGAAAAAAAAATCACTTTTCTGGATACGCCGGGACATGAAGCTTTTTCAAAAATGCGCGAACGCGGGGCTTTGATTGCCGATATCGCCGTTTTAATTGTTTCAGCCGAGGACGGCGTAAAACCGCAAACAATTGAGGCTTGGAAAACGATTACCGAAATGAAACTCCCTTGTATCGTCGCAATAAATAAAATAGACAAACCGAGTGCCAACATCGAAAAAACAAAAAAGGAACTGGTGGAAAATGAAATCTATCTAGAAAATTACGGAGGCAAAATTCCCTGTGTGGAAATTTCTGCAAAGGTTGGCGCCGGAGTGGACAGTCTGCTGTTGTTGATTTTAATTCTGGCAGAAATGGAAAATTTTACTGGGAATACCGAGGAAGAGGCCTCCGGTTTTGTGATTGAAGCGGATCTTGATCCAGGGCGCGGAATACAAGCAACTTTGATCATTAAAAAAGGGACTCTCCGCAAGGGAATGTTCGTTGCGGTAGAAGATGCTATCTGTTCCACGCGTTTAATACAAGATTTCAAAGGAACAATGATAGATACTGCCTCTTTTTCTTCGCCAATACGCATTTTTGGTTTTGATAAAATACCTAAAGTGGGAGCTCAATTCAAAACTTTCAAAAATAAACAGGAAGCCCAAAAATATGCAGAAGATTGGAAAAACTTGGTAGTTGGACTACCAAGTGGTAGTCCAACTACCAAGTCAACGGAAAATAAAAAAATAATTCCGATATTATTGAAAACCGACGTATCCGGCTCAATAGAAGCCATAGAAAAAGAAATAGCCAAAATAAAATGCAAGGGAGAAATAGAGAGCGCAGAATTTAAAGTTATAGCAAAAGGCGTGGGACCGGTCTCCGAGTCCGACATCAAGAGCATCACGGATAATAAAGACAGCCTAATTATCGGATTCAACGTGAAAGCCGACAAGAGCGCCCTGGAAATTGCCCAAAAAAGAGGAATATCCGTCAATTTTTTTAATATCATTTATAAAATGACCGAGTGGCTTGAAGAACAAATGGAAAATAGAAGACCGAGAATTGAAACGATAGAAACAACCGGCCGAGCGAAAATTATCAGAGCTTTCAGCCGCACCAAAGAACGGCAGATAATAGGCGGAAAAGTAATCGAGGGACAAATGCTTTTAAATGGAACCGTAAAAATTATGCGCCGGGAGTTTGAAATCGGACGCGGAAAAATCGTGAATCTGGAAAAAAGCAAAATAAAAACCAGCATAGTGGAAGCAGGATTGGAATGCGGGATGATGATTGAATCAAAAATAGAAATTGCGCCGGGCGATATTATAGAATTATTTAGGATAGAACAGAAATAATCAAATGAAACTTCTTTCTTGGCATACTTTTTATAAAGCAATCTATCTCCGCAAGCTTGCGGAGCGAACTGCTCGGCTCGTCAGCCTGCGCAAGGCTTTCTAAAAAGTATGCCTGCGACGAAGTTTCATCAAATTTATGTCAGAAAGAAACGAAAAAGTGGCAGATTTTATCAAAGAACTCGCGGCAAATTTTTTGGAGCGGGAAAATAACAGAACTTCGCTGATCACCGTCACCTCGACCACTTGCTCCCCCGACTTAAAACGCGCCACGATATTCATCACGGTGCTTCCGGATTCAAAAGAAAAAAGTGCGCTAGAATTCGCTAAACGCAAAAGACCGGAATTGCGTGAATTTTTGAAGAAAAATATGACTACCAAAGTAATTCCGTTTGTCAATATTGCGATTGACCTGGGAGAAAAACACCGGCAAAAAATTGACGAATTGCTCCGGGGAAAGTAACTGAGTTGTGGATAAAATATGTTGCAGTATAGGTAATTACCACTTATAATATAGAGGTGGGGATAAAATATAAAGTCAATGAAAAATTCTTTGAAAAATGGTCTCCCAACATGGCTTATGTCTTAGGTTATATCTATGCTGACGGAAGTTTAGATGATTCACCTTATATGCGAGGCAAATATATTCAAATAACAAGTACAGATGAAGATTCGATACAAAGAATAAAAAATTGGTTGAGTTCAGAACATAAAATAAATCAAAAAGAATCAAATTTTTTAGGAGGAAAAATTTGTTTTATGTTAAGAATAGGTAGTCATAAAATATATAATGATCTTTTTAAATTAGGTCTATACCCAAATAAGTCTCTTACTGTAAAATTCCCAAAAGTTCTCAAAAAATATCTAGGTCATTTTATAAGAGGATATTTTGATGGTGATGGTTGTGTTCACTTTGCAAGAAGTAAAGGTAAAACTGGAAAATTAATCATAAAAAGAGTTCGTGTGATATTTACAAGTGGTAGCAGAATATTTCTTGAAGAAATGGATAAGAATCTAAAAATGATGGGAATTGAAAAAGGTAAAATTTATCTAAGCAAAAGATCATATCAGGCAATATACAATACAAAAGATTCTGTACGAATATTCAAGTTAATGTATAAAAACACTGGCATTAATTCTTTTTTTATGCGAAAATTCAAAATATTCAATAATTACTTTGAACTGCGACCAAAAGTTATTGATATAAACATTAGAAAAATAATTAACGACCACGTGGTGAAGTAGCTAACACAGCGGTCTGCAAAACCGCCATACGTGGGTGCAAATCCCACCGTGGTCTCTAGAATTTTATTTAACATTTATAGGGTTGTCTGCTATATTATATTAATGTGTATATAATAAATTCTTGCCTGGGTGGCGGAATTGGTATACGCGCACGACTTAAAATCGTGTCCCGTAAGGGATATGGGTTCGACCCCCATCCCAGGCACAAAACTTAATAACAAACGCGCCCATAACTCAGCTGGTAGAGTAGCTCCCTCTTAAGGAGAATGTCCCAGGTTCGATCCCTGGTGGGCGCACAAAGCATGTTATGCTTTGGGCGAGTCGCAGGCATGACGATGCCGAGGCGGGGTCGCGAGATTTTTCAGTAGAAAAATACTTGTGACCACAAAGTGCAGTATGCGTTTGGGCGAGTGGCGGAATTGGTATACGCGTTAGTTTTAGGAACTAATGTCGCAAGACTTGGGAGTTCGAGTCTCCCCTCGCCCACCATAATAGAACTAGACGGTTTTTTAGAAGCCAGAAGGTGGGACGCGCGAAGC
>CAZKPK010000024.1:0-5327 GCA_964554645.1 uncultured Candidatus Saccharibacteria bacterium | reverse complement strand
TACTCAAGCGAGCGGTTCACCAGTAAAATTTATTGAAATAGACAACTTGAAATTTCAGATCAAAAAAGAAGCCAACTAAACAACAGAAAAGGAAAAAGCCGCGAAGCGCGACTTTTTCTAAGGACTCTTAAAGTATATATGAACAGCGAAAGAAGTCAAGCGAAAAATATTTCTTGGGAATCAAAAGCTGTTTTTAATCCAAGTGTTGTAAGAGACGGAGATATATTCAGGATGTTGTACCGAACATACCCGAATAAGTTAGAGGAAACGGCGCCACGCCTCACTCGTCCAGGATTCCGTTTCGCAAATCAAGTATCGTATATCGGCTACGCAGAAAGTGCTGATGGTAAAAATTTCACTGCGAGGGAAAAATCATTTATTTCGCCGGACGAAAATTATGACCGCTATGGTTGCGAAGATCCACGCATTACAAAATTCGGTGATACTTTTTACATTACCTATACAGCCATAGACTCGCCGATTGAAGATAAGAGCAAGCGACCAAACGTTCGTATTGCGTTAGCAACAACAAAAGATTTTGTTTCTATTAAAAAACACGGAATCATCGGGCCGTCCACAACTTCAAAAGCAACCGCGCTTTTCCCCGAACTAACAAATAATGGGAAAATCGGATTAGCGTTGACAATTTCGTCTGATTCCACAAATTCTCATGTGGCGGTGCGTTATTACGATTCTATAGAAAAATTACTTAACCCGTCAGAACGAGAATGGGAAGATTTTCTCAAAAACTCACAAGAAACCGCGCTACTCGGAACTTTTTGGTGGTTACATCGCGGTCCAGAACTCGGTGCGCCACCGATAAAAACAAATCGTGGCTGGCTCTTTATTTACTCCGCGGAATCAATGTCGGATTCATGGACAATTACAGCGGCACTTGCCGATGGAAATGAGCCGCACAAGCTCGTCGCGCGGGCACCGGGATACATTTTACAACCTGCGACAAAGTATGAGCGCGACGGACTTGTGCCAAATGTGACTTTTCCATCGGCGGCGGTTGTTGTCGGCGAGGATTTGTATGTTTATTATGGAGCCGCCGACACAGTTATTGGACTTGCAACCTGTAAGTTGAATGACTTGCTGAATTATTTGGAAGATTCCAAAATATAATAGCCGCCGCCGTTTCAAAAAAAGAAAGCCGAAGCCCGCGCGGATTCCTCCCCAGACCCCTCCTCCGCGCGGGCTTCTTTTCGGATTTTTTGGCGACGGAATTTATTGCACACAAAATGACAAAAATAAAAAAGGGTGTATACTGTAAATATTCCTTCGGGGTTGGGTGTAAGTCCCAATCGGTGGTATAGCCCACGAGTCTAAAAAGGACACGATTTGGTGAAATTCCAAAGCCGACCGTACAGTCGGGATGAAAGAAGGAAAAATTTACGTCATTTCATGACGGAAATTTTCTAAACCCCGAAGTATCGGGGATTTTTTATTTTGTGTTTACAGGAATTATTAATAATTTAGGCACAGTCGTTAATAAAACAAAAACCAGTTTAATTATTAAAACTGATAACGATTTTTTGACTGGATTAAAAAAAGGTACAAGTGTTGCTATAGATGGAATTTGTTTGACAGTAGTAACTTATAATAAAAACTCCTTCAAGGTAAATATTATGCCGGAAACAACCAACAGAACAAATATACAATATTTACAGTCAGAAAATCTGGTTAATCTAGAATTGCCGACAACAGCGAATTCATTTTTATCAGGCCACATCGTTCAAGGACATATTGACGGCACTGGAAGATTACAAAGCATTATTAAAAAAAACAATAGCTACATTCTAAAATTTTCAATTTCTAACTCTCTTTCGAAATATGTAGTTGAGAAAGGATCAATTACAGTAAACGGGATCTCTTTAACCGTAATCAAGTCAGCCAAAAACTATTTTACTGTTGGAATTATTCCCTACACTTGGGAAAAAACAATGCTTCACACAATTAAAATTGGCGATTTTGTCAATGTTGAAGTTGATATTTTGGCAAAGTACACTTATAAATTTTTAAAAAAATAATGACAATAAAAATGTCCGCCAAAGGCGGATCCGCCCCTGGCGGAAAAAGTATTAAACAAATTAAAATCGCCATTATTAGCAGTTCTTTTCGAAAGGAGATTGCCGATCTCCTTGAAAAACACTGTATTAAAACACTCAAAGACAGAGGCTTATTAGACAAGCAAATAGACCTTTTCAGAGTTCCCGGAGCTTTAGAAATACCCTTAATCGCCAAGAAATTAGCAAAAAAGAAGAAGTACGATAGCATTATTACTTTTGGCGCAATTGTAAAAGGTAAAACCTATCACTTTGAGCAGATTGCCAATGAGTGCGCAAGAGGCTGTATGGAGATTTCTTTACAATATGAAGTCCCCGTTATTTTTGAAGTATTGGCTGTGTACAACATACAGGACGCAATAAAAAGAGCCACCCGAAGCGAAGAAAATAAGGGGGTCGAAGCGGCGCTTACCGCGCTAGAAATGATTAAAATTATTTCAAATATATGAACAAATATTTCTCAACAATACCAGAAGCGTTAGATCAGATTAAAAAAGGTAAGTTGCTTATTTTAGTGGATAACCCAAAACGTGAAAATGAGGGAGATTTTTATATTCCTGCCGACAAAGTCAGTCCCCAACATATTATCACTATGATTCAGAAAGGAGGAGGATTAGTTTGTGTCGCAATTACGGAAGCGCAGGCTTACCGGCTGTCTCTTCCTTTGATGGTTGATCCTTTAAGTAACACCGAAAAAACCAAAGTAAACTTTACCATCTCCGTGAATGCAAAAAACGGCATTACTACTGGTGTGTCCGCTTTTGATCGAGTAAAAAGCATTAAAATTTTAGCCAATCCGAAATCTAAACAGTCAGACTTGACTCGTCCTGGACACGTTTCTGGTCTAGTTGCAAAACAAGGCGGAGTTTTAGAAAGAGACGGGCACACCGAAGCGGCTGTCGACTTAGCCAGACTTGCAAATTTTACACCAGCAGGAGTTTTGTGTGAGATTGTCGGAACTGACGGAAGAATGGCCAAACTTAAAGATCTTATAATTCTTTCCCAAGAACTAGATATTAAGATGGTTTCAATAAACGACCTTATAAAATATCTTAAAAGAAATCCTCTACCATCATTACCAAAGAAATCTGAAGTGGTCAAAGTTGCCACATCCACACTTCCAACGACCTACGGAACATTTCAAATCTCGATATATAAATCAACCACAGACAATCGTGAGCACACTGTTTTACTAATGGGAGATATCAAACAACCTTTATTGACTCGGGTTCACTCGCAATGTCTTACCGGGGACACACTTTTTTCTTTGAGATGTGATTGCGGGCCACAGTTGCACCAAAGCATGAAATTAATAAGCAAGGCTCAAGGCGGGGTTATTTTATACCTTAACCAAGAAGGCAGGGGGATTGGGCTAGGGAATAAAATCAAAGCATATTCGTTGCAAGACCAAGGCCACGATACAGTCGAAGCCAATCACACTCTTGGCTTTCCGACAGACGCCAGAAATTACAAGGTGGCAGCTGATATTTTAAAAGATCTAGGAATAAAAAAAATTAATCTTTTGACAAATAACCCAGATAAAGAAAAACAACTTGCTGCTTTTGGAATTGATATTGTCAAGCGTGTTCCCATAGAAAGTCGGCATAATGGAGTAAACACCAAGTACCTCGCTACAAAAAAAATTAAGTTAGGCCATCGATTAAGCATAATATAATCTTTATGCACACTTCTCCTGCTTCAGACGAATACTTCATAGCTGAAACATTGAGATTGGCAAAAAAAACGCAGCCAAAACGAGTGTTAAAGGCTCTACGCTCTATGTCAATCTTGAGCCATGTACTCACTACGGAAGAACGCCACCGTGTGTTGATGCAATTATTCAGGCAGGAATCAAACGTGTTGTTTGTTCAATACTTGATCCAAACTCAAAAGTTCACGGGCGTGGAATAGCTAAACAACCGCCCATGCTTCAAAAAACAAAAAGGAATTATTGACGAGGCGGGGTATTTCGATTCTCACTTTTGAAAGTAAAAACATACCAGTGAAAGAACTTCTGTTGTCGTTAAGAAGTAGGGAAATTATTAGTGTTTTTGTTGAAGGCGGCGGAAAAGTTTTAGGAAATTTTGTTGATGAAAAAATCGTTGATAAAGTATACGCCTCTTATGCTCCAATTCTGATTGGTGGAGAAAAAGCAGTTACGGTTGGCGGAAAGGGTATAAACAAAATTAATAATGCGTTATGCCTAAAAAGAATCTCTATCAAGCGCTTTCAAGACAATTTTCTTGTTATCGGGTTGCCAATTTAATTTCTGTAATCTGGGAGGGAGGGAGGGGCGACGACAAATTTCTTTCTTTTTTCCGTTTCTAATTTCTAATGGCCCGAAAAATTCCGTCGCCAAAAAATCCGAAAAGAAGCCCGCGCGCATTCCTCCCCAGACCCCTCCTGCGCGCGGGCAGAATCCAAAATCCCGCCGAATTTCAAAAAGAATGAGCCGAGTTTTGCGAATCCTTTCCCCAGAAAATATGCTTCGCAAAAATTCGTCCGCTTTATTTATTTTGAAAATAGGTTCTAACTTGGTACAATAAAGACACAAAAAGGAACTTTGTGTTTCCTTTTGTGTATCGTAATAAGCAAAATGTTTTGCTTATGTCAGGACGAGAAAAGCTTTTCGTTATGGTAAGCTTGTCGAACCATCGAAAAGGTCTACTGTTCCTGTAAGGAAAGAGCCCTGTACGGTCCACTTTTTGTTCTTTTTTAATAAAAACATTCCGGGGTAGCTCAGCGGTACCTGCCTACCGGCAGGCAGGGAGCGGTCGCCTGTTGTATAATAAATAAATGGCCAACTATATCGTTTATGCTATAAAAAGTGAAGATAGTGGACGAATATACGTAGGAATGAGCCTTGATCCAAAAAGAAGACTAAAAGAACATAATTCTGGTAAAGTTTTTTCTACAAAAGGATTTCGGCCTTGGATTCTGATATTTTTCGAAAATTGTGGCACAAAAAGGACTTACGCCAGAAAGAGAGAAAAATACTGGAAATCAGGGATTGGAAAAGAAAAGTTAAAAACAAAACATTCCGGGGTAGCTCAGCGGTAGAGCGGTCGCCTGTTAAGCGATTGGTCGTAGGTTCGATCCCTACCCCCGGAGCCAAGAAACTAGATACGAACTCATTTTTTGAAGATGAGAGTGTTCGCTCGCCCAGCCCCGCCATTGGCGGGGCTGGGCTTCGCTCCGCGACGGCTTCGCCGTCGCTTTGGCGGGAAATGAAGCGGATTTTAATGCTTTCGGGGGAAT
>CAZKPK010000023.1:0-5509 GCA_964554645.1 uncultured Candidatus Saccharibacteria bacterium | reverse complement strand
CTGGGGAGGAATCCGCGCGGGCTTCGGCTTTCTTTTTTGAAAAAATCGGCGGCTATAAATTGAGAAAAAAGGAAATTCATGTTAGTATAGTTGTGAGGGTTAGTTTCAACGCTCATACTTATACTATCATACTATGGAAAGCAAACAAAATAAAGAGATTGGGGATAAAATAAAAGTCTTTCGAGCAAAGCAAGGATTGACACAAGACGCTCTTGCGAGAAAGTGTGATATTCCCTATACAACACTGACTAAAATTGAATCAAATGTGATAACGAAGCCGTCAATCCAAACTGTAACCAAGATCGCCGAAGGGTTGGGAATAAGTATTGATGATTTAATCAAATAAGAATATGACACGAGTATTTACACAAACATTTGGAGTAGTCGGAGGTCTCCTTGAACGAGACGGGAAAATTCTTTTGGTGCGCGAAGCGCAGAGAAAGGGACCGGATAATGGCAAATGGAATCATCCAGCCGGTTGGATTGATGTCGGTGAAAATCCAGTTGAGGCGGTCAAACGAGAAGTGTTGGAAGAATCTGGTTTTTCTTTTACACCGAAATATCTCCTTGGTGTTTATTCACTAGTAAGAAAAGATATTGAGAAAGAACTTGGTGCTACACCCCACGCAATCAAAATTATTTTTATAGGAGATATTTCGGAAACATCAAGCGGAAAACTTGAAGATGATGTAACTGAAGCAAGGTGGTTTTCTCCTGATGAAATTTATGCAATGGACAATATGACTCTCCGAGATTTAGATATAAAGCAAATGGTCAAAGATTACTTTGCGGGCAAAAAGTTTTCACTAGAAAGTATTGTTCATACCGTAGCCGTAAAATAAAATGGAAAAACTTTTTATCAAAAATCGAAATAATAAGAATGTAGTGGCTGTTATTGAAGAAAATCCTAATTCAGAAGGTTTGGTATTTGTTATGCATGGCTTGGGCGGCTTCAAGGAACAACCGCATATCCAAACCTTCGCTGATGCCTTTAGAGAAAAAAATTTTACCGTTGTCTTATTTGATACAACCCATACCTACGGAGAAAGTGAGGGTAATTATGAAGATGCAACTACTACCAACTATTATGAGGATTTGGAAGATGTAATAAATTGGGCCAAAACTCAAAGCTGGTACAAAGAACCATTTTGGCTCGTGGGGCATAGTTTGGGGGGCATATCAACTGCTTTGTATGCTGAAAAGCATCCTGAAAAAGTTAAAGCTCTGGCTCCAATTTCAACAGTTGTTTCCGGTGAATTAAGTGTTGAAACAAAAAAATCTCGTGGACAATTAGATGAATGGAAAAGAACAGGATGGTTGATTCAAAACAGTGAATCCAAGCCAGGTCTTGTAAAAAAATTAAAATGGGCAGAAATGGAAGACAGGCTTAAATATGACTTGTTGCCTGAGGCAAACAAATTAACCATGCCTGTTTTGCTTATTGTAGGAGATAAAGATGATGTCACTCCACCAGAGCATCAGAAAATTTTATTTGATAAATTACGAGGTAAAAAAGAATTTCATATAATCAAGGATGCACCGCATACTTTTCGCGACGAGAAGCATTTAGCAGAAATTAAAAATATATTTCTGAAATGGATAGATGCATCCAAAAAATAAAACTATGACCGACCTAGTGCAAATTATTATCGTTGTTTTGACTGCTCTCGGTGGCGGATTTTTTGGCGCATATTTTCAATCACGCTTTCAACATCAAAAAGATTTACAAACAGATATTCACGAATTGAAACGCGCAAGATATGGTGGGACTGTTGCCGAATAGCGTTTTTGCCACTTTTTGTCCAAAATAAACCTTATTCCTGCGTAACAAAATCGTTGATTTTGTCATTCGGCAACAGTCCCATGGTGCGATTTTGATACAAATGCTCACCGTCCTTGATCCAGAGCGTGGGTTGTTAAAGGTCAAAAAATTCCGCCCTGATTTTGAAAATGTGGATGATGTAAAAGACGAGTTGAAAACTGAAATGTTAAATGCTGTTCTTTTCGCAAATGACGAGGTAATAAAATCAATGGCGGAATTTTCCAAAAATCCCAATCACGAAAATTATGTAAATTACCCCGCGCAGGAGCGCGGGGCGTTCTGCGCTACAGATCGAATAACTTAAGTTGAGTGATGTCTTTCTCACGACCTTGATTTCTGATGTAGTTCTCAATACTTTACCGTGATTTGAAGGTGGTAGTAGCATTCGGAGACATTGTGATACCAATACCAGATACCATTTTTCGCTTCAATGTCCGTTCTGGTCATTTATACAGTATACCTTACCTCTGTTGGCGGCAATTCATCCCTGCGCAGGAGCGCAGGGTGTTCTTGCCGCGACTCATAAAATCTGTAGCCGCTATGCGCCGTGATTTGTGGGGAACAAAAACAGAGATTGATGGGAAAACTTTGGGGATTTTTGGTAAGATTCAGTAGCCGCCGATTTTTTCAAAAAAGAAAGCCGAAGCCCGCGCGGATTCCTCCCCAGACCCCTCCTCCGCGCGGGCGAGTCCGTCGCCCCGCCTCCTTTGTCCCAGAAAAATAGTGGCGGGGCGAATCATTTCAGATTTCTCTTTTTGGATTTGTGTATCAGGTTCGGTAAAATAATTTCAAAAGTTTGCGAAGGTTTTAATTCGGGAGCCAAAAAGAGTTTAGCACCCATAAAATTGGTGTTTTACTTTTTGTGGCGACGGGGAGAAAGCAAACTGCTTTGCTTTCGTGTAGGGTGAGTTTGGGGTGGGACCCAAACGCAAGGCCGGAGTGCTTGGCACGAGGCAGGCTCGAAAAATTTTTTAATAAAAAATATTTTTGAGCGAACAACGGAGTCATAATCCGCCAGCTGGCGGATAGACGAGTTGGTGCCCAGACAAAATTTTTGACGAAAAAATTTTAGTCGAGAGAGATCCCTACAACCCCGAATTGTTTGGCAAGATTTTAAATTCTGCCCGCAGGGGGTTTAGAGGAATACAGGCAGGAGGTATTAAATTTAATGAAATTTTTTATAAAATATGTTATAATACCAATTATGTCAAAAATAGATTTAATTAAAAAAATTGAAGCAAGCAGGGGGTCAAAAGTTATTACTTATATTACTAGTGACCGACAGGGACCGGTAAATGCTCGCGTGGCTATGGATGTTATTCCTTTTATAAGCGAACAGCTTAGAAAAATTGGAAAGGTTGAAAAAATTGATCTTTTCCTTTACACAGCTGGAGGCGATACTATGGTTCCATGGCGTTTAGTTTCAATGATTCGCGAATACTGCGACACTTTTTCTGTGCTTGTGCCTTACAAGGCGCACAGCGCCGGCACTATGATTGCTTTAGGTGCAGATGAAATTATTATGAGCGACTTGTCGGAAATTTCCCCGATTGACCCATCAACGGCAAATGTTTTTAATCCGTCAGATCCAACTAACCCGCAAAATAAAATTCCAATTTCCGTAGAAGATGTTATTGCATACTTTGATTTAGCAAAAAATAAATTCGGGATAAAGAGCGACGAAGATTTAACAAAAGTATTTAATAAATTCGTTGAATCAAATCCGCAAATTCATCCGCTTGCTCTTGGTAATGTAAACAGAACTCATAACTTGATTCGCTTGCTTGCAAAACGGCTTCTCAAGAGCCATAAAGAACCGATGAAAGAAGATCAAGTTGAAAAAATTGTTGAATTTTTCACTGAAAAACTTTACTCACACCAATATTTCATTGGTCGTAAAGAAGCGAAAGAAGAATTGGGGGTAAAATCAGTCATTGAAGCAGATTCTGCGCTTTCTGATCTTATGTCTCAACTTTATGCTGAATATGCAAAAGAAATGGAACTTCAAAAAACTGTTTGGAATCCCCAAGACGAATTAGGAGTAAATGCAAACCAAAATATCAAAGATTATAAAGTGGCGTTTGTGGAAAGCAATGCGCTCTCAAAAGCATTTAATTTAAAAATAGAATTCCGTCGCCAGCAAGTTATGGTTCCACAATCAAACGGCGTGCAAATCCCACAAGATCAAGTCGCGATGCGGGTAGTGGCGCAGGGGTGGAAGTAGTTATATAATATGATTATGAAAAATAAAGATCGCTTTCTAAAAGTATATGCTAATCTGCCACTTAATCTTAGAAATGAGGTTGTTTTAGTGACTTCTGAAACTGAACCAGTAACTTGGAATGTTGCTTTTTTAGAAATAAATAATGAAACAAAATTAGGCGAGTTGATTATAGAAAAACTTATTGAATTAAAAATAATTTAGCACGAAATAATTATGAGTAGAAACAGTAATAATGAAATAAAAAATCTAGTTATAGCGCGTCTTGAGACACTGCCTTCTGACGCGGTTGTTTCACTTGGTTCAAATGGAGAATTTACGAAAGATCAAATTATTGAATCAATTCGTAGTGGAGACGAAAACGGTCAAAAAATGATAGAGATAGAAATGACTTTTTTACAAGGACTTAAAGATGGTATTTTATATGGCGCAACATCTTCTAGTAACTAGACCAGAATATGATTACACCACTCGATATATCTCTACATGGGCGGAAAAATATTTAAAGTTAGCCAAACAAAAAGGTTATGTAATCGTTGATCTTAGACGCAAACGAGCAAATCGCAAAGAATTTGAAAGTATTATTAAAAGACAAAACCGGCATTTGTTATTTTAAACGGACATGGCAATAACGATGAGATGGTTGGGAATGATGGTGAAACGCTTCTGAATGTAAATAAAAATTCGGAGATATTGTTAGATAAAATCACTTATGCACTTTCGTGTCAGTCTGCAAAAAATTTAGGAAATAAGGTTGGCTCGTATCCAAACACCTCATATATTGGTTATAAAGAAGATTTCGCTTTTGTGCGACTAGAGAAATATGGCAGAAAACCGACAGAAGACACACTTGCCGGATTTTTCCTTGAACCGTCAAATGCGATCATAGTTTCTTTACTTAAGGGACACAATACCAATGATTCATTTATTCGTGGTCAAAGCGAATTTACTAAAAATATCCAAATGCTTCTTACCAGTAAAATCAAAACTGCCGATTCTTCAGCCCTGCGTTTTCTTGTTTGGGATTTAAAATATCTAACTTTGTGCGGGGATAAAAATAAGGCGTTATAAGGCTTTTTTTTGTTTTTTGTGAAAAATATGAAGATAAACATAAAGCTGCAAAAAGAGAAAAACAAATAAAAGGATGGAGTCGTGCAAAAAAGCAAATGCTGCTTGAAGGTAAGTTGGGTATAAATACTTGCACTGGATTGCTGAAGCGTCTGGAATAGGGTGAGAAGTTAACATTGAGCGTAGCCGAAATGATCCCTACCCCCGGAGCACTTCGGCAAGCTCAGTGCAAGCTAGTGTTTTTCCTTTGCCCCCACTAAAGGTTTTAGTAGGGGATGCCTACTCTAGTCTTTAGACCTTATTACATCGCCTTTTTGTGCCAAGTCGTAATACACATATCCTTACGCTATAGCTCATATTAAACTGTTACCAAGGAGTTAATCTCTTTTGTTACCGAA
>CAZKPK010000022.1:5542-5961 GCA_964554645.1 uncultured Candidatus Saccharibacteria bacterium | reverse complement strand
CTTTTGTGTTTCAACTGCTTAAAAAAGCCACGGAAAATGGGTATTATGCCTGAAAAATTTCTCTATGAAATAAAAAGCGCCCGAGAGTCAAAGACCTCGGGGCGTCTTGTGGCGCTTTTTGGCGCCAGATGTCCACGAGTAGCTGGGACGGGCGGAAGAGGAGGAGGTATTGTGGGGAACTCTTCCACACTCAATTCCCAGCTAACTCGTGGAAAATTAAACACTCCCCCTCGTCTTCAGACGCGCTAATGCCGTCGTCAGAACCGAGACGAGGGGGAGCTCTGCGTCCGCCAAATGCTGTCAGCGAACATTGAAAAGTATAAAACTTAAGCAGACAAAAGTCACTAAAGTTATCCACAGGTGGGGCTTGGCGTTATTTTTGTCTTGGAATACAATGTTTATCAAGTGGGAAAAAGTGG
>CAZKPK010000022.1:0-5442 GCA_964554645.1 uncultured Candidatus Saccharibacteria bacterium | reverse complement strand
GATTAAAGCATTTTAGTAAAAATGCTCATCCGAACAAGCAAAGCTTGTTTTAGGATTAAAGCATTTTAGTAAAAATGCTCATCCGAACAAGCAAAGCTTGTTTTAGGAAAACTGTTGATAAGTAATTTTTACAAAATTTATGCTGATCGGCGAATACATCCATACCATAGATGAGAAGAATAGAATTTCAATGCCGGCGAAGTTTCGCAAAGAGCTTGGCAAAAAAATTATTATCACCCCCGGGTTAGGACAATGTTTGTTCATTTTCACAAGCAAAGAATGGGAAAAGGTTAGCAAAAAACTTTCCAGTTCAGATTCCGATTTATCTTTCTTAAAAGCGGATCAGAGAAATTTTAATCGATATATGTTCGGGCGAGCGGCGGAAGCGGAGATAGATTCAATTGGACGGATATTGATTCCTGATTTTTTAAAAGAGAGGGTCGGATTGAAAAATTCGGCGGCGGTTATCGGAGTGAAGGATCGGGTGGAAATTTGGAACAATAAAATATGGTCGGATAATAAAGAAATCGTGGAAAAGCAGGCGGAGCAATTAGCGGAAAAGCTTGCAGACGAGAAGAAATAGAATGAGCGTGCATAAGACAGTTCTTTTACAAGAGGCAATAGAGGGTCTGAATTTAAATCCAAAATCATTAGTGATTGATTGCACGTTCGGCGGCGGAGGGCACAGTCTCGAGCTGTGCAGAAGATACCCCGGTATAAAGATAATCGCTCTGGATCAAGATAAAAGTGTCTTTCTTCAAGAAAATGAATTTAAGGGATGTGATATTTCTTTTGTGAACGATAATTTTAGAAATATAGATAAAGTTTTATCTGCCAAAGGCGCCACGCCTGCCAAATCCGGCGGGCAGGGACCCGCCTCGGGCGGGGAAAAAATAGACGGAATTATTTTTGATTTAGGTTTGAGTTCTGACCAATTGGAAAATTCTGGACGGGGATTTTCTTTCCTAAAAGATGAGCCCTTGCTCATGACGATGAAGGAAAATCTTTTTCCAGAAGATATTACGGCCAGAGACGTTGTAAATACCTGGAGTGAAAAAAATTTGGCCGATATCATCTATGGTTACGGCGAAGAGAAATTTTCAAGGAGAATAGCCAAAGGAATAGCGGATGCCAGAAAAAGAGCCAGGATTGAAACCACTTTTGATTTAGTAAAAATAATTAGCGACGCAGTGCCAGCAGCCTATAAAAGGGGAAAATCGGCGAGAAAGTTACATTATGCCACCAAAACCTTTCAGGCAATAAGAATAGCAGTGAATGACGAACTGGGGGCGCTCACCGAGGGGCTTCAGAAAGGATTCAAGTTATTAAAATCGGGAGGAAGGATGTCAGTGATTTCTTTTCATAGTTTAGAAGATAGGATCGTAAAGAAATTTTACAAAATGAAGGAAACCGAAGGCGAGGCAAAATTGATACCTGCCCGAAATGAATTTCATTCAGGCGGGAATAAAAAGGTGATTTTGGCGAATAATGATGAAATTAAGAATAATCCAAGATCCAGAAGCGCTAAATTAAGAATCTTAGAAAAAATATGAACAAAACAAGCATCATCAATAATAACATCGAAAAACTTACCTTGAACATCATTCTTTGGTCTTTCGGGACGCTTGCGCTTTTATATGTTTTATTTTTAGGGAATATGGTCAAGAATATTACAGAGCGCCGAAGCTTTGAAGCAAACGCGCGCTTTCTTTCCAATGAAGTTCGAGATTTAGAGGTTACTTATTTATTCATGTCTAACAACATTGATCTTACTCTTTCATATTCTATGGGATTTAAAGAGGCGAAAACAACATTCGCAACTCGCAAACCGCTTGGATTCAGACCTCTTGGCGAGTCTCTTGGCAGTGTAAAAAATATTAAAAATGACATATAGTTTTCTTTCTAGGTCCAGTGTTGTTCTTTTGGGTGTTGCGATTTTTAGTTTGATTTTGATAGCGAAGCTTTTTCTAGTGCAAGTCGTGCATGGCGATACTTATGCAGAGTCTGCCGATCGCCAATATGCTACGCCTCAAAACGATATTTATGAGCGCGGGACTATTTTTTTTGAAAGCAAGGATGGACGGCTTATTTCAGCCGCGACGCAAGTTGCCGGATTCAAAATGGCAATCGATCCCCGTAAGATAATTAATCCGGAGGATGTATTTAATAAAATAAATAAAATAACAATTCTCGACCGTGATAATTTCCTGACCAAAGCGGCTAAGGCGAATGATCCTTATGAAGAGGTGGCGAATCGTCTTTCCAAAAAAGAAGCGGACGCGATATCTCTCCTTAAAATCTCCGGGGTAAATATTTTTAAAGAAAAGTGGCGTTTTTATCCCGGGGGAACACTTGCTTCCCATGCGCTCGGTTTGGTGGGGTATAGAGAGTCGGAACTCGGCGGACGCTATGGTCTGGAGAGGCAGTATAATAAAGAGTTGTCCAGAAACAATAATAATCCTTATGTAAATTTTTTTGCCGAAGTTTTTTCCAATATAAACGAAACTTTATTTAAAGACGAAATAGAAGAAGGGAATGTAGTAATCACTATTGAACCGCAAGTTCAGGATTTTTTAGAGAAGAAATTAAGGGGGGTGGGAGAAAAATACCAAGTTGACTCTATTGGCGGGATAATTATGAATCCGCAAGACGGATCTATTTATGCGATGGGCGTCAAGCCTGATTTCAACCCGAATGATTTTTCTAAAACCAAAATTTCCACTTTTTCCAACCCGCTGGTGGAAAGTGTTTTTGAATTCGGCTCCGTCATAAAGCCTTTAGTGATGGCTGGCGCGCTGGATGCGGGAGTGGTCAGCGCTGAAACAACCTATAACGACAAGGGATCCGTCATAGTTGAAAACAAAGAGATATTTAATTTTGATAAAAAAGGGCGGGGAATAGTAAATATGCAGGAAGTTTTAAGTCAGTCTCTGAACACCGGTATGGTTTTTGTAGAACAAAAATTAGGCAAAGAGAGATTACGCGATTATTTGTTTTCATACGGCATCAAAAACAAGACCGGCATTGATCTGCCGAATGAAACAAGCGGGCTAGTAAAAAATTTGAATAGTTCTCGGGAAATTGAATATGCCAATGCCGCTTTCGGTCAGGGAATAGCCTTGACTCCAGTCGAGCTGATCCGAGCGCTTGCCTCGCTTTCTAATGGCGGAAATTTAGTTGTGCCTCATATTGTTAAAGAGATAAAATATGACAACGGCAGTTCAAAGAAAATTTCATATCCGATTACGCGCGCCAAAATCACTCCTCAAACCTCGGAGGAAATAACCAGGATGTTGGTAACTGTGATGGATAAGGCAATCAAGGGAGGCTTGGCAAAATTGGACCATTTTAGCGTGGCGGTCAAAACAGGCACGGCGCAGGTTGCGGATAATACCACCGGAGGATACTATGAAGACAGGCATACCCATTCTTTCGTCGGTTATTTTCCAGCCTATGATCCGAAGTTTATAGTTTTTCTTTATGCGGTAAATCCAAAAGGCGTGCCCTATGCCGCGACTACTTGGACGGATCCATTTTTAGACATTACAAAATTTTTGTTAAATTATTATGAAATTCCGCCAGATAGATGAAAACGACACTCAAAAAAATTATAGTTTATGTTTTGCGGATAGAGTCGCGCTTGGTTCTTTCAAAATATAAACCCAAAATTATTGCTATTACCGGGTCGGTCGGCAAAACTTCCACCAAAGATGCGGTTTATGAAGTTTTGTCGAAAATTTCCTATGTTCGCAAAAGTGAAAAAAGTTACAATAGCGAAATAGGATTGCCTCTCGCTATTTTAGGTGTTCCTAATGGATGGAATAATCCCCTAGCATGGCTTAAAAATATTTTCAGAGGCTTGTGGCTTTTTTTAACGCCCCACAAATATCCGCAGTGGCTTGTTCTCGAGGTGGGCGTCGGACATCCCGACGACATGCGTCGCACTGCTTCTTGGCTCAAAACGGATGTGGTTATTATTACGACGATAGGAGAGACTCCAGCCCATATTGAATTTTTTAATTCGCGCAAAAGTCTCATCGAAGAAAAAAGCAGGCTTATTAAAACTTTAAAACAAGACGGGCTTTTAATATTGAATGCCGATGACCAGGATGTGCTTGCAATGAAAGCGAACAGCAAGCATCGCACTGTAACTTATGGGTTCAAAGAAGGCGCTGATGTTCTGGGTTCCGGCGATAATATTTTTTATGATGATGGAGGGATGCCCAAGGGAGTAATTTTTAGAATAGATGAAGGGGGCTTCGCCCATAAGACTACGGACGAGGGCGTAAGCTTACCCGTTGTTATCGAGGGGGTGTTTGGCAGAAACCATGTGTATGCGTCTTTGGCGTCTCTGGCTTTGTCCAAAGGATTAAAATTCAACATAATCAATGCCATCGACGCGCTCAAAAATTATGATGTTCCGCCGGGACGCATGCGATTGTTAAAGGGAGTAAATGATTCTCTGATTATTGATGATACTTATAATTCTTCTCCAATTGCCTGCCAGTCTGCGCTTAAAACTCTTGGAGAAGTGAAAGCCCATGGAAGAAAAATTGCAGTGTTGGGAGATATGCTTGAATTAGGCAAGCATACAGAAGAAGCGCATAAAAATATCGGCCAAATGGCGAAAGAAAATTGTGATGTGCTTATCGTAGTGGGACCCAGAGCGCAAGCGATAAAAGAAGGCGCGTTGCTGGCCGGTCTGGATAATGCCAATATTTTTGAATTTTTAGATTCTTCTAAAGCCGGGGAGTTTATGAAAACTTTTGCGCAAAAAGGAGATTTCATACTTGTTAAAGGTTCCCAAAGTATGCGCATGGAGCGAGTGGTGGAAGCAATACTCTTCGATAAGGAAAATAAAAATAAACTGCTGGTTCGCCAAGATGAAGAGTGGTTGGAGAAGAAGTAGAAAAAAATTAAATCTCTCCGATAAATTTTCTAATCCATCCTTCAATTTTTTTTATTTTCCCAGAAACGCGCGGGTATTTTTCTGTATGTTTTTCTATCCATAGATAACTCTTTGGAAAATAAAAAGACACCAGAAAAAAACCGATAGCCAGAAAGATAATTCCCTGTAGAAAGGGAAGCACCAGACCAAGCAAGCCAAAGATGATAAAAATTATTCCAATGGTCAAGACCAAAACTTTTTTTACTTTCTTTTGCATGAATTTGTGAAGTAATTATATCATTTGCACGAATTCTTTACGAGCGAAATAAATAGCGTGCCTCACGCCCGCCAAAGGCGGGCAGGCGTAGAACGTATTTCTCCAAAGGAGAAAGCGAGGCACGCGATACCAATACAAAATGGACTCAGTTTTGCGAAACTATTTTGCGGGAGGGAGGATTCGCAAAACCGAGACTAATGTTTTTGAAATTCGGCGGGATTCGGGTTTCCGCCCCGCAGGAGGGTGTGGGAGGAATGCGGGGCGAGGGTTTTGGCTA
>CAZKPK010000021.1:1382-7155 GCA_964554645.1 uncultured Candidatus Saccharibacteria bacterium | reverse complement strand
GGAATGATAAGTGAGATATCCATAGTTATGTTTTACGACTTCCGCCTGTGGCGGAAAAATCTCGCAGCGCAGCGCGTTGCGCATCTTGAAGATGCATTGAGGGCCGTTTGGATTTTATGAATGCTTCGGCTTCTTCGGGACCTTCTCCTTTACGGGTAAGATATGCGGCAACCAGAGTAGGAGCTCGACCATGGCCATTTTTACAATGCACATATATCTTTTTTCCTATTGCCACCAATTTTTCCAACACAGAGACCCCAAACTCTAATTGATCCGGCGTTGGCGCAGTGTGATTTTTTACCGGGATCCACGTATAGAAAGCAACACCAAAAGGAGCGTCAACTCTTTCTTCTTCCAACGAAATGTCGGCGGTTATGCCTTCCTTAATCAACCTTTCCTCAAAATGAACTTTGCAGCACTGATTGGTACCGATATAAATACCATCGGTAATGTAGTTGAAATCTATTTCGTTTTGTGGATGTGCGTTCATAGTTTTGATGGAATTTGTAAAAGATAGCCAATGATAATTAATATAACGCCCAAAATAGCTATTATTCTTTCGCGTTGCATTGTCGCGAATACTCGCTCATCAATTTTGTGTTCCTTCCAAAATCGATAATGCACCATAATAACGGTGTAGGAAACCAGAATTTTCCCGACGGCATCTAGCGTAAAACCGATAAATGCCATAACCATAAATTAGACCTACTGCTTAATTATTTTCGTTACGAAATGCTAAAATCATGAGCGAAACGCAGTCAAAAAAAGCGAGCAATATACAGTGTATCTTGTGAGCTTTTTTTGACAAGTTGCAGCCATGATTTTTGCATTGGAGTAGAAAAGGAATTAAGCAGTAGGTCTATTAATTCATTGAATTAATTTTTTAAATTCTTCGATCATCGGCACTTGCTCTGGTTCAAGGTTATACTGTTTTGCGGTGTAATAGGCGATCCAATCAGCGAGTACGAGGGAAGAAAAAATTTTATGGAATTTATTCTTGCCGGTCAACTCTAAAACTCGTACCGGTAAACCCCGATTTTCATATAAGCCCCTTAATGCCCTCATTCTTTTTTGTATCTGCGGATGGTCATCCGCATCGGTCAGCAAAAAAAACATAAAATTCCGTGAAAGGTGCCGAGAAGAATCCTTGACATCAAATCCGGTCATCTCGTTATGATTGAGTTCCGAAAAAACATTGTAAAATGCCGGGATTTTGCCCGTTTCGTTAAATTTAATTTTCCAGTTATAGGCAATGGCTTGATTTGCTTCGGAGGCATAAATAACGGGAATTTTATCTTTAATTTTCTCGGCCAGCTCTTTTCCCTGCACTTCAGAATCTTGAGGATTGAGAAGATCAGCTAATTGAGTAATTTCTGCAAGTTCATGCGCTTTGCCCATAATTTTTAGTAATGCCTTGGTATGAAAACCAAGAGCAGAACGCGGTTGAATACCGGTATCGGGCATTTGGATAAAAGGGACTTTATGTTGGCGAACAAGTTCAAGAAGTTTCCCGCCAACAGAAATAGCGGCTACGTTGAGCTTTCGCTCTAGAGCCAAATTAAATGCGTCAAGCACTTCTTCGGTGTTGCCCGAATACGAATTGGCAATGATGAGGCTGCTTCGCAAAACATCGTCCGGCAAAGGCGGCAAGCCATAATTTTTATGAATGATGATGTTAAAAGTCGGATTGTAGTTATTCAAAATATCTGCAGCAAGATGAGAACCGCCCATTCCTACGGCAATAAAAGTTTTAATGTTATCTAATTGCAACCGACCATTTATTTCTGGTTCGTAGGTAAATTGCTGGGCAAAATTTTTAATTGTTTCGTACATATTGGACATAATTCAAAGGTAAAAATTATTTTACGTATAGCATTATTTTACTTCACGACGATAGTTCCGGTATCGCCGGGATTCAAATGATTGTGATACTTCCAAGTACCGGAGATGTCAAACTTGAATAACCATTCACCGCCCGGCTGAACTCCCGCACAGGCGTCAAAAGTACTGCCCAGACATCCGCCGCTTTCGGGATAAGCGCGATGCGTTGGGTGCACCGCCGAAGCGGTCCACATTGATTGTGAACTTTGGTTTTTGAAGGTAACTGTTTCGTCTTTTTTAATCGTAAGGGTACTCGGCGAATAACCGGAGCTGGTGTAAGTTACCACATTTTCTTTAACTGCCGGTGCTTGCGATGCTGGTGGCTGCTCTGACGGCTGTTCTGAAACTTGCGGTTGAGTGGTCGGCTGTTGACTCGACGGTTCTGAAACCGATGGAGTTGGTTGCTGCACACCCCTAACAAAGAGGAAATAACCGCCCACAAGAACGACTATGACGATGCTAATGGCAATAATGGTTTTGTTCATATTCGTTATTGATTGGGATTAAAAATTATTTTATTTCCGGCGTTGAGGTTTTTAAAAAAGTTATCCGACGTATTATTGCTTGCGGAAAAGAATCAATCATCAGTGCCAGCGCCGCGACCAAAAGTCCAATATCTCGCACCGTAATATCGGTAATGCCGCTTACCGTAAGGACAATAACAATATGGACGGCGCCAATGAGCGCGGCGAGCCACGGTAGAAAATCAAAAAGAAGAAAAGTGCCGATAGTGATATCCAAAATGGCCGTGCCGATCATGGCCTGGGCTAGCGGAATCGGCAAAAGTCCGGCCGCCCAGGGCTGTAAATATCCGCCCCAGGCCTCTGGATTTTTGAAAATCAAAACGCCAATCCATAAAAATGTGGTGGCCAATCCGACTCGTAAAAAATGAAATGATGTTTTTTTCATATTAAATAAGATTACTCACTATTATTATACTTCCCATTAACCAGATGGTAAAAGCAGACATAAGACACCAGAAACACCAAGCGCGAATGACGCGCCATTGCAGATAGGTAAGGAAAATAGACATAAGCGAAGCAACCGCTACCAGAATTTTGAGGATAAAATTCCATAAAATTATCGGTTGGACTCCGATCACCAAAAAAGCGGCAATAAAAGAAATAACAATATAAGACAAAAGCCCAAGTATATCGTTGGGAACGATGAACATTTTACTGTATTTGCTGGTCAAAACCGTCGCGCAACCTTCGCCGATCGGGCAAATCGGCTTTTCAGATACGATCCGTTTGCGGATAAGATAAACGGTTTCGCTGATACCAATAGCGGCGAGTGTGAAAAGAAGGGCGTAGGATGTCATATTATTGAAAACAACTTATTGTTTTGTATTATTTTTTAACGAATGACCTCCAAATTGATTTCTTAATGCCGTTAAAATTTCCCCGGTAAAAGACGGTTTTTTTTCGGATTGAATGCGAAACCTTACGGCCTCCTCAATGACTTTTGTTTTTACCTTCATCTCTTTTGCTGTTTTTGTAGTCCACTCACCCTCTCCCGTATGCCCAACGATACCCGATATATCTTTGAGTTCACCGCCGTAGAGACCAAATGCATTCAGTCGACGAATGAGATATGAATTCATGTTACCCCAAGAGATGTAAGATTTGCCGCATGAGTTTATCCGCAGGAAGAAACTTGCCGTTTAACGGAATATAAAATTTGCCTTTGACCCTGCTTTTATCGGCGGTGACGGCCATACCCGCTTCTTTTAATAATTCGTAGTCATTATAATTGTCTCCTATCGCCATAACATTTTTCTTCTCTAATCTAAACATTTTCATCACCCGCCTTAAGCCAACGGCCTTTGTTTGCTCTTTTTTAACCCCTATATCATACGCTTCGCCATTCCAAACGGTATAAAGGTTTTTCTCCGCTCGTACTATTTCTTCAATCTCTTTGACTCTTTTGGTGCAGTGTATAGTTATGATAAATTCTTTTGGCTCAAATCCTTTTATATTATTGCTTCTGACCCGCTTTAACTTTGGAAACATGTCTTTCAGATATTCAAAACTATTGACGTGTTGGTATATTTTCCCCCCGTACCACGTGGCACTGCCATTTTCGTACGTTAAACTGACAAAAGATAAAACTTCTCTGAACATTTCTTGGAGCATATACAGACCTCTTCCGGAACTGATGTTTATCAAAAATCCCTTTTTGTTAAGCTCTTTTATCTGCTCTATCTGCCTTTTTTCAATTAGTTTTGTTTCAAAAGTGGTGATGTTACCAACCTGCTTTATTTTTGTGCCTCGCGGAACAAGCACCCCATCAACATCAAAAACAATCAATTTAGTTTTCTTTATATGCTCTTTTTTGAGCTCTGTAATTGATTTCATACTAGTTTAGCGGATTTAAATTTGCTTTTTGTATTTCTCAAGCAGCCACGAGCTTGATTGAATTTTTCCGCCTTGCCCAATATTAAAAACCATCTTGCATCCGATTGCATTGCAGGTTGCAACCTCTGGAATGTTGTTTTTGTGACGATCGCCGCCATTGGCAAAAATATGAGGTCGTATTTCCAATAACTCTTTGCAGACACTCATATCTTTTGGATGTTTTGGATGTTTTGTTACTACTACCTTATCAACGCAGGCAAGCGCTTCTATAATTTCCTTTCGTTCCTCCTGCGGCATAAACGCATATCCCTTTTTTGCCTCAAGCCAGTTGTCGTTATTCAAAATAACAATCAATTCATTACCAAGTTTTTTTGCTTCTCGGAACATCCGCGCATGACCTCGGTGAAGAGGGTCGAATCCTCCGCTCACCGCAACCGTTATTTTTTTGTTCTTTTTATTGACATCCATATTAACATCGGCACGATTCCAAAGTTTTTAAGAGCTGCTCGAGTTCTATTGTCGCCACGCCCACTACTTTGTCGGCTCCCCCATAGTACATATATATTTTGTCTTCAATTTGAACTGCGCCGCAGGGGAAAACAACATTGGGAATCTCGCCCTCTTTTTCATAAACAGTTTCTGGTTCAAAAATCGGCTCATCGGTGCGGGCAATAATCTTCGCGGGGTCTTTTATGTCGCAAAGAACCGCCCCTACTCTATAGGTTTTGTCTTCAGAAACGCCGTGGTAAAGAATAAGCCATCCCTGATCAGTTTTTATTGGTGGGGCTGCGATGCCAACCTTCTTTGAGTCCCACATGCCTTTTCGCGGGTATATCCAGCGATATTCTTCCAGCCACCAAGTGCCATCAAAATTTAAAGTTTGAGAAAACGAAAGGTCTATATCATCGCCACTCCGGTGAATGATAAGATATTTTCCTTTAATTTTTTCTGGAAAAAGAGCAGCGTTCTTATCGTCCAGATCAGGCGGCGAGACAAGAACGGGTTTTGCCCAGTTCCATCTTTGAGCCAGAAAATCTTTTACTTTAATCCAAGTTAAAGCTACTCGTGACGGATTTTTGCCATCGAAAGCAGTGTAGAGCATATAAATTTTGTCGCCGATTTTGGTAAGTCGCGGGTCTTCGGCTCCAGAATTTCCTCCAGGTGTAAGTTTTTGCTCAAATGATTCACGGGGGATATATACCGGCTCGGAAGAGCGGTAATCAATGCGCACACCGTCTTTGCTTTGGGCATAACCGATGGTTGAAGTGTTATCATCTGACATTGCTCGATAGAGAATGTGAACTTTGTCTTCGAGATAAATTGCCGCTGGGTTAAAGGTTAATTTTGCTTCCCATGGGTGATTTCTTACGGGGGTGATGATTGGATTTTCTTTCGCCCTCGTGAATCGATTAGTTTCCTCTTCTTTTTTCAACATTTTATTAATAAGTCCGTGCACATCAATAAAGGCGAGTGCACAGGTAGTGTCAGCTGCCCCGTAGTAAAGGTAGAGAGAGTTTTTTCTCGCAAGCGCGCCT
>CAZKPK010000021.1:0-1282 GCA_964554645.1 uncultured Candidatus Saccharibacteria bacterium | reverse complement strand
AGCAAGACATATTTTCGCCGGGGGTTTATCAGAATGCACCGTTAAAATCGCCCACATTTTGCCGGCAATTCTTTCCGGGAAGAGCGCCATCGCTTTGGCATTAAATGGAGTGACGAGGTGCTTTTCCTGAATATGCGCGAGGTCTTTGCTTATCGCGAGACCTACCTTAATTCCTTCAGCTCGGAATGGATACTCCGAAAGAGCGGTATAGAAGATATAATACTTGTCATTTAATTTCGTAATTCTCGGATCTTCACATCCAAACCTTTCCCATTCGTATTCCGGCATAATAAATCTTTTCCGATTGGAAAAACTTGTTCCGTCTTTGCTTTCGGCGATGCCGATATCAGAAACCATCAACCTTGTTCGCGCTAAAGTGTGATAATGGGGCGAAGAAATGGCGCGGTACACCAAAAAAATTTTATTGCCTTTTTTAATCGGACAGCCGTTTAAAACCGCCTCGGCTTCCCAGGACTGATTTTTATTCGGTGTAAGTATTGGATTTTTGTCGTAGCGTTCGATAAGCATTGATGTTTTTTATTTTTGCTTTAAGGTTTTTAATTTAAGTTTTGGTCTAGCTTCTTTTTTAAGCGCTTCTAAAAATTCATTCGGGTTGGTGTAAGCCACACTAACATAATTATCGGAACAGCCGTAGTAAACGAGAAGATCGTCATTTTTGACAATCGCTCCAGAAACATAAATGACGCCTGGCTTATAACCACTATGTTCATAAGATTCTTGTGGCTCTAGAACCGGTTCTTTGGCGCGGTAGAGGATTTTGGTTGGATCGTTCAAGTCAAGAAGCATCGCCCCGACTTTGTATTTGCCCCAATCGTCATCCATCGCGTGATAAAAAAGCAGCCAGCCGTCTTTGGTTTTTATTGGCGGCGCGCCGGCGCCCCGAAGCCATTTGTCCCAACAGCCCTTTCGTGGACCGCCGCCGTGATAACTTTTGATGTAGTTATCGCTCTTAAATTCTAAATCCGACACATAATCTATTTGAATATTTGGTTTAATGCTGTGAAGAATTGCGTATTGGCCTTTAATTTTTTCCGGAAAAAGAACCCAGTTTTTGTGAACTTCGCCGGGCGGCGAAATCAAAACCGGCTCTTTCCATTTCCATTTTTTATTTAAAAAATCACCAATCTTAATGGAAGTGAGGGCGACGCGCAGCTCCCCGCTATCGCAAGCGGTATAAGTCATATAAAGCGTATCTTCGTCATCCACGCGGGTAAGCCGCGGATCTTCAGCCCCGCCCCAACTGCCGCCGGAAAAATAAGAA
>CAZKPK010000020.1:0-11399 GCA_964554645.1 uncultured Candidatus Saccharibacteria bacterium | reverse complement strand
AAAAGAAGGAAAAACAGGGCTAAAAAAGCCACGATTTTTGGGTATTATGCCTAATAACTATGAACCGATATATATATGTCAAATATTGGGTGGGGATAACTTTTTTGTAGCAAATAAAAAGCCGCCAGTGCTCTTTCGGAGAAAGTCTTAACGACTTTTGAAGATTCGCTGGGGGTCTAACCGACGACCCCCAGCTTCCCCTGCCTAATGCTGATCTTTCCAGTCCATTAGGACAAGTTAAAGTAAATAATATCACCATTATCCAAAAACGCAAAATTATTTATCAAGACAAAAAAGTGTTAAAATTACGGAATGCGTATTTTGGGCATAGACCCCGGATTTGAAAGATTGGGGATTGCGGTGTTGGAGTCTGTCCGAGGCGGATCGGTTTCCAGCCGAAAAGAATCAGTTATTTTTTCTGAATGTTTCAAAACTTCAGCTAAATTGGAATTTTCGGAAAGACTAAAATTAATTGGAGAAGAAATAAGAAAAATAATAAAAAAATACAAGCCGGAAATTTTGGCGATTGAAACTTTATTTTTAAATACCAACCAAAAAACAGCGATGCGAGTCGCCGAAGCGCGCGGAGTCGCGGTTTATGAAGCCTCAAGGGCGGGACTCAAAATTTTTGAGGCTTCTCCGCCCCAAATTAAAATAGCCACGACGGGTTATGGCAGAGCGGACAAGGCGCAAATAAATAAAATGGTGAAAATTCTCGTGGAGATAGACAATACTAAAACTTCCGATGATGAATTAGACGCTATCGCTATCGCGCTTACTGCTTGCGCGCACTTAAGAACCTAGACTTATCCACATTTGCTATTGCCAAGCGTTTTATATTTTGTTACAAAGTAGGAAATCATAGAAAATAATTTTTATAGGTCGTTTATTAAAATTAAAAATAAACTTTTTATATGAGTTACGACGAGGATGAAGAAATAGGAAATAGTTTTAAGGTTGGCGCGGACGAAGATGAACTAGGTGAACCACTAGATGCGCCAGAAGGAATAACTGATTTTGGGCTAGATGAAGAAGACCCCGATAAAGACAGATAAAAAATAAAAACCGCCTTCTTGGCGGTTTTTATTTTACTATAATTTTCACAAATCTTTTCTTGCCTATTTTAAGAGTTAAGTTTTCCGAAATTTTCAAGTTTACATCAGTGATATTTTGGTTTTTTGATAAATCATGAATGGCCTTGCCTAAAACCAGCCGACGCCATTCCCCTTTAGAAGCTAGAATTTTATTCTTTACCAGAACTTCGCTCAATAATTCCCCCCCGCCCGCTTTTATTTCCTCCATTTCTTCCGGGATTTCTTTCTTTTGGAAAGTATTGGAAAAGAAGTTTTTGGCTTCCTGCGCAGCGTCCTCTCCGTAGAAAGTTTTAACAATTTCACCAGCCAGCTTCATTTTCTGTTCAAGCGATTTCTGTCCTAAAAAATTGTTGAAATCCAAATTAGTGCAAAGTTCAAAACCTAAAGTGATCATACTGTCCGGCCAGCTCATAACCTTGCCGAACACATCGTTGGCTGAATCGTTTAGGGTGATCATATTTCCTTCCGTCTTTCCCATTTTTTTGCCGGTCGGATCCACTAATAATTTTGTGGTCAAAACAAACATTTCCTTGTGTTTCTTTTTTTTCATCAAATCGCGCCCGGCCAGCATATTAAACATTTGGTCATTGCCGCCAATTTGCAAATCAACATCCATCGTTACCGCGTCGTAAGCCTGAAAGATAGGGTAGAGAAATTCGTGAACATAAACTTCTCGGCCAGTTTTGATTCTTTCTTGAAACATATTTCTGGTGAGAAGACTGGAAATGGTAAAATGAGACGCTAATTCGAGCATATCTTCCGGGGTAAGTTTGTTTGACCACTTTGCGTTGTGAATGAAATTGAGATTTGATTTTTTTAAATTCAAAACCCTGCCAATTTGTTTTTTATACCCGCTGGCATTCTGTAAAACCTGCTTGTGGGTTAGAGATTTTCTGGCAGCTTGTTTATCTGTCGGATCTCCGATTTGCGCCGTAAAATCGCCAATTAAAACAATCACTTCGTGGCCAAGATCTTGAAATTTCTTTAATTTGAGAAGCTGAACTAAATGACCAAGATGCAGGGTGCTGCCCGTCGGGTCAATGCCGTAATAAAGCTTGATCTTTTTACCGGACATCAAAACTTTCTCGAGCGCAGATTTATCGGGATATACCCTTTCAACTCCTCTAGTAAGTAATTCATCTATCTTCTTTTTATCTACCATAAACAAACACTATCATAATTAAAATAAAATCTCAAAAGTGTGTTACAAAACAACTTATTTTATGATGTATCCCAAATCAAAAACCGACTAATACTTTTCAAGGTATGTCGTCGGTCTTTTAATACTCTTGGTTCGTCCAAGTCCGGAGAGTTTGTCAGGTCTCTCAACCTTCTATCAAAAGTACTTGGTTAAACAACCGGAAACGGACCTAGTAAGACATATCGTTCCATGGCAAAAGACCGGACCGCTTTTTGTATGGCCAATAGATGCGCACTGGCTTGATCTTTACGACAATCGAAATGAATCACATGGGCGTATTCATCACCCCCAACATGAAAATCACGGATATGTCGCAAATTTATTCCAAAAGACCCAAAAGCTCCGACAACTTTCGCAAGCATCCCAGGCTTATTCAAAAGCCTGCAAACCAAAAGGGATAGGTTAACCTCCCGCAAACCCACAATATGCTTCTTTGATTTCGGCCCAAGCAAATAGAAAGTTGTGACAGCTTGCTCGTCTTCGAAGTTTTCTTCAAAAACACACAACCGTCTATATTTTTCAACTGCTGTCCGTGGACCTAATGCTACGGCTTTGGCGAATATTGGATTTTCTGCTACTTGTTCAGCTGCTTTACCATTGCTGGGCGACTGAATAAATCGCCAACCACGCTCTTGGATTCTTCTCCGACATGCACCAAAGGATTTCTCGTGCCCTAAAACCTCTGTGACTTCTTCAATTCTCGTTCCTCTTCTGGCCATAAGAGCGAATTCCACTCTCATTTTTAGGGCAGCAATAACCGTAGTGGGGCACGCTTCGGAGAATTGATAGTGGTCCAAAAGATGCACAAAGGACCCGACGGGTCCATCATAGCGACCCTCTGCTATTGTTTCCATTGCAACAACACCGTATCCGCCATGCCTAATGACAGTTGGCAAAACTTCTTCATTTTTCTTCACCAGTTCCAAATCGGCTGTAAGAAGAATGCGCTGATTGAACAACTCAGCTAGCTTCCTTCGAGCTATATCAGTGAAGTTTGCCCCTGGGGGGTCTAAAAAGGTAATTTTCATAACTCCTTTTTGTTTTCCTGTTGTAAAAGAACGAGCTCCACACAGAGCTCGGATTATTCCTTACTCCAGGGTTGTTTATCCAATTTAACCATACAAAAAATAAAAAATCAAGCCTTAGACTCTGCATTCCAATAGCTTGGAATAATACACTAACTACTTAGGTTTAATTGTAAATAATATAATTTTGTCAATTTTAACTTTCTATTATCTCAATAATTTTTTGAATGATTTCTTTAATTTTATTTTCCTTTATATTCCCAACTTTATAGAAAATAATACTTTTATCAGCCGTAAAAATTCTATTCGGTCTGACATTGCTATTTACTGATAAATTACCAGAAGCAAAATCAGTTTTCTTGATGGCCACTGAATACTTATCTTTAATTGTTTGGCTAGTTATCTGACAAAGAATAATATCATCTCCACTAAGTTCACTAACGACAAAAGCTGGCCGCTTTTTTACTTCTAATAAATTAGAAAATGGGAACGGAACAACTACAATATCTCCCTTTATAAATTCTGCCATGCTGTCTCTTCTTCTTTTTTAAACCAGTCCTTAGATAAGCTGGATTCACTGGCAGTAGCCAAAAAATTGCTTTTTTTAATTCGCATTAGCAAATTTTTAGACTTTATTTTACTTAAGTTTTTAGTGATTTTTTCGTAAATATCCAAAGGCAAAAGCACCATAGGTTCATTGCCTACAACAACATTATTATTTGAATTTAATACAATATTATCCATAAGTGCATTATATTTTATCAACACGCAAAATGCAAATTTAATAAAAAGATATTTTTCTGCTATGATTAGCATGATGAGAGAAATGCGTAAAATTTACAAAAAAAGCAAATTCTGGAAAAATCTGATGCTGTTTTGCCTCAGTATTTTTATTTTACTAGCCGGAATAATTGTTCTCTGGCTTTCTTCTTTGAAAATCCCAGATTTTCGTTCCTTTGAGGACAGAAAGGTTGAAAATTCCACCAAGATATACGATCGCACGGGGAAAATTTTGCTTTTTGACATACATAAAAATACAAAAAGGACGGACATCGCCTATCAAGACATGGGAGTGAACATCCGAAACGCCACGGTGGCTATTGAGGATTCTCAATTTTATAACCACGGCGGAATAAAAATCAGCTCCATTGTCCGCGCTATTTTATCCAATATTTTCGGTACAGGTCGGACTCAAGGCGGTTCTACTATTACCCAGCAATTAGTAAAAAATGCTCTCTTGACGCGGGAAAAATCTTACACTAGAAAGATAAAAGAGTGGGTGTTGGCAATTAAAATAGATAAATCCATGCCAAAAGAAAAAATTTTGGAATATTATTTGAATGAAGCCCCTTACGGCGGAACTATTTATGGGATAGAAGAAGCAAGTAAGATTTATTTCAATAAAAACGCGCGGGATTTGACGCTGGCCGAGGCGACCTACTTGGCGTCGATTCCGCAATCTCCAACCACCCTATCGCCTTACGGAAAGAATAAAGACAAACTGGAAGCTAGAAAAAATTTTGTTCTCTCGCGGATGCTCGAGATTAATTTCATAACCAAAGAAGATTATGACGCGGCGAAAAAGGAAACGGTGGCTTTTGTTCCGCAGACCACGACCGGGATTAAGGCGCCGCATTTTGTTTTCTTTATCAAAGACTATCTGGAGCAAAAGTATGGAAGTGAAATAGTGGAAAAGGGCGGGCTGAAAATCATCACCACGCTGGATTATAGTTTGCAGGAAAAAGGCGAGCAAATCGTAAAGGAGGGCGCGTTGCAAAATGAAAAAGCTTGGAACGGGAAAAATGCCAGTCTGGTGGCGATAGATCCAAAAACAGGGCAAATTCTGACAATGGTGGGCTCGAGAGATTATTTTGATAAGGAAATAGAAGGAAATTTCAATGTAACCACTGCTTCTAGGCAACCCGGTTCGTCTTTTAAGCCTTTTATATACGCCACGGCTTTCAATAAGGGCTTTCTCCCCGACACCACACTCTTTGACCTGCCGACGGAATTTCAGACGACCTGCGATGCTTATGGCAAGGCCTTCCCCGGACATAATCAGGAGGACTGTTATATGCCCGACAACTACGATGAAAAATTTCGCGGGCCGCTGAGCCTGCGAGACGCTCTAGCGCAATCAATCAACATTCCGGCCGTGAAACTTTTTTATTTGACGGGACTCTCTGATTCATTAAAAACGGCGGAAGACCTGGGCATCAGCACCTTGAGTGATATCGGCCGATACGGGCTTACGCTCGTCATCGGGGGCGGAGAAGTGTCTCTTCTGGATATGACCTCGGCTTATGGAATCTTTGCAAATGGCGGGACGAGAAATCCATCCACCGGAATTTTGGAAGTGCAAGATTCGGCTGGAAAAATTTTGGAGCAATATCAACCTAAACCGCAAAATGTTTTGCTGAAAAATACAGCTTTAGTTATTTCAAATATTCTTTCGGATGAAAAAGCTCGCATCCCTACTTTTGGAGCGCGTTCAGTTCTTTATATCCCCGGGAAAGATGTAGCGGTAAAAACTGGAACGACGAATAACAATAAGGACGCTTGGACTATAGGCTATTCTCCATCTATCGCGGTGGGTGTTTGGGCTGGCAATAATGATAATACGCCAATGAAAAAAGGAGGGGCGGCGGTGGCCGGGCCAATTTGGAATAAATTTATGAACGAAGCGTTAAAAACTCTGCCGGAGGAAAAATTTGAAGAACCAAACACGGAAATTGATCCCAGCTTGGTAAAACCGATACTGCGGGGATTTTGGCAAGGCAACGAAAATTTCTTCATCGACAAAATATCTCGCAAACTGGCAGGCCCCAATACTCCCAAAGAAACTACGGAAGAAAAAGTAATAACAAACGTGCATTCAATTTTATATTGGATAGATAGAAATGATATTTTAGGACCATCGCCAACCGACCCGAGCGATAATTCGCAATTTAATCACTGGGAAATACCTATACAAGATTGGTGGGCGCAAAACAGCTGGAAATATGGAATAACAACCTGGAGTGACAAACCAAGCGCAATAGACGATGTGCATACTGACTCGGCAAAACCAAAAATTTCAATTATTGAGCCGAACACAAACACAACATACTTACCCAACCAAAAAATTAATCTGAAAATTTCAAGCTCCGGTCCTTATCCCCTTTTAAAATTAGATGTCTTTGTAAACGATGAATACTTGGGAACTTCTCAAGCTCCTTTTATTTTTTCTTTCACTCCCAAAGAGCTAGAAAACTTGCAAGCAGAAAATGAACTGAAAATAATCTCTTACGATAATATATATAATAAAAGTGAAACTAATCTAACATTCAAAGTACAGGAATAATAAAATTTAAGCTTTTGGTTCTCTAATAAGAGCTTATACCTGTCGCCCAAAGCCCAAGACGCCTAAACCATTTTTTTTTCTCGATGATAGGTTCAATAGTTTCCATTTTTGTATTTATAAAAATCATTCAGATAATTCAGTTTCTTCCAAATCTTCCGAAATAGGAATAACCTCATAATCTTTGGTGATAAATGACCTCCTATAAGTCAAATATATTGAAATTATGGTTAGTAACAACAAAGCAACTAAAAGAATTTTTGATTTTTTATCCATATTAGCTAGTATAACATACTTGTTGGATTTTGAATTCAGAAATCCAGAAAAAGCTTGACTATTCGCTAGTCTTTATTTATATTAACCAAATGAAATCATTGCAGATCTATCTATTAACTTTCTTGTTTATCTTGACTCCTTTTGCTCCTGTTTCCGCCCAAGAAACAATACCAATTCCCGGTGATACGCAAAATCTGTTTAGAAACCCAGATATTCCTGTATCTGGAGAGAACATCTTTTCTCAAGGGAATGTGACTAAATCTACCACTATCACCACCACCTATCCCTCCAAGTATTACAACATTGATTCCAATGGCAAAGTCACGAAGCACATCTTTGCTAATGGCGTGGAGATAGCGACGATAGAAGGAACCGGCGATGAGGCAAAAGTTAAATACATTCATACGGACAATCTAGGTTCCACTAATGTAGTGACTGATGAAACTGGAGCGGTTGTGGAAACTTTGGACTACTTACCTTTTGGTGGTGTTAGAGTGGATAAAAAAGAAAACGCTTTTTCAGAACAAAGAAAGTATATTGGACAGGAGTATGACGCTGACACCAAGTTAAACTATCTTAACGCTAGATATTATGATGGAAGCGTGGGGAGGTTTTTGTCGCAAGACCCCGTATTCTTAAATCCAGAATCTCAAGGCAAAGAAATATTTACTAAATTTCTTACCGATCCGCAATCTCAGAATTCATATTCATATGCGGGGAATAATCCGATAACATTGAGTGATCCGGATGGAAGGAGTTGGCTAACAGGTGCGCAAGGTTTCTCCACTTATTTAGTGGCATCTGCTTTAATCACGGTTGCAATTCTCTCTGCCCCAGTTACTATTCCAGTAGCAGCTATTACTACTGTAGCTACTATTGGGTTGGGAGCTGTCGGATATGGAACTTATTCTAATTACCAAGCATACACAAATGGTCAGATATCGAAAGATCAATTTGATTACAATGCTGGCGCTTTACTAGGAGGAACTATTCCGTTGGGGGGATTGAATAATTTGATGAAGTCACCTATCATACCAAACGAAGCTCTGGTAGTAAGAGGTGGTTCGAGTGTTACTCCCGAAGCATTCAGAATAGATACTCATCCTTCCGGACTCAAAGGATTCTCAGTGGAAAGTGGAACTGGTTTAGATCTTTGTGTCTTATGTAAGAATATACCAAATAATCAAGTCAGAATAACTACTGCAGGTGATATTAGAGCTGTCGGCGGGGATATTGTACCAACTTCTGGTAGAAGTTCTAATCATGCAACAACTATAAATCTGAGTCCACAAAATGCAAATAATGTTTTTTCGGCACCTATTAAAAATCCTGTACCCAAGCAATTAAGAACCAAATAATACTATGAATAAACATAAAATTAGAATTTATGGGGACTTTAATAATGCAGATAAGTTAGGAAGGATACGTTTGTTAGAAAGTTCACAGCGAGATTTTACTCGTCTAGGAATTCTACCAAAAGAAGGCATGCAAATTGAAGTCTACGATTATGATTTATCTACGTATGGAATTGTTCACTTCTCTGACCTTGAAAAGATTTGGGTAGTTGAGATTGATTGGCAAAAGATTAATGACAAAAATGAGAAATCTCAATGAGGAATAAAGGAGAAATAAGAAATAGGATAGAATAGGGATAGCTACCATTGTTTTCTTCTCTTGACCCCCTATTAAAATTACCGATTCATCGGCATGATGAGATAAATAAACGAGGCATCGCTGACCGGGGATATAACAATCGGGCTGGCGGCTCCAGAAAGTTTTATAGACATGCTGTCAGTGATAATTGACTGAAAACAATCTAAAAAGTATTTATAATTAAAACCAAGCTCAACACTTTCTCCTGTTAGGGCGGCATCCAGATATGTTTTGTTTTCTCCGATATCATTATGGGCGGAGGAAAGTTCAAAAATTTTCTCCTTCGGCGCGATTTTTAGGTTCACTTGATTGAATTTTCCCGAAAAGATGTTAGAAAGCTTAAGCGCGTTCAGTAAATCTTGCTTCAGCACGATGGCGTTAGTTCCGGAGCCTTTCGGGATAATTTGGCGATAGTCGGGGAAAATTCCATCAATTACCCGCGAAGTCAGATAAACATCATCCGAGGAAAAAGAAATTTGATTTTTATTGAAACACACTTTTATAACGGACGGGGAATCGCTGAAAACTCTCAAGATCTCAGAAATGTTTTTAAATGGAATAAGGATGCCTCCGATTTCAGGCAGTCCTTTCACCTTGATTTTTTTCTCGGCTAGCCTGAATGAATCGGTGGAAACAAATACCAGATTATCTTCATCGGTATAGATGTAGACGCTTGAAATCTCGGGTTTTATATCAGACACGGAGGAGCTATAATAGACCGATTTTATGCCATCTGCCAGTTTTTTCGACTCTATCTCAAAACTTGTCCCAATAACTCTCGGTATTGTTGGAAAATCATCATGCGGCTGGCCCTTCAGCTTTATTTTGCTTTTCTTTGTTTGAATCAATAAGTTTCCGTCTATACTTTCAAGATAAACATTCTCATTCTGGGAAACGTTTGGGAAAATGCCGTTTAAAATTGAACCAGCAACAGCCACAATGCCTTCTTTTTCTATTTTTGCTGGAATTTCAACCTCAATACCAAGGCTTAGGTTCGTGGATCTTAATTTTAATGATTTACCAGAGGCAATTAAAAGAATGGAGTTTAAAATCGGCAAAGTAAGATTCTTCCCGGTAATTTTTTCCGCCTGTAAAATTTTATTTCTTATGTGCTCAATGTTGCATTCTAGTTTCATGTTTATATTCTTTATTATTTAATTTATTAATACTATTAGATGCCTTGATAAGTGGATAACTTTTTTTATTTTTAATTTATAAAGCTGTTCTTAATTCCTTTATTTTAATTTAAGTCTAATAACTTTTAACTACTTAAACATAATTCGTATTTGCTCCAGTTCTTGTAAAAGTTGTGGGTCGCTTTTTAGATCGTTTTTAATTTTCAAACACGAGTGTATCACCGTCGTGTGATCCTTTCCCCCCAGTTTTTGCCCAATTAAGGGGTATGATACATTAAAATCCTCTCGGAGCAAATACATTACTACTTGCCTGGCTTTGACTATTTCTTTCTTCCTCGTTTTTTCATAGACGGAATCCCCTTCTAATTTATAATATTCACTCACTATTTTTACAACATCTTTTATCGCCATATTTTTTTTCGGCTTCATGTTGTTTTTTAGTAAATTTTTCACTTCCACAAGCGTCAATGGCCTATTTTTTAAGCGATATTGGCAAACTATGACATTTAAGCTTCCCTCCAGCTCCCGAATGTTTCCATCTATCGCCAGGGCCACATACTCCAATATTTCTTGGTCCAGATTGATGCCAAGTTCTTGCAATTTTACTTTTAAAATTGCAAGGCGAGACTCATACTCGGGGGGAGATATGTCCACAATCATTCCAGCCGCAAAGCGGGACCGCAAACGATCCGCCAGCTCCGGGATATAATTTGGATGTTTGTCGGAAGAAAAGATGATTTGCTTGTTGTTTTCGTGGAAAGTGTTGAATGTGTGGAAAAGTTCCTCCTGAATTTTTTCCATTTTACCGATAAATTGGATATCGTCTATAATCAAAAGATCATACTTGCGGTATTTTTCTTTAAAAGAATTCGCTTTATTGCTTTGTAACGAGTTTATAAAATCAGTGGCGAATTTTTCCAAGGTCATATAATGCGCCTTTTTATTCGGGTATTTTTCTTTGATTGAATTTCCGACAGCTTGGATCAGGTGGGTTTTACCAAGACCAGTGCCTCCATAAATGAAGAAGGGGTTATACTTGGTGCCAGGACTGTCTATTATTGCGAGACTGGCGGCGTAAGCGAGTTCGTTAAAAGATCCCACAATGAAGGAATTAAAGTGATAACGCGGATTTAAGTTATCCTCTGGATTTATGTAAAGGTCTTTTAAGGGCAGTTCTTTGTTTATATAACCTTCGTTTCCCTCTTCTACTGTAGCCGGTTCTTGTTTTATTACTACTTCCGTTTTAGTAATGATATATTCCACTGCGCGCATATTCTCATAAGCGTCAGCTATGGTTTTTGTGATCAGTTTATGATACTTATTTATAAGCCAATCGCGGACAAACTCATTTGGCACACCGATATAAACCATCCCCGCATCTTCTTTTACAATAGACGTATTTTTAAACCAAGTGCTAAAATTTGCCCTTGATATACCAGCTTCGATTTCAACCAGACAGTTTTTCCAAAGCTGTTTTGTGTTCATCAGTCCCATAGGTTCCATATTATACTATTTATAAAATATTCAACACTTTCTAAAAGTTATTAAACTTGTTGATAAACTGTGGATAAGAACCTCACCCTTCGCCCTCTCCTTAATAAAGAGAGGGTTGGGAGAGGTGAACGCTATAGCTCATATTAAACTGTTACCAAGGAGTTAATCTCTTTTGTTACC
>CAZKPK010000019.1:0-12961 GCA_964554645.1 uncultured Candidatus Saccharibacteria bacterium | reverse complement strand
CATCACGTACCGATTGCTCGCCTGGAGCAATGGCACGAACATCTATGTGCCCAAGGGCGGCAACCTGCGCGCGCACCTTCCGCAGCCCGAGGCCATGCTCACCGGCACGTGGGACATCACGTATCCTGGAGAAGCGCACTTGCGAGAAAAAACACTCACCATCACCCCTGCCACTTACTTTCCCATCGCGTGGAACGCTCCGACACAGAACACGTACAAGCTGAACTTCACGAACCAGGAAGGCTACAGTTATGAGATTCCCCATGTGACCAACGAGTTCGATGTCTTCAGCTTCGGCGACGGCAGGGTCGAGTTCGGCGCGGGCACGGTCGACCTTGCGGTCGAGCGCTGCGGTTCTGCGTCGGGTGTCGTTCCGCAGAAGTGATCCTCGACAATTCTTGAGTCTTTTGAGTCCTCTCTTTTGATTCTTGAATTCAAAAAAATTTCAGGGTTATCCACAGTACAACGTGGGTAGCCCTGATTTCTTTTTATATGACTTTAACTTTATTTTTGATATACTTGTTCTTGAGTCTAGGCTCATGCACGGTCGTTTACGGATTGCCGTCGCCGAACTCTTTCTCTTTTGAGAAATCGATCAGAATCTTGTAGATCAAGGTTTACAAGAGCGTATCGTGATAAGGAGATACTGCTTGTCTTTGCCTCAAGTTGGACCACTAAGCCTATATGGCTGGTGCCACTGAATTAAATTCAGAAATGAATCCTCGAAAGCGAAACTATGTCTTGTTTCCAACAAGAAACATTTTCTAGCTTTGGTGAATTAGATGGGCAGAGACAATATCCGGATTCCGGTGTCCACTTCGACCACGCTCCGTACTTCAACTTCAACGACGGCAAGGTCAAGTTCGACACGAACACGGTCGACAATGCGAACGAGAACTACGGTTCTGCGTCGGGTGTCGTTCCGAAGTCTCTCATTATTGCAAAAGGTGTCATATGACACCTTTTGTGTTATTTATTACTTGATCTAATCCACCCTCCAAGCATTCTACCTATCTCGTCAATCATTTCTTGTAGAGCAATATATTTCTTATTATCTAAAGATTTGGTATCTTTCATAAGGCGAATGAGGAAACGCAGAGTGTTTAATTTAACACTGGCTTTTTCAAGAATAGGAACTTTGTTAGCACTTTTTGAATATCCTGCTTCAAGGAAAAGTTCAATAATATCAATAATAATATCCTCGCAACGCTGAAAAATAGTGAATCGGTCAGACTTCAAAACCAGTCTTCTGTAGTCGTGGAATACTTTATACAATTCGTAAGATTTTTTAAGGATTGGTATATCTAGATCATTCATGAGAATTTACAATAAATTATTTAATAAAATAATTAAGCCGGAAAACCTCTTTTCGGCTTGGGATGAATTTAAAAAAGGTAAAGGTAAAAAATTTGATGTTCTTCGTTTTGAGAAGAATCTTGAACAGAACATCTTCCAACTGCATCGAGACCTTCGTGATAAAACATACAAACATGGTGGCTATACAAGCTTTTATATTAGCGATCCAAAACTTCGTCATATTCATAAAGCAACCGTTCGCGACCGAGTTCTTCACCATGCTGTATTTCAAGTTTTGAATCCAATATTTGAGCCAACTTATATTCATAACTCTTTTTCCTGTCGTATTGGCAAAGGAAATCATAAAGGAGTGGAAGCTCTGGCTCACATGTTGCGTCAAGCAAGTAAAAATAATACGAAAACATGTTTTGTTCTCAAGTGTGACGTTAGGAAGTTTTTTGATTCCGTTGACCAAAATATTCTTATCGAAATTCTTGACAAAAGAATTAAAGACGAAAAAGTCATGAACCTTATACGCGAAATTATTGGGAGCTTCGTCAGCACTTACGAGAGAGAGAGAGAGAGTATTTTTCCCGCGCGAAAAGGGATACCTATCGGCAACTTGACCTCTCAAATTTTTGCCAATATTTATATGAATGAATTTGATCAATTTGTTAAACATAAGCTGAAAGTTAAACATTACGCTAGGTACACTGATGATTTTGTTATTATTGCTAGTGATAAAACATATTTAGAAAATTTAATTTCTCCTGTACAAAATTTCTTAAAAACTAATCTCTGTCTGGAACTTCATCCAAAGAAAATTCATATTACCAAGCACAATCGTGGGGTTGATTTTCTGGGGTATGTTATTTTACCTGAACATATTAAATTAAGGACAAAAACCAAGCAAAGAATTTTAAGAAAAATTAAAGAAAATATTTATCGTTACAAGAGGGGAGAAATTAGTGAACTAACACTTGATTCTTCTTTGCAATCTTATCTCGGTGTTTTATCCCATGCGGATGCGTATAAACTGAGTCAAGAAATACGGAACAAATTTTGGTTTTGGTTGAATGAACAATGAAAGTTCTTTCTAGTTTTACTTCACCGTTTCTAAAACTTTAGCAAAAGTAGACGGATGATGTTCGGCTAGGTCGGCGAGGATTTTGCGATCCAAGAGGACTTTTTTCTTTTTGAGGCCGTCAATCAATTTGGAATAAGTCGTGCCTGATTCGCGCGCGCCGGCGTTTATTTTTATATTCCAAAGTTTTCGATTGTGCGACTTTTTATCTTTGCGGTGCGCGAAAGCGTAAGCCCCGGCGTGCAAAAGAGCCTCTTTTGCTTGACGCTCTTTTGTGCTTCGGCCATGGCGAAAACCCTTCGTCTGCTTTAAGACACTTCTTCTTCTTTTTAACGCGTGGACTCCCTTTTTTACTCTGGTCATTGATTTTTCTTAATTATTAATTAAATGGCTAAAACATTTTTATGGAATAAAAATGTTCGCCCGAACTAAAAGCCCGGCTTTTAGTTATAGGGCATCAAGTGACTTTTGGGTTTATTTTTAATGACAAAATTTTGACCTTTTTTGCCGGCCAGTTGTTTAGCGCGCGATTGTTTTGCGTTGAAATGATTAAAGCCCGGCTTGCGGGAAATTATTTTTCCGCTTTTTGTGATTTTCAATCTTTTTGAATATGATTTATTTGTTTTCATTATTTTTTTCATTTTCTTTCTATGGTGGTTGTTATGCCTTTTGGGCCTTTTCTGTATGCATCTGCTATCTTATAATCTTCGGTGATTAAGTGGAGCACTCTATCTAAACGCTCTCGCAAAAATTTTTCGTCCATATACTTCGCGCGTCCGGCAAGGAAGAGCTCAACCTTGACTCGATGTCCTTCCTTCAGCCATTTGGAAGCCGTTTTCGCTTTTAATTCCAAATCATGATCTCCAGTGCCTATCTTTACCTGAATGCCTTTGGTTTCCGTCCTACTTGCTCCGGCCTTGGATTTTTTCAGTTTCTTGTTTGCCTCATACTGATATTTGCCAAAATCCATTATCTTGGCCAATGGGGGATTGGCATTCGGGGCTATTTCAATCAAGTCTAAATTCTTATCCTGTGCCAACTCTAAAGCATATTTTATGCCCAAAACACCGAGATTTTTGTTTTCACTGTCCAAAACACGAAGTTCCGTTGCCCGTATTTGGTTGTTTATTCTTTCACGCAATTGATCTAAATAATGTCTAGGAAAACCTTTGACTAGAGGATAATAGCGTATTGGGACTTAGAAGTCAACAAAATTTGATTTGCTAAATTATTATAAATATGAGATTATCTTTATATGGAAAATTTAAGATTGGGGGATAATAAAGAACCTAAAAAGGAAATTCTGTCCTACGATAAAACTGCTCCTTTAACTCCAGCACAATCAAAACTTGTTGAAGGAGGATATGAACAAGTAAGAATAAGTGCTTCTCGTATGTTTAACGCAATGAAAAATGATCATACCACTTTTCGGTTTGATGATTTTCTTAGTTGGGGCACGGAAGGACTTATTAACGCGGCTCAAAGATTTGACCTCTCAAAAGATGTTCAATTTCCCACTTATGCTGAACGCCGTATTAGGGGAGCAATTTTAGATGGTTTAAGAGAGCATAATTCCCAAAATTTTATGAGACGTTCTCATCTTGAATTTTTACAAGCTCGCACAGAAGCTGTTAGACTTGCAAATGAAAAATTAAAACGAGATCCGACAGAAAAAGAAATTGCTGACCAAATGAATTTGAGTCTAGAAGAATATTTAAGAGGACTAAAAAAATATCCAATTGGCGTCGGAGTTGTGTCTTTGACTGACACCCCAAACGATGAAGGCGATATAGAGAGCGGTCGTTTTTTAGATAAAATTTATCAAGAGATAAATCCTTATGGGTCTGAAGAAAATAAAAGGCTTACCATTGAATTATTGAATAGATTTTTAGGTGAGTTGGGATTAAACGAAATGGAACGCCAAGTTATAAATATGTATTTTGAACAAGGCTTACCACTTAAAGAAATTGGGAAAATATTTAAAGTAACTGAATCTAGAATCTCCCAAATCAAGAATAAAGTAATAAAAGAATTAAGGAAACTTTTTAAAAGTGAAGGGTATAGTGTTGTCCATTCTAACAAGAAATTTATATCAAATAGTTCCCTAAAACAGTCTTAGCCGTTATCGTAATTAGCAAGAACAGTTTTTATTTGGTGCTGTTCAACTCTATCAATTACAAAAGTTTGGTAGTTTTTTGGTGTTTTGTGTTTCTTAAAGATATTGTGCAAACTTACGCTATAGCGTAATTATTAACAATATTATTTATCAATTACAATGTTAAAAATTATAAATACTACAAAATAATGCGGTCGTCTCATTTTATAGCATCTAAAATATGTTTCCTGCTTTTTATTGTTTGGGTCAAATGTTAATATGTAAAGATGACGCATTATGCGGAAAATAGGAAAGCATATTTTAATTATGAAATTCTAGAAAAATACGAAGCGGGTATTGAGCTTTTAGGCGCGGAAGTGAAATCGGTGCGAGGCGGACAAATGTCGCTGGAAGGAGCTTTTGTTATTGTGCGCGGAAGCGAAGCGTATTTAATCAATGCTAATATTCCGCCGTATCAAGTAAAAAATACGCCAAAAGATTATGATCCGTCGCGCAATAGAAAACTTTTGCTTACGAAAAAAGAAATTGCCGAACTCACGGGAAGCGAAAGAAATAAAAGTTTGACAATTGTGCCAATTTCAGTGTATAATAAAGGCAGAAAAATCAAAGTAGAAATTGCTTTGGTGAAGGGCAAGAAAAAGTATGACAAGCGCGAGACTCTGAAAAAGCGCGATACGGATCGCGAGATTCGGAGAGAATACAAAGAACGTTGAAAACTTAATAATCATGACTTATTTTGTTTACATACTCTATAGTCAAAAAGATCATAAACTTTATATTGGTTGTACTGGTGATTTAGAAAATAGAATTAAAGAACATAATTCTAAAAAAGTTACAGCTACAAAAAAAAGAATACCATTAGTTTTAATTCATTCTGAAAAATTTGAGGATAAAGCCAAAGCTTTTAATAGAGAAAGATTTTTAAAAAGCTTGTGTTCTGGAAGATTTAAAAGAAAAATCCTTAAAGAGTACTTAAACACAATAGGTCATGATTGACTTATATGGCTAAATCCGCCAGAGGCGGATCGCCCGAACATTTTTCTAGAATGTTTTATGGCTAAAACAATTCTTTCAGAATTGTTCGCCCGACCAAAATGCAAAGCATTTTGGTTTAGGAAGATGAAAGAAATAGACAGTTTGCCTTTTGTTATTGATGCATACCGAGAATAGACGGAATCTCGCAAAACTTCGTCTAATAGCTTAATTGCAAAATTAGCTTCCAAAGTGAAAAACGCAGTTTCTCCATACTTCGGTATGAATGACTTCGCTTTCGCTTCAGTTTCCGCTTACGCGTAACTGATGTCTCTCTTATAGACTTCCGATATATAAGGGGCTAAACCCTAGACCGCAAAGCGGTCGGGTCGCCCGAACATTTGTTTACAAATGTTTTAGGGGCACAATATTATCGGGATAGTTCCGACACCCGTTCCGCTGTTGGAGCAAAACCAAGGAACTCGATTAAAAAATATTTGGCTCGTTTCTTAATTTTTTAATTTAAACAAAAAAGCGCGCTAAGTATGTAGATTTCTTAACAAAAACCTTCTGCACGGGGGCTCATTTCCCCCCATCTCCACAAAAATGTCAGCTTATGGTATTATTCACATATTAGAATTAGTTTTTGTCGGAACTAAATTTTTGATAGATATTAATTAAAATATTATGGAACATAAACAGGGAGGACCATATAAACCGATGATGGGCATTTTAATGTATAAACCCGAGCAACTTTCAAGTGATATGGCTAAGATAGAAAGAAGAATTGTCGCTCTTAGAGAAGGCAAGGTAAAAGCAAAGGATGGAAGTGTTATGGCGGGAATGGTCGCGCATGAAGAATATGGAAGATTAAAAAATTTAAAGGAAGAATTTGAAAAAGCTGCCAAAGAAGGAATGATAAGCACAAAATTACTTGATCAAATAATGTTTTTCTAGTTATTTTATGTTTTTTGTGCTATCATGTCGGGATGGATTTCAATTTTTTAAACAAAAAAGAACTGCAAAATAAAGGTAAAAAGCCGAAAGGGAGCGGGGGGAATTTGGGAGGCAGTGTTGCCGGAACGATACTCATCTTTATGTTTATTACGGCAATATATTTGGCGGTGTCTGACAGCGGAAAAGTTATTCCCGAAATTCCGATTTCCGATTTAGCCAAGAGCGTTTCGATTGGAGAAGTGAAAAAGATTTTAGTGGAGGGGGAAAAGCTTACGATTGTCTACCAAAACGAGGAAGTTAAAAAATCCAAGAAAGAAATTGGTTCGGCTCTTTCTCAGACGCTCTTTAATTATGGTGTCAGCAGTGAAGCGCTCGCAAAAACGGAGATAGAGATAAAAGATGAAAGCGGATTTATGTTTTTGTTGTTGAATATCTTGCCCTTCTTACTACCGGTGATTTTTATCTTGCTTTTTTTCTGGTATCTTTCGCGGCAGGTCCGAGGCGCCGGCATGCAAGCGCTTTCCTTCGGTCAATCCAAAGCCCGCATTACCGATCCGAATGACAAAAACAACAAAGTTACTTTCAAAGATGTGGCCGGATGCAAGGAGGCGAAAGAAGAACTAAAAGAGATCGTGGACTTTTTGAAAAGCCCGAAGAAATTTTTAGACATCGGGGCGAGAATTCCGAAAGGCGTTATTTTAACCGGGGCACCCGGAACGGGAAAAACGCTTTTGGCAAGGGCCGTGGCCGGCGAAGCCAGTGTACCTTTTTTTCATCTGTCTGGAAGCGAGTTTGTGGAAATGTTCGTGGGGGTGGGCGCCAGCGTGACGGGTGATACGCCTGTTCTCATCAAGACTGAAGGAGGCGCCAAACTTATGCCTATTAAAGAAATTGTTGACCGCTATTATAAAGACGGAGAATTTAATCATGTTAAATATGTAGATGGGATGGAGACTTTGGGATTTAAGACACTAAACTCCGGATTCAGAGGAGAAAATTCCAAAGAAAAGAAAATGTTTGGCGGAAGCCAGTGGAGTAAAGTATCCGGCGTTTTAAGGCATAAGGCGGATAGTGTGTATAAGATACGATATCGCGGAGGTGAAATAAAAACCACTGGCGATCACTCTATATTCGTTCGGGAAAAGAATATGATCGTCAAGAAAAAGACATCAGAATTAAAGTCTGGCGATATTCTGGTCAATCTTCCGTTCAAAGTCCGAAGCTCCTTTATGTCTGGTTTCGGAACGATACACAAGATACGAGCGCATGAATTTATACAAGAACAAAAAAAATATCTTGATCTGTATGGCGCAGAGCAGAAAAAAATAAAGTCGGATTATGCGTATGCTTTGTCGAGCCGAGGCATTGTTTCGCAGGCAAAGATAGCAGAGTGTGTGGGAGTAAGTCAGGCAACGGTGGGCAACTGGCAATCGGGCGAGCATATGCCGCAGTTTCTTACCAACAATCTTATTAAAGCGGACGCTCCGGAAAAGATAGAGATTACGCCCGATGTGATGCGTCTTTTGGGTTATTATACCGCCGAAGGTCGCGCAACCGAGTACTACACGCAGTTTGTATTTGGGATTGCCGAAAAAGATCTTCATACAGATTGCATTAAGCTGATCAAAAATATTTTCCACCTTGAGCCACAGACAGAAGATGTAGTGGAAACAAATTCCTTCAGAATTACTATCAGTTCGCCGATAGTTTCTCGTTTCTTTGAAAAATATGCGGGAACCGGCAGTCACAACAAGCACATACCAGAATTTATTTGGGATCTTCCAAAGGAGTATTTCCTCGCATATCTTTTCGGTTATTCGGAAGGTGACGGTTACACCACTAAAGATGGTAAACTCTCAGTAACATCCGTTTCCAAAAAGCTTATTACCGAATTAGCGTGGCTTTCGTCTATGCATGGGTTTGGGGTTGGCATGAGGCAGACAAAAACACCGGCGCGAATCATAAGAAAAGGAGGAAAAATGACGCCAGAATCCATTTCGTGGAATTTGATTATAGGTAAATCCTCTCATCCTTTTGTGGAATATGCAGGTAGCGCCAATCAGTTCAAAAAACCCATAGTGGAATCGGTGGAAAAAGAAACATATGAAGGCTATGTTTACGATTTATGTGGCTGTGATAATGAAGCATTTTTTGGCGGAGAAAAACCCATCCTGCTTCACAACAGCCGGGTGCGCGATCTTTTTAAAATGGCGAAAAAAGCGGCGCCAGCGATAATCTTCGTGGATGAAATAGATGCGATCGGGCGAACGCGCGGAGGGGGATTTGGCGGGGGCAATGATGAGCGCGAGCAAACCCTGAATCAGATTTTGGTGGAAATGGACGGTTTTGAACCGAATGATAAAGTAATTGTGATGGCGGCAACCAACCGGCCGGACGTGCTTGATCCGGCGCTTATCCGCCCGGGTCGTTTTGACAGAAAAGTGTTGCTGGATTTACCTGATCGCGCTGACCGGGAAGAAATATTACAGATTCATGCAGCAAAAAAACCGTTGGCGGAAGATATTAATTTAAAATTGATTGCGGAACGCACTCCCGGATTTTCCGGGGCTGATTTATATTCGCTGATGAATGAAGGCGCGATCCTGGCGGCGCGGGAAAATCGTAAAAAAGTTTTTCAATTTGATCTGATTCGGGCAATTGAAAAAGTAATGCTTGGGCCGGAGCGCAAAAGCCACTTGCTTTCTAAAAAAGAAAAAGAAATTACCGCCTATCATGAAGCGGGTCACGCACTCGTCGCTTCTGTTTTGCCTTATGCCGATCCGGTGCACAAAGTGTCTATTATCGCTCGCGGGAATGCCGGGGGGTATACTTTGAAACTGCCTCTGGAAGAAAAGCGTCTCCAGTCGAAAAAAGAGTTTATCGATGACATCGCGATGTCTCTCGGCGGTTATGTGGCGGAACAAATGATCTTCGGAGATATAACTACTGGTCCGTCGAGCGATCTGCAAGTTGCCGCTAACTTAGCTCGGGCAATGGTGACACGCTGGGGAATGTCGGATGTTATCGGGCCGATTGCGCTCGTCGGAGGAGGTGGCAGACCGCAATATGGCGAGATTATAGAAAAAGAATACTCGGAAACAGTTTCTACAAAAGTTGACGCGGAAGTTTCGAGAATAATAAATGATGGAATTAAATCTGCCGAAAAGGTGCTATTGGAACACAGAAAAGCATTTGATGCTATTGCGCATAAGCTGATTGAAGTGGAAACTCTGGAACAAGAAGAATACGAGAAAATTCTGACCGCGCACGGGATAGTTTTAAAGAAGAAAGAACTCATTATAACTCCTCTAGCTTCCACAACTGTTTAGCCTGTTTATTATCTTTGCGAAAAATCTCTTAATTTTGTAGTATTAAATTTATAGGTTATTCCGCCCTTAGCTCAGTTGGTAGAGCAAACCGCTTATACCGGTTAGGTCCTTGGTTCAAGCCCAAGAGGGCGGACAATTAATGTTATTAATTGTCCGAGACGGAAGCGCAATGGCGCTGAGTCGGGGTCGCGCAAATTTTCAGCAGAAAATTATGTGTGACGACAATCACTCAAAATGAAACTCTCCGGCTTTTTGGCGCACTTTTTGTTTTAGCAGGGGATATTTAACAAGTTCCGGATCTTCTTCAATCAAGCGGATGGCTTCAAGGCGGGCGGCCTCCACCATTTTAATATTTTTAATCGCTTCCATTCCGAGGTCAGTGATGCCCCATTGTTTAGTGCCTCCGAGTTCACCGGCGCCCCGAAGAGCAAGGTCTAATTCTGCAAGTTCAAAACCGTTTTTGGCATTTTTAAGCGCCTTCAATCTTTCAATGGTCTTACCGGTCTTAGCATCAGCAAATACATAGCAATATGCCTGATGCGTGCTTCTAATTACGCGCCCGCGAAGCTGGTGCAGTTGCGCCAAGCCGAATCTTTCTGCGCCCTCTATTATTATGACTGTTGCGTTTAGCACATTTACACCCACCTCTACCACCGAGGTGGCGCAAAGAATATTAATTTTACCCGATACGAATTCTTGCATAACTTTCTCTTTTTTTTCTTTGCTCATTTTGCTATGCAGTATGCCGATTTCATACTCCTGAAAAACTTCTTTCTTAAGGCGTTTCGCTTCTTCTACTGCAGATTTTACATTGAGCGCGAGTTCTTTTTCCGGATCAGGTTCAAAAATTCTGGGGCAAATGACATAAAGTTGTCGGCCATTTTTCAATTCTTCCCTTATTTTTTCATAAGTTTCTGCGCGTCTGTTGGGCGTAATTATTTCGGTGATTATTTCTTTTCTTCCGGCGGGCATTTCATCCAGCAGAGATAAATCCAAATCGCCGTAGATAGTAAGCGCAAGCGTGCGGGGAATGGGGGTGGCGGTCATTGAGAGCAGATGCGGCGCTGTTGCCTGCCTGCCGGCCGGCAGGTCCTTGCGAACGATCTTTCTTCTCTGGGCAGTGCCGAATCGATGCTGTTCGTCAATTACGACTAATGCTAAATTTTTAAATTTTACGGTTTTTTGGATCAGAGCGTGCGTGCCGATCAAGATAGGTATTTCTCCGTTTGCCACCCATTTTAAAAGTTGCGCGCGGGAAATGGCAGTCCAACCACTCGGATTTAATTTTGACGGAAATTTTCTGCAACCAGAACCGGTGATAAGTCCAATATTTGTTTGAAGATGTTTGAAGTATTCCATGAAAGACTCAAAATGCTGAGTCGCTAAAATTTCCGTGGGAGCCATATAGGCCACCTGCAAATTGGTGTTTGAAATTACGATATAAGCTGCCGTGGCGGCCACAGCAGTTTTTCCGCTTCCGACATCGCCTTCAAGCAACCGGGACATTGGAAAGTTTTTCGCCATGTCGCCTAGTATCGTTTCTATAGATTTTTTCTGCGAATTAGTAGCCTCAAAAGGGAATCTTTGCAAGAATTCTTCCACTTTTTTCTTTTCCATGGCTATTTGGAAAGATTTATTTTTTCGATACTCGAATTTGTCATGCTGGTGTTCGAGCTGAATGCAAAAAACTTCTTCAAAAGCGAATCTTTTGCGCGCCGACTCCGCATCTTCTTTGTTTTTCGGCAAATGAATCCAAATTAAGGCTGATTTGATGGATGGCAGATGATATTTATTTAATATTTCTTTCGGTATATAATCCAGCAGATTATCCAGAGTCTTATCTTTTATAATTTTTAAGATGGTGTGATAAAACCATTTTGAAGTTATGCCTCTTGTTTCAATATATACAGGGAAACCAAATATTTCGCTTTGTTTTCCTTCTTTTTTTTGGTCAAAATTTCCGCCCGAGGCGGATCCGCCTCGGGCGGAAAATAATGTGTCGTGCACATCAATCGGCATTGAATCAATTTTTTTGAATTCCGGGTTGGCCATATATTTACCTCTTTTGCTTTCCATTACTTTGCCGGTGAATTCTACAAATTGCCCAGAATGGATCATTTTTGCCATATAGGCTTGATTAAACCAAATCACTTTTATTTTTCCAGTTTCATCGATTATTTCTCCTTCCGCTCTTAAAATTTTACTTTTCCATCCTCGCTTTATATCGGGACTCCAAAATTTTCCATAGACTGTCGCATATTCTCCCGCTACCAACTGACTAATGGGTTTTATTTCGCTAATATGCGAATACCTGACCGGGAAGTGAAAAAGCAAATCCGCGACCGAAAAAATCTTGAGCTTGCGCAGGGCTTTTTTTTGGTTTATATCCAATCTAAATTTTAATTCAAGTTTGTCGTGTAGTTCCATAGCGGGACACGCGGGTTAAGTGCTCAGAGGCGCAATCCGTGTAAGGATATTCTAGCACATTTTACTGGGATGAAATTAGCGTGTTGCTTTCTTGGAGACGTCGGACGTCTCCAAGCAGAGGCTACGGCGACCGAAGGCGGAGCCGGAGGGATTCGAACCCTCGAGGGGGTTTAACCCCTACATCTTTAGCAAAGATGCTTGATAGACCGCTCCAACACGGCTCCTTTTTAAACTTATTTACTTTAACATACTCTTATTATTTTACCATTTTTTTGCTATACTTTCGCTGTATTTTTGGATGAGTGACCGAGTGGCTTAAGGTAGCGGTTTACTAAACCGCCGTCCCCTTAAAAGGACCGTGAGTTCGAATCTCACCTCATCCGCATTTTTTCGAAAAGGGTTTCAGAACCAAAAATATGGTCGGCGCGAAGCGCCGTCTGTTCTGCATTCCCCCCACAAAATCCTGATTCTGCAAGGATTCGCCACGCTCCGCGTGGCTCAAAAAGTACGGTTCGATCCTTAATTTGAAAGTTCGAACCGACTTTTTTGAATTCCCGAAAAAACTTTTCGGGAATTCCCTCGTTTGCCAATTCCATATTGTTTATACTGGATTTTATGAATCTATCAGCAAGTTCGAACCGATTATGAGATTTTTTCTCAAAAGCCGATAATTTCTCTTTGAGAAGCTGTTTTTGGCACATCAGCTTGTTTTTAGATTCTCGATATTCTTCAAGCGAAAGTGCGTTTTCAAGATATGCGTTCATCAGCTTCTCAATTTTG
>CAZKPK010000018.1:0-13129 GCA_964554645.1 uncultured Candidatus Saccharibacteria bacterium | reverse complement strand
TGTATGACATGTCTTTCATTTTACTATGAGTGTTTCCAAGGTATTGAACCATAACGATTAGTTTGACATTATTTTAACAATATGCTATACTATACAAGTAGTAAGTTTATCAACATGGTATGCACATAGCTATACACATTATAACATTTGCTCGGTTTTCTTTATAGTAAAATAATTTCAGGGGTTTTAATCAGCCACCGCCGTTGGCGGGATAAAAAGGCATTAATCTCTAAGCAATCAGCCATCGGTTATACGAGTTTGCATAGGACGTTCTGGCCCGCCTCTGGCGCGACTGGGGCTATCCTCTAATAATTTGTTACTCTTGGAGCCCAGCTTCAAAAGGATTGTTTAGAGATTAATGCTTTTTTTATTTATAATCTATGATAATACAATAGACACGGTCGTTGCCATTATACTATCTTTAATTTAATAAACCTTTTTACTTTTATGTATTTGTTTTTCTATGTAATTCCGAAAACAGAGCCACGGTTTTCCCGAAATCTTTTTCAGCCACGATGAAAATAAGCTCGGTGGGGGTAGAAACCAATTCTTCGATGTTGATCCGAGCGCGGGCGGTTATTGAAAGAAGCGAGAAAAAAACATTCGGCGTGCCGAAAACTTCCGGCCCGTAGGAAATTCCAATGGCGGCAAAGTTATGGTTAACCCACTTCGGTTTTATTTTAAAATGTTTTAGCACTTTATTTTCTAAATTAGACGAACAGATGATGTCAACTTCCGTCGTGCCCATGGTGGTCGTGAAAAAATCTTCTGGCGATACGGATATATTTTTATGCAACGATTCCAATCCCCTGATGAATTCGTTGCTGTTTTCGTAAGCTATCTCCGTCAAAGGCAATTTAGTCGTGATGTTTTTTATCGCTACATCATGGATGAGCGGTTTTTCTTTTTTAAATTCTTTTCTTAAGCGCGACAAAGAAACCACCAAGCTGGTAATTGTCACTTGTTTTTTAGCGCGCGCCTCTACAGTAGGGCGGATGCGATACGCGTAACTACTCATATTCATATAGCCATTAGTCAGGGTGAAATAAGCTTCCAGCTCTCCCACCACTATATCTCGCACGATTGGTTGTATTTTGATCATTTTGTTATTTTAACAGATTTTACAAAAAGTCCAAATTTTAAGATGAATGTTAAAAAATTTAACTTTAGCAAACGAAACTGTTATAGTGCTGGCATTATGAAGAAAAAAATTAAAATTGCTTTAATGGGTTACGGAAAGATGGGTAAAGAAATCGAAGCTTTGTGTAAAGATTCGGAACTTTTTGAAATTGTCTCCATCAATTTCAAAAATATAAGCGACTCTTTAGATTTAAAAGGCATCGGAAAGGCAGACGTGGCCATTGATTTTACTTCTAAAGATGTAGTATTAAAAAATATAGAAGCAGTGGCCAAGCTCGGCAAGAATTTAGTAGTTGGCACGACCGGCTGGAATGATCACCTGGAGGAAGTAAAAAAAATAGTAGGGAAATATAAAATCGGCTTGATTTATAGTTCAAATTTTTCAATCGGCGCGAACATATTTTTTAAAATGATAGATTTTTCTGCGAAACTTTTCGCTAAATTTCCGGAATATGATGTCTATGGATTGGAAATTCACCATAAAGCCAAATTGGACAGTCCTTCTGGCACTGCTTTAAAAATTGCCGGCAAGGTCAAGGGGCTCAATTTTACTTCCATCCGAGCTGGGAGAAATCCCGGTTTTCACGAAGTGGTGTTTGATAGTGTGGCCGATGGCATCACTTTCTCTCATCAAGCGTATAATAGAACTGGGTTTGCCAAAGGCGCTTTGGTCGCGGCCGAATTTATTAAAAATAAAAAAGGAATACATACCTTTGAAGATGTATTAAAATAATGAAAAAAATAAAATTTTTTGGTTCTATCCCGGCTATTGTCACTCCTTTTAAAAAAAATGGCAAAGAGAATAAGCTGGATTTGCCAGCGCTAGAGAAGCTGGTGCAATATCAGCTCGAGGGCGGAGTGGACGGAATAGTCGTAGCAGGTTCTACCGGCGAAGCGGCGACGCTTGATGATGAAGAATACGCGACAGTCGTAAAAACAGTGGTGCAAAAAGTGGCTGGCAAAGTGCCGGTGATTGCTGGCGCCGGTTCGAATGATACCAAGAAAGCGATTCATTTTTCCAAACTGGCTAAATCAGCCGGCGCAGATGCTTTGCTTCATGTCACCCCTTATTACAACAAGCCGACCCCAAATGGCCTGGTTTTGCATTTCAAAGAAATTGCCAAAGCCGTAAATTTACCTATCATTATTTATAATGTTCCGGGTCGAACTGGATCGAATGTTTCACCTCAAGTGATTGTGCGAGTTGCGAGGGAAGTGCCGGAAGTCGTAGCCGTTAAAGAAGCTTCCGGATCGCTTAATCAAATGATGGAAATTATCAGGGAAATGGAAAAAAGCGGTCCGAAAGATTTGGCAGTGCTTGCCGGCGATGATGCCCTGGCCTTGCCTTTAATCGCGCTTGGAGGCCAAGGCTGCATTTCAGTTGTTTGCAACGAGGTTCCGAAATTATTTTCGGAGATGATTCACAGTGCGCTCGCGGGGAATTTTAAGGGAGCGCAAAGATTGCATTATCACCTGCTCGAGTTAATGAATATTAATTTTATTGAATCTAACCCGATTCCAGTCAAAGCGGCTTTGGCTTTGATGGGAATGATTACCGAAAGCTTGAGATTGCCGCTTACTCCGCTCGAAGCCAAGAACAGACCTTTGGTGGAAAAAGTCCTGCGAGAATTAAAATTAATTTAGGCTTAAGAATAATTTGTGGCTACGATTAATAAAAACTATAATAAATTGCGGAAGGGTTATTTATTTTCTGAAATTGCCAAGCGCACCAACGATTTTATTGCAAATAATCCGGGAGTGGAAGTGATGCGACTAGGGATCGGCGATACGACTGAACCTTTAACTTCTGCTGTCATTAAAGGAATGATTGAGGGAGTAAAAAAACTGGCTGATGTGAAAACATATACAGGCTACCAAGACGCAGAAGGCAAAGGAGGAAATATTCCATTCCATCAGGCTCTTCTTGATCTTTATAAAAAAAGAAATATTAGCTTAGAGGCGCAAGAAATTTTTATCAATGATGGCGCCAAGACGGATTTGGCCAATATCCAGTCTATTTTTGGACAAGACAACATTGTGGCTATTGCCGATCCAGTCTATCCAGCGTATTCAGATACTACGGTCATTGCCGGTCGGACAGGAAAGTTTGTCGATGGGAAATATGAACGTTTAGTATATATGAAATGCAATGAACAAAATGGTTTTGTGCCTCTGCCACCCCCAAAAAAAGTTGACATAATTTATCTTTGCAATCCCAACAATCCGACTGGTTCAGTAGCTACGAGAGAACAATTAAAAGCTTTTGTGGACTATGCGATTAAACATCGGGCGGTGATAATTTTTGATGCTTGTTACGTTGAATATATTTCTGATAAATCTTTGCCAAAAAGTATTTATGAAATAGAAGGGGCCCAAAAATGCGCCATTGAAATAAATAGTTTCTCCAAATGGGCGGGTTTTACTGGCGTCCGTCTCGGTTGGACGGTGGTGCCAATGGATTTAGTTATTGAAGAAACAAAAAAAGGCGAAGTGAATCATCTCTGGAGTCGGCGCCAGGGCACGATGTTTAATGGAGCGTCTAGTATTGCCAAGGCGGGCGGGCTGGCCGTGTTATCTTCTGACGGCCAAAAAGAAAATAAAAAATTGGTTGATTATTATATGGACAATGCGAAATTTATCAAGCAAAATCTTTTAAGACTTGGTTTAAAAGTTTTCGGCGGAGAAAATGCTCCGTATCTTTGGGTAAAAAATCCGAACAACTCAACTTCTTGGGAATTTTTTGACAAACTTTTAGCGGAAGCGCATGTGGTTGGAACTCCGGGTTCCGGTTTTGGCGCAGAAGGGGAGGGTTACTTGCGCTTAACTTCCTTTGGCCACCGGGAGGATATAAAAAAAGCGGTAAAAAGTATTCAGAAGAATTTAAAATTATGAAAGTCATGAAATTTGGCGGCACTTCCGTGGCGCACGCTTCTAATATTAATAAGGTTATTGATATTATTTTAGATGCGAAGAGCCAAGGAGATGATATGGTGATAGTGGTATCCGCTTTGAGCGGCATCACTGATGATCTTATAATGCTTGCCAATCTTGCCTCCAAAAAAGATTTTAAATACAAAATAATTTTCAAAGCTATCTGCGGGAGACACGATCAAGTTATCAAAGAATTGATTGACTCCAAAAATCAAGCCAGGGTATCACAGGCAGTAAATAAAAAATACGGCGAATTGGAAAAAATAGTAAAAGATATTTTTTCTGCGCCAGCCCTTTCGCCATCTACTCTCGATGCCGTGATGAGTTTTGGCGAACGGCTTTCATCCTACACAATCGGCGAAGCTATAAGAAGCCGGGGGGTTCAATGCGAATTTGTAGATGCTCGATTGGTTATCAAAACGGATGATAATTTTGGTAATGCAAATGTGGATCTAGAAAAATCATACAAGCTCATATCGGATTGTTTCTCCGCCAGAGGCGGATCCACCTTGGGCGGAAAAGCAATCCTTTCTATTATGGGCGGATTTATTGGTTCTACTCTTCAAGGAGAAACTACTACCTTGAGCCGCGGCGGTTCTGATTACACTGCTTCTCTGGTGGGCGCCGCCTTGAATGCGTCCGTGATTGAAATTTGGACTGATGTAGATGGAATTATGACCGCCGATCCCAAAAAGATGAAAGACGCGCTTCTGATTCCAGAAATAACTTATGAAAAAGCGGAAGAGATGGCGTATAATGGCGCGAAAGTGATTCATCCTAAAACCATCCGACCGGCAGTATTAAAAGGCATACCCATTTACATTAAAAATACTTTTAATCCGAAAGGTCGTGGCACTAAAATAAGCAATCCCAGTAGTAGAGCAAAGCTCACTACGGGACAAGTGAAAAATGAAAAAAATAAATAAAAAAATTGCCGTCGGCATTCTAGGGGCGACCGGGATGGTTGGGCAACGCCTGTTGGTTCTACTTAAAAATCATCCATGGTTTGAGGTAGCTATAGTGGCAGCTTCTAGAAGATCGGCCGGAAAAAAATTGGGTTCACTCACTGTATATTCTGTTGAAGATGATCTAGAGATTATTTCTAAAAAATGTAAATTTGTTTTTTCTGCCATAGAAGCCAAAGGAGAAAAAAAAGATTTTATTAAAAAAATTGAAGAAAAATATGCGGAGGCAGGTCTGCCGGTTATTTCCAATAATTCGGCTCACCGTTGGACTAAAGATGTGCCAATGATTATACCAGAGATTAATCCGCACCATCTTGCCATTATTTCCAGCCAGAAAAAAAATCGCGGGTGGAAGAATGGCTTTATCGTTACCAAACCGAATTGCACTATTCAGTCTTATGTTCCGCTTCTTCATGCTTGGAGGCATTTTCATCCGCAAAAAGTAGTTCTTTCCACTTATCAGGCAGTTTCCGGCGCTGGCAAAACGCTTCAAACTTGGCCGGAGATGCTAGACAATGTGATGCCTTACATCAGCGGGGAAGAAGAAAAGTCAGAAAAGGAACCCGCGAAAATTCTGGGCGCAATCAAGAGAAATAATTTTGTTTTAAACCACACGATAGCTATTTCTGCGAGTTGTATCCGAGTGCCCGTTTCCGATGGCCACCTGATCACCATTAATATAAAATTCAGGAGAAAGGCCTCCCAAAAAGCGCTCATTAGGTCTTTAGAAAATTTTGAGAATCCTTTAAATGCATTAGATTTGCCTTCCGCTCCAAGACAGTTTCTTACTTATTTCAAAGAGCTGGATCGTCCCCAAACTCGGCTGGACAGGGATTTATCCGGCGGGATGGGGATTAGTGTTGGCCGTCTTAGAAAAGATGCAGTGCTGGGCTGGAAATGTGTTGCTTTATCACATAATACTATAAGAGGAGCGGCCGGAGGGAGCATCCTGACAGCCGAATTATTGGTCAAAAAAGGGTATATTAAATAGCTAATTATGAAAACTGTTAAAGAATTTTGCAAATATCACGGCGCTGGGAATGATTTTATTATGATAGATAATCGAGCTGGTGTTTTTAGTGCGCCTGACGCAAAAAAAATTAAACTTTTGTGCGACCGGCATTTTGGTATCGGGGCAGATGGGTTAATCTTTCTTGAATTGTCCCAGAAGGCGGATTGTTTTATGAATTATTACAATGCGGATGGAACGGTAGCTGAGATGTGCGGGAATGGGGTGCGATGCGTGGCTAAATTTTTTCTAGAACAAACAAAGTTAAACAAAAAAGAACTGTTTATTGACACCAGAGCCGGAATAAAAAAAGTAATCTGCAATAAAGATGGAAGTTTCTCCGTAAATATGGGGAAACCAGCTTTCTCCCAGGCTGATTTTCCCAAAAACTCTCTGGTCTTGGAAAAAATTTCTTGGTATTTCGTTTCGATGGGAAATCCGCATGCCGTGGGGATGGTGAAAAATCTTTCGGGAATTAATCTTTCAGAAATTGGTCCAAAAATTGAAAATAATTCCAATTTTCCAAATAAGATAAATGTGGAATTGGTAGAAAAAGTAACGGACGATTATTTCAAAGTAAAAGTCTGGGAACGGGGCTGTGGCGCCACCCTAGCCTGTGGCACCGGCGCTTGCGCGGTGTATGCTTGCGTTAGGCAAGATCTAACGCAGGGCGAAATCGCCCTAGAATTTCCCGGTGGGAAACTTTATCTATCAGAAAACAACAAAGGTGAAATAATTCTCCGCGGCCCAGCTGTGTGCGTATTTAAAGGGGAGATAACATAGAATTGCTTATTTAGCAATAATAAGCGGTCGCGCACTAATGCTGTTTTCAATATAATTTCAGTGCAAATTAAATTTCTTTTTTAAATGTAGTTCGTTGTCTATTTTGTCAGCTAAAACGAAACGCACATATTTTCTGGCATTATAAAACTCTAAGATAAATTCAATTTCATTACTACAAGGGTAAGGATACACTAAGACTGATTTCTGTAGTTCAATCAGGCCGACCTCCCGAAAATGTAAGCGTAGAGAATCACGCAGTCTTTTTAATTTTTCTGGGATATCAAACATCACTATCCGCCATTTTTCATCCCATTTTGTCGGTTTCTTGATTTCTAATTTACCAATGTTGAATCTTAAAACTTTTTGTTTCCCGTTTTCATTTAAAACAAGGGTAGTGGTGCCATCTTTGTGGTCTTTCTCTTCCACCAAGTGGGAAGTGTATAAAGAATTAATGGCTCTTTGTAAAGCTTGGCGATTTATCTTTTCCCATTCTTTTGGTATTTGTTTTAAAATCCAAAAATGTTTTTTGGGTGATCTAGTTAAGCCAAGAGCTAAACCAGCAGATAGAAGCAAGAGTATCTTCTTTTTGATATTCCCCATTCTCGGATCATTGTGTCCCATATCTTTATTATAGCATTAGTAAGCGGTCGCGTACTAATGCTAAATTGATTTTTTTTAGACAATTTTCTTTTTTACTCTTCATTCAAATCCACGACGCTTTGCACTTCGGCTATTGAGGTGATGCCGTTTAAGATTTTTACAATACCGTCTTGGCGCATTGAAAGTATACCTTGACCATGCGCCACTTTTTTAATTTCATGCTCGCTGGGATTTGTTGGAATTATTTTTTCTATCGCTTCGTCAGTTTTAATTGCTTCAAAAATACCGATTCGCCCGGTGTAACCGATCTTGTTGCATTTCTCGCAACCGACAGGAGAGAAAATTTTGAAAGCCGCATCAGCTTTTATATTGTATTTTGAAAAATTTTTACCTTCTTTCTTCATGCTGTCCAAAACCAGTTTTATAATTTTAGCTTCTTCTTTCGTTGGAGTGTTTTCTTTTTTACAAAACTTACAGAGCTTGCGGACTAGACGTTGAGCCAGCGAGAGAGATAGCGCGGAGACCATAATTTTTGGGTTAACTCCAAGATCAATCAAGCGGGGGATAACGCCGGCGGCATTGTTGGTGTGCAAAGTAGAGAAAACTATGTGGCCGGTGAGAGCTGCTTGCACAGCTGTTTCGGCGGTTTCTTTGTCGCGAATTTCTCCGACCATTACCACATCCGGATCTTGGCGGAGCGCCGAGCGCAAGCCTTCCACGAAAGTGTAGCCTTTTTCATCATTGGTCTGAGTTTGGGTTATGCCAGTTAGGTGATATTCGATCGGATCCTCAATCGTTATTATTTTTATTTCTGGGGAATAAATTTTTCTTAAAAAAGCGTAAAGGGTGGTCGTTTTCCCGGAACCAGTCGGGCCGGTGACCAAGATCATGCCATTTGGTTTTGCGATTTCTGTTTCAATCACGGAAAAGAGGTAGGATTCTATTCCTAATTCCTCGAATTTTACCTGAATAGCTTTTGGATCCAGAATACGCATCACGATTGACTCACCATATGCGCCGGGAATCAGGGAAGTGCGGATGCTTATTTCGTCTTTACCTTCCATGATGCTAAAGCGTCCGTCTTGCGCGATTTTGGAAGTTAGTTTCATGCCGGAAAGGAGTTTGATGCGCGAATTAAGCAGGCGATAGATATCAAGCCCGAAGAAATTTATATCTTGAAGTACGCCATCGAGCCGCAATCGTAGCCGCCCTCTGTCTTTTTCCGGCTCGATGTGTATATCCGAAGCTTTGATGGCAATTGCCCCAGCCAGAATTATTTCAAGCAGGTGAGAAATTTTGTGAATTTTATTCCCTTCCAGCGCTTCTCTTACCAGCTTTTCAATATCTTGTATCTGCGCAATTTTTTTTGCCGTCTCTCGCAAAATTTCCGGAGAAATGTCTATTCCTCCAACTTTTGAACTCTCTGCCATGGAAATTTCTTTGTATCTGTTCCAAACTTTATTCAAACTTGCGTTTGAAGCCATATAAAAAGTGGGTATCAAGTTTTTTCTTTCCATTATATCTTTTAGTGTTTTAAAAAGATCTTCGGTCGGCGCGCGCACAGCGATGAAAATATTTTTCCCGAAGAGCTTAAAGGGCGCGACCTTCATTTGCATCGCATCTTCATGCGATATCGCTCTGAGCGCTTCGTTGTCTATACCTAAACGATATAGGTCAATATAAGGGAGATTATATTTTGATTCTGCCAAGGTTGCCACCAGCTGTTCTTCTTCTTCTTTGCGCAAATCTTCCAGCCGTTTATTTTGTTTTTCTTCGTCAAAATCTGACATTGTATATAAAGTATATATTAAATGATATAATTTTCATAATGTCTAAAGACTCCAAAACCCTAGTTTTATTAGATGCTCACGCCATAATCCACCGCGCTTATCACGCCCTGCCGGAGTTTTTATCGTCCAAAGGCGAGCCCACGGGAGCCTTATATGGTCTTTCCAGCATGCTGATGAAAATCGTGACTGATTTAAAGCCGGATTATATCGTGGCTTGTTACGATTTACCCGGAAAGACTTTTCGCCACGTTGCTTATGAAGCATATAAAGCCGGCCGCGTAAAAGCTGACGACGCTCTCATAATGCAACTAAAAAATTCGCGCGAGATTTTTGAGGCTTTTAATATTCCCACATATGACAGCCCGGGTTTTGAAGCGGATGATGTTATTGGGACGATATGTGAAAAATATAAAAAATATAAAAATATAAATATAATTATCGCGTCCGGCGATATGGATACGATGCAACTGGTGAATGATAAAAAAGTGCAGGTTTACACTCTCAAAAAGGGGATCAATGACACTATTTTGTATGACGAGGATTCGGTCCTAGCCCGTTTCGGGTTTAAGCCAGCGCTTCTACCTGATTATAAGGGACTTCGTGGCGATCCATCGGATAATATTGTCGGCATTAAAGGTATCGGCGAGAAAACCGCAACCGTTCTGATTGCAAACTTCGGAACGATTGAAGAAATTTATAAAAAAATTAAAGAAGATCCAGAAATTTTCAAAAAAGCTGGGATAAGTGACAGAATGATAGAATTAATTAAAAACAATGAAGAAGAAGCGCTTTTTTCTAAAACTTTAGCCAAGATTAGAACAGATGCGCCGATAAATTTTATTTTACCCTCGAAAACTTTTTGGGAAAATGCGGATTTAAAAAAAATAGAGCAGGTTTTTGCCTCGTTTGAATTTCGGAGCCTGTTTCAAAGATTGAAGAATTTTTTTAGAGATCATCAGACCTCGCCTCCAGCCCCTCTCCTGACGGGAGAGGGTGGTCAAAGGCCGGGGGAGGTTAAGCTTCAGGAAACAAGCATCGCCCTTTGGTTGATAAATTCAGACATTTCCAATCCGCAATTGTCTGATATTCTAATGTTTGCTGGGAATGATTCTTTTAATGTTGCTTACGAATACATTTTTAAACAACTCGGAGAGAATAAACTTGATAAAGTATTTTCAGAAATTGAAAAACCGATTATGCATATAGTTAAGGAGATGGAAAACTACGGAATTTTAATAGATAAAAAATATTTTGAAAATTTATCACTTGGATATCACGCGGAATTAGATAAACTTACAAAAAAAATATATAAAATGGCTGGCACGGAGTTCAATATTAATTCTCCGAAACAATTAGGAGAAGTGCTTTTTGGCAAGATGGGTCTGAAATCTAATAAAAAGAAAAGCGCCACTGGGTCTTTTTCCACTAAAGTTTCAATTTTGGAAGAATTGGAAGAAGAAAATCCGATCATTAAAGAAATACTTTCCTATCGAGAATTGCAGAAATTGCTTTCCACTTATATTGACGTAATTCCAAAAATGGCTGGCACAGATGGAAGATTACACGCAAAATTTTTACAAAATGGCACGACGACCGGTCGATTTTCTTCTCAAGACCCCAATCTGCAAAACCTGCCGATCAAGACAGAACTAGGCAAAAGAATTCGAGGCGGATTTATCGCGCCCAAAGGTTCTAAACTTTGCGCTTTTGATTATAGCCAGATTGAATTGCGGGTAGCGGCGATGCTTTCAGGCGATAAAAAAATGACCCAAATTTTTCGCGACGGGAAGGATATTCATGCGGGAGTGGCCTCATTTGTATTTGGGGTACCAATTGAGGCGATTGATTATGAAATGCGCCGCAAAGCAAAAATAATAAATTTTGGCATCATTTATGGAATGGGAGTTTCCGCTTTGCGGAAAAATCTCGGAGACCACGCCGAAGGACGGGCAAGCACGCGAGAAGAGGCGCAAAAATTTTACGATAATTATTTCAATCAATTTTCCGGAGTGCGGGATTATCTGGAGGGAGTAAAAAAGTTCGCGCTGGAAAATTCTTTTACCGAGACTTTATTTGGTCGGCGCAGATATTTCCCGAACATAAATTCCAGAATTCCATTTTTAAAAAATATGGCCGAACGAACTGCCACCAACGCGCCAGTTCAAGGCACCGCCGCCGATATTATCAAACTTGCCATCAGATATGCAGAAGAAGACCTGAAAAGCACAGGGCTGTTAGATCAAGTGCATCTCGTGCTTCAGGTACACGATGAACTGGTTTATGAGATAGAAGAAAATGCGTTGTCAAAAGCCGACGGGATAATAAAAAATGCCATGGCTGGCGTGCTAAAAAGATCGTATTTGCATTATAAAACCGAGATTCCTCTCGAGGTCCATTCTGGTTTTGGGGACAATTTTGGGGAGGTGAAATAATATAATTGTGATACAATAAGGGGATGGAAATTGAAAATAACACGGAGAACAATAGCTCACACAAGGACAAAGTGCACCGAATTTTGGCGCATTCTTACATTATGTATTTTATTTTATTTTTAGCGGGTGTTTTGCTTGATTTTATTTTTCAAATTAAAATTTTTTCCAGCGCCGTCGTGATGCCTTTAGGGGCTGTTTTTTTGGCCCTTGCCAGTTCTCTGATTTTTTGGGCGCAGAAGACCTCACGAGACCTGAATAAAGAAAATCTTAGCAAAGAAACTTTTTGTAAGGGACCATATTGCTATACTCGCAGTCCGACGCACTGGGGGCTTTTTTTCTTAATGCTGGGATTTGGAATTATAGCCAATGCTGTTTTTGTAGTTTTATCCACGCTTATCTCCTTTCTGGTTTCCAGATTTGTTTTTTTAGACAAAGAAGAAGCGGTGTTGGCGGAGAAATACGGCGCACCTTATCTTGAGTATAAACGATCGGTCAAGCTTTGACCCTAACAAAAAATTTGGGAATAATTTATGATTTACCTTTTTAGCGGCGATGATGTAAAAAATAAGCTTGGCAGTTATGAGAAATTCGTAAAATCTATACCAACCGGCGTGGAAGTTTTTTCGGTGAGCAGAAATGACTTTGATCCGGTTCGGATAGAAAGCTTTTATTCCGGAGCGAGCCTTTTTTCTGTCTTATCTGCGGTAATTTTTCAAAATATCTTTGAGCACGAGGAAACAAAAGATTTTATTTTAGAAAAGTTGAAATTAATGGGAGAATCGGCTAACTCCTTTATTTTTCTGGAAGGCAAATTAAATAAATCTATACTGGATGCTTTCAAAAAATCCCTGCCGGCCAGTCGGCAGACCGCACCATTTATAAATGTTTTTGAATTACCGAAAGAAAAGAAAGAAAAATTTGATAATTTTTTAGTGGCCAATGCTTTTGAAAGAAAAGATAAATTGAATATGTGGATTTATTTTCGCCAAGCAATCGATAAGGGAGTAGGGATGGAAGAACTCATCGGCGTTCTTTTTTGGAAAATTAAAGATATGATAATAAAAAAAAATTTTCATAAATTCTCCGAATCTGAACTGAAAAATTTTGCTTCTCGGCTCAGCTTTCTCTTGCCAGAAGCCCGCCAAGAGGGACAGAACGCCGAGTCCGTTTTTGAGCGGTTTTTATTGGAAGTTTTTTAGTTGTTTTTTTGCCTTGATTTTTAGGCTTATTTCGTATATATTTTACATTCAAACGAGATATGCGCCCGTAGCTCAGTTGGTAGAGCAGATCCCTTTTAAGGATAAGGTCCTCGGTTCGATCCCGAGCGGGCGCACCACGTAGGAAATTGCAAGTTTAAAGGGTTCGCCTCGCTTCGCTCGGCGACTAATTCGTATTCAATTTTGGGGGTAAAAACGAATTCACGATTTCGCAAAATATGGTTCGAGCCGATGTTTTTCAGAAATGTTGGCAATTCGGAAA
>CAZKPK010000017.1:0-14072 GCA_964554645.1 uncultured Candidatus Saccharibacteria bacterium | reverse complement strand
AAGGCACGGGTAGCGGAAGCTGCTCGTGGAATAATTCAATTTGAAAATCCCCCTCACCAATTTTTTAAATTGGTGAGGGGTTAGTGAGTCGGTATTGCACACCTCAATTGAGCGTGTAATGGACAATAATAGAATGTCCTAAAAACTATTTGACATGAGGCAAAGACCCAAAGTTAACCCACCAAAATTTTTTTAAAATTTAGGCGGGTAAAGGAACGAAACAAAACAAAGAACAGCAAACCCCATAGGTCAGACCTATGGGGTAACAAAAAAACACCTCGTGGAAGCGCGAGGTGTTTTTTTGTTTATGGTATAATTTAACCATGCAGTCAGTTGTCAAAAAAAGAATCGGAATATTGCGAGGTGGAGCGGGGGAGCATTACGCCTCGTCATTAAAGAAAGGCGGAGATATTATTTCGCATATTACAGAAAATTTAGCTGACAAATACAAACCGGTTGATATTTTGATAGATAAAAAAGGCGTTTGGCATATGAGCGGGGTGCCTATAACGCCGGCAAATTTAATTCATAACATTGATGTGGCTTGGAATACTTTGCGTCCGAGCGTATCGATGATTTTAGAAAATTTTTCTATTCCGTATGTTGGAACCAGCTCTTTCACTCATACTTTGGGGAATAGTCGAGAAATGTTACGGGAGCATCTGGCGCAGATTGGTGTTTCAATGCCGAGACATATATTTTCCCCAAAATCTGCGAGAGAAGTTTTAGAAAAGTTTCCGGCGCCGTGGAGGGTGGGGGATAAATTAGTGAAAACTTTTCCGGAACTTGTAAATGCGATAGAAGACGGATTAAATCACGAAAAAAATCCCAATGTAAAGTCTGAATCCAGACCAGAGCGTCGGGACATTTTAGTGGAAGAATTTATTGCGGGAAAAGTGGCTTCGGTTCACTCAATACCGCATTTTCGCAAAAAGGAAATTTATATTTTTCCGCCGGTAAATGTTTTTGGCAGTTTAACGCCTCCAGAAAAAGAAAAATTAGTCAATTTGGCAAAAGATTTACATCATCATCTTGGCGTCAAGCATTATTTAAAATCAAATTTTCTTTTGAACAAAAGGGGTAAAATTTTTCTCTTGGATTTTGAATCAATGCCGAATCTGAAATTGTTTTCCCACTTTTCACAGGCCTGCGATTCCGTTGGCGCAAAAATGCATCAGGTGGTAGAACATATTTTGGAACAAGTATAATATGGGCATGTGGCGGAATTGGTATACGCGTACGCTTCAGGAGCGTATCTCGCAAGAGTTGGAGGTTCAAATCCTCTCATGCCCACTCCGGTAAAAAAAATGAAAACAAATAATGACAAAAAATTTCTGATACAAGATACGATCATCATCATTTTGAGCGTGATTGTTGCTGTGATTTTGGTAAAGACGGATATTTTGATCAAGATACTGACTTCGACGCAGGAGTTGAAATTATTTGGAAGTTTTATCGCCGGCATGTTTTTCACTTCGGTTTTTACGACGGCTCCGGCGATAGTTACTCTCGGTGAGATTGCTCAAGCTAATTCAATAGTGTCCGTAGCCATTCTAGGGGCCATGGGAGCGGTGATCGGAGATTTAATCATTTTCCGTTTTTTCCGAGACAGGCTTTCAGGACACATTCTGGAATTAGTCAAACATCCAGGCGCCGGAAAAAGAATAAGAGTATTGCTGAAACTGAAATTTTTCAGATGGCTAACTTTTTTTGCCGGAGGCTTAATCATTGCTTCGCCCTTACCCGACGAGCTGGGCATCAGTCTCTTGGGCTTTTCCAAAATGAAGACATTGTGGTTTATCCCTCTTTCTTTTACTTTCAATTTTCTTGGTATTTTATTGATAGGCTGGATTGCCAAAACGATATGAAATACGAACAGATCGCTAAAGATATAGAAAAGTGTTCGTTTTGGGCCTTACCCGTGTCCGAAGTCGCCGAGATATTGCAAACGAACAACCAAAACGGAATTTCGGAAAAAGAAGCGGGAGAACGATTAAAAACTTTCGGTTTGAATGTCATAGATAAATCACACTCGGCTCCAAGTTTTTTTATTTTTTTCAATCAATTTAAAAGTCCCTTAATCTTGATTCTATTGTTTGCCGGCGCAGTGACATTTTTTCTCGCTCATTATCGCGATTCTCTTTTTATTTTTGCCGCCCTCATTGCCAATGTCGCGCTCGGTTTTTATCAAGAATACAAGGCCGAAAAAGCGCTGGCCGAACTCAAAACTTATCTCAAACAGCGCTCGCGGGTGATTCGCGATGGCGTCGAGTCTGAAATCGATGCCGCCAATTTAGTGCCGGGAGATGTCATTCGTCTCACCCAAGGAGACCGTGTTCCAGCGGACGGACGGCTTCTTTTTCTAAATGATTTTCAGGTGGATGAAGCCATTCTGACCGGCGAATCTCTGCCGGTGTTTAAACAAATTGAACCAGTTGGCAACAATGCTGTTCTGGGGGATCAGCTTTCCATGGTATTTGCGGGGACGCTCGTGACTCAAGGGGTTGCCACCGCGCTCACTTGTCGCACTGATTTTTCCACCGAACTGGGCAGGATTGTCAATTTGGTCGCCGAATCGCGCAGAGAGGAAACGCCTTTACAGACGGCGATCAAGCGTTTCAGCATTCAAGCTGGACTCTTTTTAGGAATTCTTACTTTGGTTATTTTTTTTATCGGCACTGCCTTGGGTTATTCGCAAGTGGAAATGTTTCTTACCTCGGTGGCTATCGCCATTGCGGCGGTTCCGGAAGGTCTGCCGATTGCGATGACAGTAATTTTAGCAATCGGAGTGCAACGTATGGCAAAACGCAAGGGTGTTATTAGAAAATTGATTGCGGCTGAAGCGTTGGGCAGCACTACGGTGATTTTGACAGACAAAACAGGGACTTTGACTATGGCCAAAATGGAATTGAGCAAGATTCTGCCGATTCAAGAGAAGGGGGAAAATGAATTGCTTGAATGGGCTCTTTTAAATACGAATGTTCTGGTGGAAAATCGCGAACAAGACCCGTCGCAATGGCGTACCAGCGGTCGAGTGATCGAAGTAGCGTTAGTGCGCTCTGCCGCGCTGTTGGGCATTACGATGGAAGCGGTGAAAAGCAAACTTTCTATCATAAATTTTCTGCCGTTTAACGCAGTCAATAAATTTTCCGTTTCGCTGGTGCGCGATCGCGAAAAACATCAGCTTGTATTTCTAGGCGCGCCGGATATTTTCATCCACCATTCCACGCTTGATCCGGCGGAGCGAAAAGCGTCTCTGGCCAGAATAAATTCATTGGCCGAATCGGGCGAACTGATTGTCGGAGTGGCAACTAAAGAAGTCAAGGCGAAAAAAGATTTTACTTTTTCAAAAGATATGCAGTTCGACCATCTTTCTTTCAAGGGAATTATTACTTTGCATGATCCAGTGCGTCCGAGTATCAAAGAGACAATTCGGAAAGTCGAATTAGCGGGGATAAAGACGGTGATAATGACTGGCGACCATCGGGGCACAGCCACGGCTGTTGCCAAAGAAATTGGTTTTGCAATCAATGATTCAAATGTTCTTGATGCCGCCGAGCTTGGCGCCTTGTCTCACGAAGCATTAAAACAAAAATTATCTGTCTTGCGCGTCATTTCGCGCGTGTCGCCTTTAGATAAGATGAAAATTGTCCAGGCGTTCCAAGAATTAGGAGAAGTGGTGGCGATGACTGGTGACGGAGTAAATGATGCGCCGAGCATCAAGCAGGCGAATGTCGGCATTGCCATGGGTTCGGGAACGGAAGTTGCCCGCGATGTTGCGGATCTTGTTCTCTTGGATGACAATTTTGAAACGATTGCCGCTTCGGTAGAAGAAGGCCGGCAGATACTCGGCAACATCCGCAAAGTGCTGGTGTATCTGCTTTCCAATACCGCGGACGCTCTCATTCTTATCGGCGGAGCTCTCATCACCGGTCTGCCTTTGCCGCTCAGCGCGCTTCAAATTCTCTGGGTGAACTTTTTCACGGACAGTTTTCCCGCGGTCGCTTTCGCGTTTGAAAAAGATATTGATGGATTCATTCGGCGTCCCCGAAGCATCAAGTCTGGCCTTTTTGACCCCTTGATGAAATTTTTAATCTTGTTTATCGGTCTTTCATCAAGCCTGCTTCTATTTTTTCTGTATTGGTTTTTACTGAAATTAGGTTTTCCGAAAGAAATCGTCAGGACATTTATTTTTGCCAGCTTTGGAACTTACACTTTGTTTTTGACGCTTTCCGTCAGGAGTTTGGAAAAAAGTATTTTTAAATATCCGCTATTTTCGAACCGTTATTTGTCGATGGGGATCGGCATCGGCGTTCTGATGATGGGCGCAGCCATTTATATTCCTTTTTTCCAGTCTTTATTTGGCACTGTTCCCTTGCCGTTTTATTGGGTTCTCGGAGTTGTGCTGATCGGAATATTAAACATTGCCGCTATTGAATTTGGTAAAATGATCTTCCGCCACAAATAATGGTAAGATAGCCAAAACGGGCCGTAGTATACCGGTCGTACGCATCCTTCGGGAGGATGTAGACTGGGTTCGATTCCCAGCGGCCCGACAAAGTTTTGTGTTACAATATATTTAAGAAATTGTTTTTATCTGTAGCGGGTGGTCGCACTCACATAGGCACATATGTTGGAGTTTCGCCATCACCCGCTTCAAATGAAAATAATTTCAGCATATTAATAATTCTACTGTAAAAACGATCGTCATCGTGGTGGAATTTATTCCAGTACTAAAATTTTAATATACTATATAGTAGACTATTTTTTTTGTTTTTTAAATTATTTTTTTATTTTATTTTTACTTAATCAAAAATTTAGTACAGGATTCTCAATTTTATAATTCGCTCCGCGAAAATAAAATTGGGAGTTATCCACAGTTTTGCAAAAAAACTATTGTAATACTTTTCAATATGCGGGATAATTAAGATGTTTCCGCAATAAAAAAACTTGGTCGTATTTTTTTTGCAAACTACAATAATTAGAAAATTAATTTTTTTATACCCCGCCATCGGCGGGGCAAGCTATGGCAAAAAAAAGAAAGAAGGCTGCAAAGAGAGGAAAGAGAAAGACAGCAAAAAAAGGCAAGAGAAAGGCTACAAAGAGACGAAGATAAATATCTGCGATCTTTCAAAAAACTTCCTGCGAAAGTCGGAAGTTTTTTGTTTTTATGCTAGTATATCTTTATGTCTTTATTCAGTAAAATGTTCGGCGACGAAAGTTCTAAATTCATTGGAAATATAAACGAAACAGTATCAAAAATAAACGCTTTTGAAGCAGATGTTTTGAAATTGGCAGATAGTGATTTTCCTAAAAAAACGTTGGAATTTAAGGATAGATTAGCAGGAAGAAGTCTGCCTGCCGGTAAGCAGGAAAGTTTAGATGACCTGTTACCCGAAGCTTTTGCTTTGGTGCGAGAAGCAGCCAAAAGAAATTTAGGAGAGAGGCATTATGATGTCCAGTTAATTGGAGGAATAGCGCTCCACAAAGGTAAAATCGCCGAGATGAGAACCGGTGAAGGAAAAACCTTGGTAGCGGTTCTTCCAGCTTACTTAAATGCATTAACCGGCGAGGGTGTGCACATTGTGACGGTGAATGATTATCTTTCTCGCATCGGCGCGGTGTTAATGGGGCAAGTTTATAATTTTTTAGGACTAACTGTTGGTGTTATCAATTCAAACAATGTGTCTTATTTGTATGACAGCAAGCACATGGATGAGGCTAAATCCAGCGTAACTGGATCACCCGACACTTCTCTAGAAGTGTCTAGGGACAAAGAGCGCGACAATATCGGCGAGTTTAAAGTTATGTATGATTTCCTACGACCATGCTCGCGGAAAGAAGCATACAGAGCAGATGTGACTTACGGTACCAATCATGAATATGGTTTTGATTATCTGCGGGACAATTTAGCGATTTCTATAGATAGCCTTGTTCAAAACGGCCACTCCTATGCCATTGTGGACGAGGTGGACTCTATTTTGATTGACGAAGCGCGCACCCCGCTTATTATTTCTTCCGCCGCCGGCGATTCCGAAGATTTTTACGTAAAATTTCATCAAATTGCCAAACAACTCAAAAGAGATACTGATTACGAGGTTGATGAAAAATTGAAGGCGATAACTTTGACGGATGTTGGTATTACTAAGGCTGAACGGCTTCTCGGGGTGGAGAATATTTATACTGAAAAAGGCATTAAATATGTTCATCATTTGGAAACAGCCGTAAAAGCGCAAGCGATATTTGAAAAAGATAAAGATTATGTGGTGAAAGAGGGTGAAGTGATAATCGTGGATCCTTTTACCGGGCGTCTTCAGCCGGGCAGGCGTTGGAGTGAGGGAATTCATCAGGCGATCGAAGCGAAAGAGGGCGTGAAAATTGAAAAGGAAACTCGTTCCTCCGGCTCTATCACTTTTCAGAATTATTTTAGATTTTATAAAAAGCTCTCCGGGATGACCGGCACGGCGGCCACTTCGGCCGAAGAATTTTTGAAAGTCTATGGGCTGGACGTAATAATAATTCCAACTAATCGCCCCGTTATTCGCGCAGATCACAATGATTTGATTTTCCAGAATGAAAAGGGAAAATTTAAGGCAATTGCCAAAAGAGTTAAAGAATTAAACATCAAAAGGAAGCCAGTGTTAATTGGCACCATTTCAATAGAAAAAAATGAGCTTCTCTCTGCTTATCTGAAACAAGAAGGTGTATCCCATGTTATCTTAAATGCCAAGAATCATGAAAAAGAAGGTGAAATTATCGCGCAGGCCGGCAAGCGCGGCGCGGTGACTATCGCTACCAATATGGCCGGACGGGGAATTGATATCAAGCTTGGAGGCAATCCGATAGTGAAAGAGGAATATGAATTTGTAAAAAGCGTCGGCGGACTTTTTGTTCTGGGCACTGAACGGCATGAGGCGAGAAGAATTGACAACCAACTTCGAGGCCGTTCCGGTCGGCAAGGAGATCCGGGAGAAACGCAGTTTTATGTTTCCTTGGAAGATGATTTAATGCGCGTATTCGGATCGGAGAAAATAAAAACGATGATGGGACGCTTTGGCATACCGGAGGACCAGCCGATTGAGAACCGCTTTATCGGCAAAACACTGGAAGGCGCCCAGGCGAAAATTGAGGGTTTTCATTTTGATGCGCGAAAAAACACTCTGGAATACGACGATGTGATGAATCACCAGCGCAAGATTATTTATGAAAGAAGGCAGAAAATGTTGCGCTCCAATAAGGAAGAAGTGGAAACTTTATTGAGGCAGATTCTGGAAGACAGGAAAGAGAAGGAAAAACTGAAAAAAATAATTGAAGAAAAAAGAAAGCAACTTGGCGATGAAGCATTTTTTGAGACTGTCAGAAGAATTGCTTTGTATACCACTGATACTCTCTGGATGGAACATCTGGAAGCGATGGATTATCTGCGCTCCTCAGTCAATCTGCGCGCTTACGGTCAGCGCGAACCGATCGTGGAGTATAAAAAAGACGGTTTAGCGATGTTCAAAGAAATGGAAGAGACGTTCAAAGAACAAGTGTTAAATTTAATTGGCACAATCACTGAACCGGCGAAAGTGGATCAAAACGAACCAAAACAGACTTTAGTCACAAGCCACATAGAATCGAGTGAAGATATAAAAAGCGCTCAAACTGACTCAACCAAAAATATTGGCCGGAATGATCCCTGTCCGTGCGGGGCAATTAATCCCGCCACTGGCGAAGTTTACAAATACAAAAAATGCGGACTTATCAATGCCCCTCAGCACCGGAAGTCTTTGGTAAATTAGAATTAAAGAAAATATGAACCCAGAACACATTCCCCAACAAAATTCTTCTGAAGATAACGATTCCATGTTAAATCTTTTTAAACAGTGTATCAAAGAAAATCCTGGTATTTTTAAATCAAATAAAAATCTTGAGGGTGCTTTGGCATATATTTTACAATTTGATCCAGAATCACGTCTTGAAGTTATTAATGAAAAAGTCGATAAAAATGAAAGTATAACTTCTGTGAAGTTAACCCTTAAAAGGTTTTTAAAGATTGCAAAAGAAGCCTTTAAGAATGATTTGATAATTGATGAAAAACTAAAGAAAGTAATTAATGACAGGATATTACGAATGGAGGTATATTTATCATCATTTTAACTGAAGTATAAAAATACACGATCGTGTTATTTTATAGTATAATTAAGTCATGCGTAATAAGATTGATTATAAAAGAATTATTTTAATAACTGTTGCAACTACAGGTATTTTGACAATCGCATTGCTTGCACCAAATGCTCTACAGGCCCTAAAGCCTTTTTTAAAACATAAGAAAAAATATAATTTAAAATATTATCTAAATCAAAAAGCACAAAAACTTATAAAGGACGGTTTTCTTAAAATAGAAGTTGAAAATGGAAAGCAATTTGTATCACTAACTGAAAAAGGGGAGCGGAGACTGTTATATTACAAAATTACAGAAAAAAGGAAAAATAATAAATGGGATGGTAAGTGGAGAGTGGTTATTTTTGATGTTTGGGAAAATACTAGATCAAAAAGAGATCTTTTACGTATGGAAATAAAAGATTTTGGATTTATACAACTTCAGCGAAGTGTCTGGATTTATCCTTATGAATGTTCTGAGTTTATTGAATTACTCAAGACTGATTTATCTTTCGGAAAGAATATTAGATATATGGTAGTGGAGAAACTTGATTATGATGAGAACTTAATAAAAAATTTTCATTTGAAGTAAATTTATGGATGCTATAAATATATGCGGTCGTGTTGTTTTGTAGTATATGTAATTATATGATATTATTTAAAGTTAGAAAATATGATAAAAAATAATGAAATAAAATTAGAAAAATATAGACATTTTAAAGGCAAAAATTATCAAGTTCTTGGGGTTGCGAAACATTCTGAAACTCGTGAAGAGTTGGTTGTTTATCAAAAACTTTGTGATGATTATTCTATGTGGGTACGTCCATTAAAAATGTTCGTGGAAGAAGTGGAAGTAAATGGCAAAAAATCAAGAAGGTTTGAATATATAGGAGAATAATATGAAAAAATTTTTCAAAGGATTTAATTATGAAAAAGTGCCTTTGTTTATCAGGCAATTTTTGAACAGTTGTATAGGATTTAGATTTTCTTATCCTTACAAAAAAATGAAAATTATTGGGGTGACGGGTACCAGTGGCAAAACTACCACGACCACTCTCTTGTATAGAATTTCGATGGAGTTAGGATATAAAGCTGGGCTCATAGGAACAGTAGAGAATTATATCGCGGGAGAAAAAGTTTCAGCTGATTTTTTTAAAAAGGGTATAGGAAGCATATGGGAGAAGATTTTTTATTCTTCTACTAGCACAACTCCAGAGATATGGCAGTTAAACAAACTTCTTTTAAAGATGCAAGATGAAGGTTGTGAATATGTTTTCATGGAAGTATCTTCACATGGGCTCGAGGAAAAACGAGTGTCCAGACTAAAATTCGCTGGCGCAATTTTTACCAATCTCTCGCATGACCACTTGGATTTTCACAAAAATATGGATAATTATTTTCTGGCCAAAAGGAGATTATTTAAAATGTTGCCGGAAAAAGCTTTTGCGCTCGCTAATACTGATGATCAATATGGTGAAAAAATGCTAGAAAATATAAAAGCTCGAAAATTTTCTTATGGATTCAATCAACAACAAGTCAGACATGTGGGAAATTCCCACATGTCTGACTTGTGGTTAAAATTTCACGGAGAAATTAAAAAATCAGATTTTTCCGGGCTAAAACTTGATTTCAATGGAGAAAAAATAAAATCAAAACTTTTAGGAAAATTCAATGCTTATAACCTGCTTGCGGTTTGGAGCGCTTGCAAGCTTCTCGGTTTTGATCTGGAAAGAGTCAGGGAGATTTTACAAAAGATAGAACCGCCAACAGGAAGATTTGATCATTTTTTGTCTTCTTCTGGAATTTTAATCGTTGTGGATTATGCGCACAAGCCGGATGCTCTGCAAAATGTTTTAGAAACAATCAAAGAAATAAAACAGGGAGATGGGAAGATAATCTCTGTTTTTGGTTGTGGAGGAGATCGCGATCCATTCAAACGTCCCATGATGGGCAAGATTGGCGCGAGTCTTTCAGATGTTGCTATCTTTACTTCCGATAATCCGAGGAACGAAGACCCCAATATCATTATAGAGAATATGAAAAAAGACTTGAATCAAGAAGAGTCAAAAAAAGTTATAACTATTCCCGATCGTCATTTAGCAATATTCGAGTCTGTAAAGTTGGCTCAAAAAGGGGATATAATTTTATGCGCTGGCAAGGGTCATGAAGATTATCAGGAGATCAAGAGCGTAAAAAAACATTTTAATGATTTAGAGGAATTCAAGAAAGCATTTATTTAGGAAACATTTTTTCCATCAATTTCGGCACAGAATTATTAAGCCCAAATAAAGAACCGGAGGAAACTAAAGCGACAACATCATCTCTCTTTATTAATTTTTGAATAATCTTCAGTCCTTCTTTCTCATTATCAATAGTATGGATATTTTTATATTTTTTTGCTTCTTGCCATATTTCAATGGAATTTAATTGATCCTTTGCTTTTTTTCCGTGTCCGGTGGCAGGCAACATCACTACTTCGCTAATACCGTTAAAAATAGTTTTATACCATTTCAAAAATTTTCTGTTTCGCCAAGAAAAGGCATGCGGTTCAAACACGGCGATAATTCTGCGTTTTGGGAAATGAAGGCGTAACGCATCAAAAACCGATTTTGCTTTTTCCTGTGAAGGACCAAAGCCTTCATATACTGGAACCATTGAATTTTTGTTTTTCAATTCAATCCGGCTTTTGATGCCTTGGAATGAGTTTATAGCTTGAGCAAAAACTTTTGAGGTGATTTTTTTACTTTCTATCAGCAAGGCTCCAGCGCCGATAATATTTTCAATATTATGTTTGCCCAGAAGTTTGGTTTTGATTGCCGCAATTTTTTTGCCGTTCTGCATCAGCTCAAAAGATGACTGCCTGCCATATTTTATATTTTGCGCGTACCAATTTGCATTTGCTTGTTCGAGACTATAGCTTCCGGTTCGGCACTTAGCGTATTTAGCTATCTCTTTGTTATTTTTTCCTTCCAGAGCATAAACTAACAATCCGTTTTTGGGAATTTTCGACATTAATTTTTTATATGGTTCTTTATACGATTTTTCGGTCGGGAAAGCATTTATATGGTCATGTTGAGCGGATGTTAATAAAACTAACGAGGGATCAAAATGTAAAAATTTAGAACGTTTGTCGGTCTTGGAAGAGGTGTATTCATCGCCTTCAATCACGAATTCAGCACCTTTTCCTAAATGCGAAGAATTTTTCAAATTAAAAGGCAGCGCGCCGATAAAATAAGAAGGGTTTTTTTCTCCTTTCAATAAACACCAAGCCAGAAGCGCTGCACAGGTGGATTTACCAGAACTGCCGACCACCACAATGTTTTCTTTGTTCTGGGAAAGCGCAGCCAGCGCTTCCGGCATGGACTGTATTTTAACCCCTGATTGTACGGCCTGTCTTGTTTCCGGATTTACTTCCGCCGAAAAAGGCGCATTATTTCCGACAATTACTAGATCGACATTTTTTGGAATGTTTTTTTTGCTGTATTTTTTATAAAAAATAATTTTGTTTTTCTTCAGATGCGAAGAGAATAGTTCGGAAGAATTTGCGTCCGTGCCGGTTACTTGCCAACCCGACTCTTTAAAAAGCACCGCCAAGGCCGACATTCCAGAGCCGCCGATGCCTATCAGATGAACTTTTTTTCTTTCGTTTGTTTTTTTATTTGTTGCCATTTTTTCTATTATCGCCTGTAAAATAACTGGCAATCAGCGTATCTTTTATTTTCAGCAAAAGTTCGCCGAAAAGCCAGCTTTCTTTTTGTTTTAGTTTTTTACCATAAATTATCAGGTCCGCTGGAAAAGTGTCCGTTCCATTGGGGAAAACTCCGGTAGTAAGATTGGAAGTGGCGATGCTTTCTATTTTAAATATTTTTATAAATTCCAACTGGGCCAATTTTTCCTGATAAACGGGCAAGTATTCAACTTGCGCGAAAGAGCCGAAACATTTGAATTGATTTAAAAAAGAAAGCGCGATAAATGTCAGGATAATCGATGGACAAGCCCGGCCCTCTTCAATTTCTTTTATTAAGATTTCCGGATTATCGAGTAAGATTTCTTTATTTTTACTTTTCAGGCTTCTTTTGGAAAAAATCATATTTTCCATGCTTTCGTATTTTCCACTCAAGACTGGCGCATAAAACATTGTTTCTTTCGGAAAGGTCTCGTTAAACTGCTTATGGATTTCAGGGTGGAAGAATATCTTATGAAAAATATGAAAACGATTTTTAAGAACTTGAACTAAATATTCAGCGATCACTTCATTGATATCCACATATACCAAATTATTTTTATTCAAAATTTTTCTTTCAGCATGCTGGCAGGCCTGAAGCGCCCATTTGGTATAGGAAGCGCCCACAGTCGCTTGGGGCAAGAATCTTACCAATTTTTCCGGCAAAGTGTCTAATTTTTCTATCAACTTGTTGGAAATCTCACTTTTATACACTAGCGCATCTTGCATCGTGCTGGGAAATAAATTTACTTCGTTGTTTTTCCTATTAATGCGTCCGGGGCGGGAACGGTTTGAAAAGGGGATTCCCGAAAACATACCCGCAACATAAAATTCTTTTTCCGGCACGGCCAGAGATCCCAGCCAATTGACGCAGAGCATTCGCGGACCTTCAGTGGCTCCCAGATGGGGAGCTGTTTGCAGCACCCTGCGTTTCCTGATGGAAAAAAGAATTTCTTTTCGGGACACAGCATCGAATTCCAAACGTCGAAGTTCTTTATCGAAAGCGTTAAGCAGTTCGGGTTCTATTGGTCTCTTTGGCCTCCAAAAATTAAGTTCTTTTGAATATTCCAATACTGTTTTATCCCAGTTTTTACTGATTTCATCGGCCAAGCGCATTTTATTTTCTTTCTGGAGCGCAGATACGATGCTCCTGATTTCTCTTCCAAGCTTTTTAGTATTCATTTTCCCATCATACTTTACTGGTAAATTATTTACAAATGTCTAGAATTTCTCTAAATTAATTATTTTGGGTTTTATTTGCCTTCTAGTTCCGCCTGTTCTAGTTCCATTAAACCATCTTTTTACTAAAAGATTCAAATTTTGTGTTTTGTCTGTCACTAAAATTTTCATACTTTTATTTTTAGACAGTTTCTCAGTAATTTCCGGATGTTGCGCTAGATATTCTTTTAATTTTTCAGGAATTATTTCATCTTGAGAAATGATTTTTACATTTTTCCCCGTAATTTTTTTTATCTCTTTCTTTAATATTGGATAATGCGTGCAGCCTAAAACTAATGCATCTATTTTTTTTCTTATCAACGGCTTCAAATATTTTAGAAGAAACGATTTTGCGAGCGCGTTTTCTCCTTCTTCAATAAGTGGCACAAGCATCGGCGCGGGATTTTGAAAAACTTTAGTTTTTCTGTTCAATTTTTGTATTTCTACTGTCCAAGCGTTTGAAGCTACGGTTCCCAATGTCGCTAATACTCCAGTCCTTTTATAATTAGAGGCTACTTCTGCCGCCGGAATCAAAACGCCAAGCACTTTTCTATTTTTGAAATTCTTTAGCCCGCCCGCCTCGTTACGCGAAGCGTTGCGGGCAGGCAAATATTCTTGCTGGATTTGCCGCAAAGCTCGGGCGCTGGCCGTGTTGCAAGCGATAACCACCACCGCGCAATCTTCTTTTCGGAAAAGATAATCTACGGCTTCTCGGGTAAATTCAAACACTGCCTCAGGAGATTTATTTCCATAAGGCACTCTTTTTGTATCTCCTAAATAAACATAATCATATTCCGGCATCATCCTACTTATTGCTCGAGTAATGATGAGACCCCCCAAACCAGAATCAAAAATTCCAATTTTCATTTTTTCATTCTAGCATACTAAAGTGCTAATAATGTCTTTTTTATTGCGATTTTTGAGCATTGTAAAAGCAGCGCTATAGCTCATATTAAACTGTTACCAAGGAGTTAATCTCTTTTGT
>CAZKPK010000016.1:0-17032 GCA_964554645.1 uncultured Candidatus Saccharibacteria bacterium | reverse complement strand
TGGTCTTTTGTGTTTCAACTGCTTAAAAAAGCCACGGAAAATGGGTATTATGCCCGATTTTCTTTCCCAACAAGTTCTGGCCAACCTTGCCAGCCTCTATTTTTATAGGTTCGTTGTGGTCTTGAAGGCCAATTTGGATGATTCGGTTTTTCTTTGTAATACCATTTTTCTACACTCTTTTCTTCTGCTTTGTATAAAGTTCTTATTTCTTTTTGAAAATCTAAAAATGGATATTCTCTCTTAAATCTATTTTCTCTTCCCACCAACTTTAACCAACTTTTCCAACCATTATCTTTGTAAATCTTTTGTGGACTAGAAGGCCAATTTGAATGGCTACTTCTTTCTTTCTCGTACCATTCACGAATTCTAGGAACATCATCTCTTTCATAGTACAGATCTTTGACTTCTGCTTCGAAAACATCAAATGAAAGAAATTCTTTTTTGAACTTGTTTTCTTTCTCAACTAGTTTTGACCAATCCACCCAGCCGAAATTTCTATATGTTCTATTTGGAGTAGATGGCCAATCACTATGATTTTTTCTTTCTTGATGATACCACCTTTGCACATTACCTTCTCCCGTATACAAGGTTTTTACTTCTTGCTGAAATTTATCAAACGGCAAAAGCTCTTTCTTTTCTTTCTTTGCGAATTCCGAAACAAACACAGCCTGTTCCGAATTCTTCTCTCTCGCTTTTTCTGGAATTGGATTTTCTAAAAGCCCCGCCATATGTGCTCTCCAATGTTTCGTCTGAACAATTCTTGCTCCAATGCCTTGGTATCTGGCAAGAAGATTATTTATCGCGCTTTTATCCGAAATATCAAGATTCTCTACATTTACCTCAGCCTCTTTTAATTTGTCCGCATCAAACACATAACTCGCATTGCCTTCTTCATCGCAAATATAAATAATTCTACTCAAGTCGACAATCTCCACGCGCACATACGGAGTTTGACGCACCATATTTGGAGCAACTTTTCCTTCTGTAATTTTAACTTGTTCTTTGGGGATATCAAAATCAGTTTCCAAAATGTAAAGGAGAGTAAGCAGGCGGGGGATGAGTTTCTTTTCCTCAATGCCTTTTCCTGAACCGTCTTTTATTTCAGAGATGGCATCAGACTGCGGAGGAATGATTATTTCTTCCGTTCCATTTCTTGGTTCGCTTAAATATATCCTAAGGGCGTCAATTTTTTCTTTGACATCGATAATAGATTGCAATATTTCACTAATATTTGGTAAACCCAAAATGGCAAAAGCTTCGTCTTCTTGCTTTTGTTTGTCTATGGGTATTTGGTTTGGGTAGACATTTGGGTTTATTCTGTATTCAGCTAGGATATCCTCCGTTAATTTAATAGTTTCAGACAACGCGTCATCCGCAAAAGTTTCAATATTATCCACAGTCAATTGTTTATACAAAACAATATCCAATCTTTGTTTAAATGTTTTTTTTAGAGATTCTATAGATTTATATGTTGCTAGATTAGGTGGCCAAGATTCTGATGGCATATACAGAGTATATATAAAAATTACCAAAATCGCAAAAATTTTTCAAGAACAAAAACCACATTGTCCACGATGTTGAACATATGTAAAAGATAGTAGACAAGTTCAAACTAATACCATAATAGCAACGGCCGTGTCTATTATGGTATCAAGTAAAAAGCAGAGAATGGGCAATTACTCCAGATACACCAAGGTCATCTTTTGTTCTTTTGGTTCAAAAAGAGTGATTTGGAAATTGTAAGTTTTTCCAAGTTCCAGTTTCTCGCGAAGCTTGGCTTCAGTTGGGAAGGTCGAATTGTGCACTAAACCAGCCACTCCTTCTTTGATAGAGACCAAGGCGCCGTGTTTATTGTATTTGATAACCACTCCCTTGGTGATGTCTCCTTTTTTTAATTTTCCCTCAAATTCCTTCCAAGGATTTTCCTTAAGAGCTTTAATAGAAAGCGATATCTTGCCGTCTTTTATTTCGATTACTCTAGTGCGGATCTTATCTCCTATTTTAAACATTGCGCGGGGATTTTCCACCAGTCCCCAATCAAGCTCGGAAATATGCACCAAGCCTTCCAGCCCGTCTTCCAGTTTTACAAATACCCCAAAATCAACCAGTCCCGCCACGGTGCAGTCAAGATCTTGGCCGATAGCGTATTTGCTCAAAATTTCTTTTTTCTCTTCAGGGTTATTATCCTTTTCCGAGAATATTAGCTTGCCTTCTTTAGGCAATGTGGAAATAATCATCACGGAAATTTGCTGTCCAACCAGTTTTTTTAATTCTTTTAGTATTTTATCTTTATCGGAGTCCAATACTCGGGGATAATGATCAGCTTTAAGCTGAGACGCAGGCAGGAATCCCTGAATGCCCTGCCATTCCAAAATTAGTCCTCCCTTATTTGCCTCTTTTATTTCCAAACTTATTACTGTTTTTTCTTTTATCGCTTTTTCCGCTTCATTCCAAATAAGCGCTTGTTTTGCTTCTTTCAGAGAAAGTTCGATATAACCATCTTCATTTTCCACTTGCACCACCTTTGCCTTAATGATGTCTCCGATGCTTATTTTCTTAATGATGTCTTTGGCATTAATAAATTCACGGCCGTAAATAATACCCGCTCCGTATGGCGCCAGGTCCACATAGACCGATGCTTTCTCCACGCTAATCACTGCCCCCTCCACCAGAGAATCAATTTCCGGCTTATTCACACTGCGATTCAAAATGGAACTCAACACTAAATTTTCTACAACTGCTTCTGAATCACCGTAGAAACGGGCAGGTTTTGCTACTGTTGCGTTTTTGATCATAAATATGTTTCTAAAATTTCCACCCGAGGCGGATTAGCCTTTTAAGCCATAGGCTTATCTGCCTTGGGCATGAGGCTGAAAAAATAAAATCCGCCCTAAAGCGGATATAAGGTTTAGGTTCTTTTCGGCTCGTGCCTCCTAGGGTTACCCTAAAATCCTTAAGATCGGGCGAATCTTTACTTCGTAAAGATTTTAGCCCTAAATCCATGCTTTTCCGCCCGAGGCGGATCAGCCTTTGGCTGATAATACTTTCAATTTAGCAAGAAATCTGCTATAATGCAAGCAAATGATAATCACATATTTTGGCAAACAATTTTTCAAGATTCAGCAAGGGGAGACAGTCCTGTCTTTTAATCCTGTCAGTAAAAGCTCTAAAACAGGCATCAACGCTCATTTTGGCGCGGACATTGCCCTTATTACTACCAATCATCCTGATTATAATGGCATAGATCAGCTTTCACACGGAGAGCGGGTGCCTTTTGCTATCACTGGTCCGGGAGATTATGAAATAAAAGAAATTTTTATTAAAGGAGTTTTATCAAATGCGTTTCTTGATGACAAAAATTACATCAATACCATTTATATATTTTCCGTAGATAATATTAATGTTGTTTTTCTCGGAGCATTATCAAATTCGGAAATTTCTAAAGAGGCGCGGGAAGCGGTCAACAGCCCGGATATTCTTTTTATGCCGGTCGGCAACAAGGGAATGCTGGATGCCAAATCAGCTGCGAAGCTTGCGTCATCGCTTGAACCGAAAATGATTATACCGATGGATTATGATAATGCATCCCTGAAAACATTTTTAAAAGAAACCGGAGAAGAGAAAGCCGAGGTAGTGGATAAACTGACGCTTAAGTTAAAAGATTTAGAAGGAAAAGAAGGAGAAGTAGTTGTCCTGCGGACAACCTAGATTTAAACATTTTAAAATTAAAAAATCATGAAAAAAATTATTCATCATATTAGAAATCAATCTGAAGAAGTTCGAAGACATATTTTACATATTTTGACTATCACTTTTGCTATCATTTTATTATTTCTCTGGATTTATTCTTTAGGAACAAATTTGACTAATCCCGATACGCAAATAAAAGTAAATAACGACTTGAAGCCCTTTTCGGCATTAAAAGATAATTTGGTTGGCGGATACAAAAGTTTTTCGGAACCCAATTAAGACGCATAGTAATTTATGGCAAAAAATCTTTCAGCCCCAAATCAAGAAATACATCGAGACAAAATTCTTCCGGTAGATGTCGTCTCCGAAATGAAAGAATCCTATTTGGCGTATGCAATGTCGGTCATTACTTCGCGCGCGCTTCCAGATGTTCGAGATGGACTCAAGCCAGTGCATCGCCGGATTTTATTTGCTATGCACGAAATGGGCTTGACATCCTCTGCGCGTTTTAGGAAATCAGCCGCGGTTGTCGGAGATGTGCTTGGAAAATATCACCCGCATGGAGATGTGGCGGTTTATGATTCGATGGTGGGCATGGCGCAAGAATTTTCTTATCGTTATCCATTTATTTTGGGGCAAGGAAACTTTGGTTCGATTGACGGAGATAATGCCGCGGCGATGCGTTACACTGAGGCAAAAATGTCCAAGATTTCAAGCGAATTGTTGCGGGATTTGGAAAAAGAAACTGTTGATTTTCGTCCAAACTATGACCAAACCCGCAAGGAGCCAACAGTTTTTCCTTCAAGTGTTCCGGCATTGCTTTTAAATGGCACTTTGGGTATCGCTGTTGGAATGGCGACAAACATTCCTTCGCATAATTTGGCCGAGGTGCTGGATGCTACGAATTATTTAATTGAAAATGAGAATGCCACGACTGAAGATCTGATGCAATTTATAAAAGGGCCGGATTTTCCGACCGGAGGTGTTGCCTATGGATACAAAGATATGCTCCATGCTTATTCCGGGGGACGGGGAGGAGTCGTGTGTCGAGGCGAAGCCGAAATCGTTGGACAAGAAGACGGAAATTTCTCCATTGTCATCACTTCCATTCCTTTTCGGGTAAATAAATCAAATTTAATAATGGCGATAGCCGAATTGGTGCAAGAAAAAAAATTGGAAGGCATCAAAGGATTGCGCGATGAATCAACTAAGGATATTAGAGTGGTGATTGATTTGAAGCCGAGCGCGCATCCGGAAAAAGTTTTGAATTATATTTATAAAAATACTCAGCTTGAATCAAATTTTAATTTCAATATTGTGGCTCTGGTGGATGGAGTTCCGCAGACTCTCTCTTTAAAATCCATTCTGGAACAATTTATTTTACATCGGAAAGAAATAGTCAAGAGACGAAGCGCTTTTGATTTAAAAAGAGCGGAAGAGCGCGAGCACATCTTGCTGGGCTTGAAAAAAGCGCTGGATAAAATAGACCGGGTGATAACAGTTATTCGCGGGTCTAAAGACTCTCAAATTGCCAAGTTTAATTTAATGAAAGAATTCAAATTCTCCGATTTGCAGACGATAGCAATTTTGGAAATGAAGTTATCCAAATTAGCTGGACTAGAAAGAAAAGCGGTCGAGGATGAATTAATAGAGAAACAAAAATTTATTGCGGAAATGAAAGATTTATTAGCCAGCCCGAAAAAGATACTCAAAACTATCGCTGAAGAATTAAAAGAAATTCGCGCTAAATATGCGGACGAAAGACGGACAAAGATAATGAAAGGCGGAGTGAAAGAAATTTCCGACGAGGATTTAGTGCCGGAAAAAGAAACGATGCTCGTTCTAACCGCCGGCGGATATGTGAAATGCACCGATCCTTCCGAATATCGCGCGCAAAAGCGGGGCGGAGTCGGGGTAATTGATTTGGAAACTAAAGAAGAAGATTTTGTCACGATGCTTGTATCCGGTTCGACGCATAGCAATCTGCTTTTCTTTACAAATTTAGGCAAAGTTTATCAGATGAAAATGTATGATATTCCGGAAGGTCGGCGAGCGACAAAAGGGAAATCAATCATGAATTTCCTTTCTCTGTCTGCCGAAGAAAAAGTGACTTCAATCTTGGCCATGCCCCCACACCTTTTTTCAAAAGGTGTGGGGGCTATGCCTAAAGACATAGACAAAGTTCCATCTTCTCTCCTGCTTGTCACCAAAAGCGGAACAGCTAAAAAGATGTCCTCAGAAAGTTTTAAAGATGTGAGGAGAAGCGGGATTATAGCCATAAGATTAGACAAGGGAGACGAACTCATATCTGCGCTAGTGACAGAAAAAAAAGATGAAGTAATGATTGCGACAGCCGATGGGCAATCGATTAGATTCAAGGAGTCTGATATCAGGGAAATGGGCAGGACTGCCGGAGGCGTACGCGGGATAAAATTAGGAAAGAGTGATACAGTCATAAGCGTTGATGTTATAAAAAATAGCCAGCAGAAAACAGCGGAAGCTGGGGCGTTTCTTACCATGAGCGCGAATGGTTTCGGCAAAAAAACCAATTTGAAAGAGTATAAAGTCCAGAAACGGGGCGGTTCGGGGGTGAAAACGGCAAAAGTAACTTCCAAGACCGGCAAACTTATTGTGGCCAAAGTTTTGACCGGAGAGGAAGAAGAATTAATTGCAATGTCCAAGAAAGGCCAAGTGATCAGAACAGCTCTGAAGGACATTTCTTCGCTTGGTCGTCAGACCCAGGGCGTAACGATCATGCGCCTCCGCGCCGGCGATGGCATTGCCTCCCTCGCCTGTATTTAATAATATGTCAAAGTGTCTCTTTGACATGACCTTTTTAAGTAAATTATGGAACAAAAATTAAAATTATCACTAAAGGGTGTCGAGATTAATAAAAATCTTTTTCATCATGAAGATGGTAGACCTTTTGGAGATAATCCTCTTGAAATTATGCAAGATATCTTTCTCCTGTTTGAAAATATACTTTCAGAATTGAGAATAGATGTAACTAAAAAATAATAAGAGAAATTTCTCGTGTTCTTAAAAAAGGTGGAATTTATATAGGATTTGCTGATCGGAATGAAGCATTACCATTAAAAGAACTTAGTTTGATTTCCAATCTCAGTAGTAAAGGTGTACAAAGTGTATATAGGAAATCTTAACCAATAGTGTCAAAGTGTCTCTTTGACATCATAAATCAGTGTTTGTTCTATGAAATTTTTTATGCCGCCAAAAGTTCCGAGTAATAATTCCTTTGTAATTATCGGTAGATTTCTTTCAAGAGCATAGTCATTATAACTGCTCCATTTGTATGCACTAGGATGTTTTACTAGTTTGTCTTTTACCGCGTTCATGTGAATGTAAGAAGATGTCCACATTAGCTGAGGATTATTCTCTATAAAGACTGCTTTAAAACAATCCTGAAAGGTATGTCCAACACGTTTGTATTTATTATTTATATATTTAGAATAACTTGAACAGACTTTGGAAATTAATTTTGAAATCGATACATCACTGCATTGTTCAATTAATAAATGAAAATGATTTGGTATAAGGCAAAAAGCATGAATTTTAAATTTATTTTTTCCTTCTGATCCAATTCTTATTCTCGAGTATGGCATACTTAATAAGTTTTCACTTCTCAGTTCTTTTTGCTCAAATCCCAAAGCCAAAGCAATTCTAAAGAGGAAAGCTTTGTAATCCTGTTCATCAAAAAATATTTTTTCTTTATTATTGCCTCTGTTATAAATATGGGCAATTGACCCACTAAAAAATTTTTTATAGTCCCTATTATTCATTATTCTATTATGTCAAAGTGTCTCTTTGACAGCAAGGGTTTTTGTTGATAACTTTCATGCAGACAATGCTTTTTCATATTATAATGTGTGTATGTTCGCTGACCCAGTGAAAAACTTAAGAGCTTTCGGATTAGAAGAAAACAATATCGTGGCTGATTTGGGCGCCGGAACCGGTTTTTATTCCATCGCCGCCGGAAAAATGGCGCCTAGAGGAAAGGTCTATGCGATTGAAATAAACAAAGATTTTTTAGCGACAATTAAAAGTAAGGTAAAAGGAGCGAATCTAAACAATGTGGAGATTATTTGGGGAAACATTGAAAAAATTGGCGGGACAAAGATTGGAGATGGTATTGTGGACGCGATTATTGCTTCTAATGTTCTTCATCAGGTAGAAAATAAAAATAAATTTATCGGGGAAATAAAAAGAATATTAAAACCGAAAGGTAAAATGCTTCTTATTGATTGGTCTGCAAATTCCGCGATTACCGCTTTTAAAATGGCTATTCCAAAAAGTAAAGCGCGGGAAATGTTTGAAAAAGAGGATTTTATTTTTGAACGAGAGATTAACGCAGGAGCTTATCATTATGGTATGATATTTAGGTTAGGTTCTAGAGACTAGGTTCTAGCATCAACCATGAAAAATTTTCAACTTATAACCATCATTGTATTTATCGCTTTGGCCGTTTTCGGCGTTTTAGTTTTTTCCGGCGCGATACCGATCGGAAACGACAATACACCCGGAAGCCTGGGCACCGTTGTCTTATGGGGAACGGAAAAAACTTCTGCGCTGACACCACTTTTAGAGGAATTTAATAATGCCAATCCCACTTTTGTCGTGAAATATGTGCAAAAGTCAGCCGAGAGTTTTGACCAAAATCTACTTGAAGCACTGGCCGCCGGCGCAGGACCCGATATGTTTTTCTTGCCCGACAGTCTGGCATTCCATTATGCCAATAAAATTTCCCCTGTTCCATATCAAAGCTATTCCTTGGTCTCATTCAAGAGCAATTTTGCCGGCGCGGGAGAAGTTTTTTTAACCTCCAAAGGTATTTTGGCTTTTCCATTGTCTATTGATCCGCTAGTAATGTATTACAATCGAAGCATTTTAGACGCCAATGGAGTGATTTACCCTCCAGCTTTTTGGGATGATTTGATCAGCCTCGTGCCGAAACTTATCAAGAAAGATGATTCAAACAAAATAATAAAAAGCGTAGTGGCGCTTGGGCATTTTTCAAATGTCGCCCATGCCAAGAATATTTTGTCCGCCCTTTTTATACAGGCAGGAAGCGGCATTGTGGCGGAGAAGGATGGAGTTTTTAGCTCTGCCCTTAATGCGTCCAATCCAAAATACAGTCTTGCATCAATTCTGAAATTCTATACTGATTTTGCTGATCCGAACAAAGATGTATATTCTTGGAATAAATCATTTCCGAATTCAGATAATGCTTTTTCGAGGGAAGATCTAGCATTTTATTTCGGGTTTGCGAGCGAGCTTCTATCTTTGATAAACAGAAATCCGAATCAGAACTTGGGAGTGGCGCCGTTGCCTCAAATTAAAAATTCCAATTTCAAATTGACAGGCGCTCAGGTGACGGGCATCGCCCTCCTGTCTTCTTCCAAGAATTTCAATACCGCTTTTCTGGCGGCGAGTCTGATGGCGACGGGGGATTTTGCTTCCAAATTTGCCACGGCCTTCGGGGTAGCGCCGGCCCGCCGCGATTTGCTCAAAACTAAGCCAGTTGACAGCTATTCTCCAATTTTTTATGATTCGGCGCTTTATGCGAGAAGCTGGCTTGATCCGTCAGCCAAAGACACCGATAACATTTTCCGCAATATGATTGACGGGGTGCTCTCAAATAGTCTGACTGTTGAAAGCGCGATATCCGATGCCAATAGCAAATTGGGGTTATTGTTAATAAAATGAAAAAAATAATAAAATTAATAATTCCGATATTTATATTTTTAATGCTTGTTCTGCCTGTTTTTTCTTTGGCGGCGGGATTGGTTCCTTGCGAGACAAATAATCCTGATACACCTCTCACTAATCATTCCTGCGAATTTAAAGATTTCATAGATCTTATAAACAATGGAATTACTTTTATTTTAAAATTTATGGTTGTGCCGATTGCCGCTATAATGTTTTTTTATGCCGGTTTTGAACTTGTAACTTCCGGGGGCAGTACGGAAAAGAGGGAAACAGCGAAAAAAGTTTTCAGCAGTACAGTTTATGGTCTTGTCTTTGCCGCCGCCGCTTGGCTCATTATTAGGACAATATTGTCAATATTGAGCCCGGAAGGGACTTGGACTTGGATAGGTTTTTAAGATAAGATATAATTCAGGGTATGCAATTTATTAAGAAAAATTGGCGCAAGTTTGTTTTATTGTTCTATGCTTTTATTGTGCCTGTTTCTGCTCTTTATGCTGATTTTTCTACCTCTCAAGGGAAAATTATTAACCCCATAAAAGTAGATACCGTAAATGGTTTCATTAAGATTCTTTTGGAGGGTGTGCTAAAAGTCGGCATACCGGTTGTGGCGCTGGCTGTCATTTACTGCGGTTTTCTTTTTGTATCGGCTCGAGGCAAGCCGGAAGAACTTACCAAAGCTAAAGACGCTTTACTTTACACCTTAATCGGCGCGGCGATACTCTTGGGGTCGTGGGCTATCGCGCAGATGATATCTGATACCGTGCTTGCACTTTAAAATAGTAAAAAATTAAATTATGAAGAAATATGCGCTACACATCTTAATACTTATTACATTAGCTGGATTTCTTAGTCCGACAGTGGTAGTGTTTAGTTCTCCTGATTATTCTGATCCTAGTTTATATAGCCCGCCAGCTCCAAATTCTGGTTGCGCTTTTACCACTAATCCTAATCCGAAATTACAAGATCTTTTAGGTTATGCTAGTTGTATTATCAACAAATCGGTCATTCCGCTGATTTTTGCTTTGGCGGTGGCTATGTTTGTCTGGGGTGTGGTGCAGTATGTTATCAATGACGATGAAGAGGCAAAGAAGGCAAAAGGCAGGCAATTTATGATCTGGGGGATTATTGCCTTGACAGTAATGGTTTCAGTTTGGGGTTTAGTCAAGATATTGGGCAATACTTTTGGCATTGAATACGCCATTCCGCAAGTTAAAGTTAATCCATAGATTTTGTTTTGTTTGTGTTTTTGTAGTATAATGGAAGAATATTATTATTTTAAGGTCGTTTAATTATTAGAATTATTATTAGAATTATTATGAAAAAGAAATTAATTGTTTTGTCGGGTTTTGTTTTAGGGTTGGCGCCTACCATATCATTAGCAGCAACTACTGGTGTTTCGGGTGTTAATTGTACCAGTGTTTCAGTTGGGACCATCGATTATATATTATGTAGAACAAACACACTTCTTACTACCGTTGTCCCAATTTTGATCGCTTTAGGTGTGATTTATTTCGTTTGGGGAGTTATTACTTATGTGATTGCGAGTGACGAAGAAGCAAAAAAGGCCGGAAGAGACAGAATAATTTATGGTATTATTGGTTTAGCTGTTATTGTGGCTGTATGGGGGCTTGTAAAGATCTTGGTAACTACTTTTGGAGTTTCTGATTCTACTCAGATTATCAATTTTCCAACAGTATCTTATTAATAATAAAATACTAAAGTATTATTAGCGCGTTAATGAAAAATGCTAAAGCCTAAAGAGCCTAAGGTCTAGAACATGAACCTATTCTTTATAAAAATAGCTTATGCGAGCGTGGATTCTTTCGTAGCGAATGTTGATCGGCTTATCATAAACCCGCTCATCACGTTTCTTTTTGCTTTGGCGTTGGCGTATTTTCTTTATGGCGTGCTGGAGTTCTTTCTGAATCAAGAAAACGAAGAGAAAAGGACAGCCAGCAAGAAACATATGCTTTGGGGCGTTATCGGGCTGACTATAATGATGGGGGTTTGGGCTATTCTTGGCATTATCCTGAATACTTTGAACATATCTGAATCTGAAATAAATCCAGAGCAGGGGACAGTTAAACTGAAGGATTATACTCCACCGGCTAACAATAATTTACCTAATCCATAGACTGGGTAGAAATGTGAAAAGGGTGATTCGTTCACACGACGAATCACCCTTTTGCTTTGCGTGGCCAGCGCGATTTTAGGCCTTTTTCCTTTCTTTTTTTGTTACCATCGGTTTAAAATTTCCACTTGCCGTTTGGATCCTTCTGGATCCGCACGGAAAATGAAAATTCCATCTCCCGGACCGAGGTCGTTATCCACTCCGGGCTGATCCCGAAGGATTCGTCCATCTGGGGTTGTGATAATGACAGCCCCTCCTTTTGGCCATCCCTTACAACCCTGATGGAGATACACCACCAATCCCCCGGGGGGAATTGTCAGTGTCCGAAACGTCCAGGGTTTTTCAGCCGGGACGGTGACTCTTGCCGGAGGCGTCGTTGTTTTGGATGTTTTAGTGCAACCTTTTACTCCCCCTATAACAGCGAGGAGCAAGCAGATTGTCACGAGCGCCACTTTATTTGAGATGGTTCTCTGAGATTTTTGCTTGTGCATCACTCACCCCCTTTTTTGATGAACGCGCCAAGAACTCCTACCTCTCCCTGTATAGACACAACATTTTTTTTAATCGCTGGGTCCATCAGAAGATCAGCTTCATCCACTGCAGTCTGTGGTGAGGTTTTGATTTCACCCACATACCTCTGTGCTATTTCCAGTCGCTTGTCCGCAGCCTTGGCTCGAGCCTCGGCTTGTTTTTCTTTTTCAAGAGCCGCCTGTGTTTCCGGCGTGAAATCTACGTTTCCGAGGTCGAATGTTTCCACATCAATTCCGTAACGCAGTTCAATTTCTGAGTGACTACCAAGGAGCATTCGTTCATTAGCCTTTATCACTCGGATTTCTGGCCAATGAAATGTGTAGAATTCAATAAGCATATTTGCGTCGATTGGTTTATCATATTTGCAATCAATATGTCCACAGAAGCACCAGTCAGGTTTTTTCCAAGACTCAATATCATTGGGGTCCGGACCAGGTGCACTTTGCTTGTGGATGATGTGGGGTGGTCGTTCGAGTCGGAGGATTGAATTCACAATGTCACCAAGAGCCGGTCGGTTCTCGATAAACACAGTATGAGAATGATTTCCTCCAATACCCCCAATTCGCGCCTCAATTGCCTCAATCACGCCGGCGACGATTACTTCCTCGCTGACTGTAACAAAGACATTTCGACCCTTGTCGGGATGACTATCTGGGAACTCCACATCTGGGTTAGGTCTATACTGAAAAACTCCTTCAATTGCGAGTTTCAAATTATCCTTTGTGGTGAAAGAAAACTTGACGTCTTTCTTCACCAGTTCCAACGAAACTCGCTCAGTGAAACTGATGAAGGGCCACACAAGATGGGGTCCTTCTCTAAGTATTCCAGCTTTGCCTCTCAAACGTTTCCCCAACACACTTAAAACATCAAAGTGGTATTCGGGTACAATTACGAGGGCATTAAAAAATACGATGACTACAATGACTACAATGATTACTATCATGGCTATCATTTTTTTCCTTTTGCGCCAGAGGCGCAGTTGTGCTCCGACCTAGATCGGAGCGGGTTTATTGCTTTCAAATAACTGACATTTCTTGCATTCTATCACGAAATCCAGAAAAAGTCAAACATCAAAAAAATCCCCCTACTAAGGGGGATTTTTTTGATTAAATTTCAGTCGTGTTTCATTGGTATCGCGTGATACTTTTCAGCACCACCATAAATTTTTCTCACCAATATCACCGCCAACATAATCAATACGGCAAAGAGGATCCATTGAAATAAACTGGAAGGCAGAAAGCCACCTGATCCCCAGAGAGCATTGGCTACGAGATTGCTATTGGCAGAAGTGTTTGTTTCCGCGCTGGAAGTATTTGCCGGACTAACTGTTTTCGTTTTAGCAACCGCGACTGTTGTTTTAGGAACAGCTTTTACCGGGTTTAGATTTGCGGTACTTGAGTAAATAGTTGATGTCGGCGTGGGAATGGGCGCTGGTGTTGGGGCAGGAGAGTAGTAAATTGGCGCTGGGGTATAAGTATAAGCCTGTGTTTGATAATAATTTGGATAAGCGGAAGAATAATGCCAACTTGTAGCATAATTACCGTAATTACTTTGTGTTGAATAATCGTAGGGATTATAGGAATGATAGGGATAATACCAACTTGTATTTTGGGCAGAAATTTCCTTTAGAGGCACAAAAATCAAACTAAAGTTTAAAATAGTTAACGCACTTAAGCTTAAAACTATAATTTTATTATTTATTTTATTCATATATGACAGTGTAACATATTCATATATAAAAGTCAATGGCGTCGTGCAGAAAATCTGCGCCGACGCCAATTTTTTAATGCCAATACCAGGTGGTGGGTAACGGGGTGGGGACCCCGTAAATACCCCCATACCATTGACCGGGGTACCACCCCAGTCTACTAGCTTCCGCGACGCCAATGTCGCGGAGGGCCTCTATTTTTTTTCCCCCGAGGCTCTCGGGGTGTGCCGCGTCCACTTGGACGCGGTCGATTGCCCGGGTGGGTGACATGCACCCCCCGAGCAACATTGCTGTGATTGCTCCCACGGCAAGGAGTTTTAGTTTTTTCATGTTTTTCCTTTTTTATTTTTAGTTTTCTTTACGTGATAGCAACCAAGAAAAAATTTCTAAGCTATTATCACGCAAGAAAACAAGGACAAGGAAAATACAGATAGAAAGAACAATGCTTAAATTACCTTACTCTGTATAGTATAGCATATTAGAGCCCTATTGTCAAGCGTGGGCGAGGGGAGACTCGGTCAGGAATAATTTCAAAACCGTCGCTTTGAAATTTTCACGACCCTAGCTCGCTTGTTTTTTCTACTGAAAAAACATGACTGCGCTTTTCGATTCCCCACGTAAGCAAATCAATTTGCTTACTCCTGGTGCATTTATTTTACCAAATCCGAACCTATTTCCAAAATCGGTAATGTCTCGCACGCGCGGAGAGCGTGGTGGCTCTAAATTAAATCGTACGCTCCACGAAAGCCCCGCCACCGCCTCGCTTCACTCGGCAACCCCAAAAAGAAAAAATGTTCCTTGCTCTTTTGATTATCGCGGGGGTGAATTTTTTCTAGAAAGGAAGGGACATTTTTCTTTTTGGGGTTCTGCCTTCCAAGTATTCAGGCAGTGTGGCGGGGCTTCAATTCGGTCTCGGTTTTGCGAAAACTATTTTCTGGGGATATGGATTTTCGCAAAACCGAGACTAATTTGTTTTTTGAATTTTGTCCGCGCGGAGGAGGGGTCTGGGGAGGAATCCGCGCGGGCTTTCCGTTTTTGAAATTTCCGAATGGGGCTATCTGATTTAATAACCGAGCTTTAAACTTTTACAATCTCGCATGACTTCATTGCACGAAGAAGGTCATTTTTGATAACTTCAAATGTATTTATTTTTACCTCATCATTTTCAATAACTCCATTTCCATACAGTACAACTTTTACATCTTTTTCAACATCAAAAATGGCAATATAACCTTTCAGCTTTAATTTCTCGTAAGACTTTCCGTTGTCTTGAGGTCTTAAACTTTCTCCACGCAAATTTATCATTGGGTTAGAAACATTAAACGCCGTAGCCATAACAAAAGCAGAAAGTTTAAGCCATGTACTGTCAAAACCATTTCCAACATCACTATGAGTTGTGCAACTCCCCTCGTATAAAGTACCAGAGTAATCACCTAAACTTATTGAACCCATGGTTTTGACATCCACTTCAGGAAAATCACAAATGGAATTAGTGTCGCCATATCTTTTTAACCAACTTCTTTGGTCAGCGACAGCTAAATTTAAGTGGTCTTGTAAAATCCATACTCGATTTTCTTTTAATTTAACAGTATATCCACCGAGCCAAGATTGATATTGCGGTTCGACAAAATTAAAACGAGTAGAAATACCGTCTTTGACTTTACCAACCGTAAAATAATTTGCTCCCCTTGAAATTTCTAAACCGAACTTTTGCCAAGTACGCGTCATATCGCACCGCATCAGTCCGTTAATCCAAATATCGGGGATATTTTTAAAAAGAAGTTTATAACCGATTTTATTTTCGGCTCGTTTTAATTTATTCAGGAGAAATAGGTTGGCAAAAAATTTCATATTTTAAATAAAATCAATTTTAGCGAACAATTAAAATAACCCCAATAATCATTATTGCAAAAAGCATAAACTTTTTAACAACACTTCGACGATCTACATTCTCGCGGAACATTCTCGGAAAAGATTTTCCGAGAATTAGAGCGTATATCAAAACGAAAAATGGCTGGAATGCTCCAATGCTTTTTACAAGTGTAACTGGAACAAGTGATATCGCAAATGTAGAAGTGGCAGAGCCACCGAATGTCAGGAGTTCTTCAAATGCAAATACTGGAACATTGCGTTTTAAGTCGCTCGTTTGCTCTCGTATGTCTCTGCGTAGTTTCGGAACAAATAGAAAACAAAAGATGATAGTGGAAGAAAAAAGTGTCGTCCATACAAAACCAGTACTCCAGCTAACACTTTCAAAAAGATATTTGTACATCACCGCTTCAATTGCGAGAAGTATGGAGCAAACTAGCATGTAAAAGAAAGATTTATTGAAACGCAATGTTCTTAGATTATTTAAAGTTAAGGTGGCACTGCCGAGAATGATAATGAAAAAACCCAGATATTGAGTAAGTTTCAATACCTCACCAACAAACAAAAAAGCAAAAATTGGAACAAAAATTCTACCGAGCGAGAAAAGCGATGAAACAACGGATGTATCGTCGCTCTGAAGTGCTTTGTAATAGGGATATAGATACAGCACTTCAATCACAGCAATAAGAAAGAAAAAAGGAAGAAGGGATGTTGGTGGTAATCCAGGGATTTCTACAAGAAATACAAGAGGTAGAAACAGAATATTGAAAAAAGTGCTATAGAAAGTCAGTGTCCAAACACTTTTAAAGAGTTTGTTGGTGAGATAATTGTCTAAAACATTTGCAAATCCATGAAGTATCGGACTGATAAATGCAATTAAAATCCATGTCATATAATTGCATTTTATCATTTTTTAGCCCCATTCGGAAATTTCAAAAACGGAAAGCCCGCGCGGATTCCTCCCCAGACCCCTCCTCCGCGCGGACAAAATTCAAAAAACAAATTAGTCTCGGTTTTGCGAAAATCCATATCCCCAGAAAATAGTTTTCGCAAAACCGAGACCGAATTGAAGCCCCGCCACACTGCCTGAATACTTGGAAGGCAGAACCCCAAAAAGAAAAATGTCCCTTCCTTTCTAGAAAAAATTCACCCCCGCGATAATCAAAAGAGCAAGGAACATTTTTTCTTTTTGGGGTTGCCGAGTGAAGCGAGGCGGTGGCGGGGCTTTCGTGGAGCGTACGATTTAATTTAGAGCCACCACGCTCTCCGCGCGTGCGAGACATTACCGATTTTGGAAATAGGTTCGGATTTGGTAAAATAAATGCACCATAATAGAACTAGACGGTTTTTTAGAAGCCAGAAGGTGGGACGCGCGAAGC
>CAZKPK010000015.1:0-19659 GCA_964554645.1 uncultured Candidatus Saccharibacteria bacterium | reverse complement strand
ACCACCCGTGTTAGACGCGGTGGAAGATTAACGGATAAAAGCTACTCTAGGGATAGACTCTGCGATAGAAATATTTAGAAGAGTCCTGTTGTCCCTTTGCGGAGTAATTCGCATATAAAAAACGGCTTATAACGGTGGAAATGCACAGATCTAAAAGTGCGCAATACCGTGGGAAGTCGAGAGAATGATGTAATGGTGCTATAATTAAATTTATGGCAGTAGGAATGAAGTTAACCAGACGGCAAACAAATGTTTTGATCGGCGCGATTCTCGGGGATGGTTTTTTACAAAAAACCGGAGAGAAAAATGCCCGATTAAGACTGGAACATAGTCAAAAGCAAAAAGATTATGTTTTATGGAAAGGAAGTATTTTTGGCAGATTATTTCAAGGCAAACCAAATTATCTTGAAAGAATTCACCCTAAAAGCAAGGAAACTTACAAATATTATAGATGGCAATCAAGCGCCGGACCGGCTTTTGGAAAATGGCGAAAATATTTTTATCCAAACGGGAAGAAAATTATTCCAATTGATATTGGAGAAGTTTTCACCAAACCAATCATGCTAGCTGTGTGGTATATGGATGATGGCTACTTTAACAAAATAGATAGAAACAGTTATATTTATCTCGGACGCGTAACGCGCCTTGAGGCAGAAATATTGCAAAAAACTATCGAGAAAAATTTTGATATCGTTGCTACTATCTATGATAAGAAAAATAAAGGTTATGCTTTGTTTTTTGGAGTGACGGAGACTAAAAAACTTCAAACTCTCATTCGTCCATTTATTATTGAATCATTGCAATACAAACTCTTTGACCCCGTAACGACTTGATCACTTTTTGTGATCAGAGTGTTCATCTATTGTCGAACAAAGATGAATGCTAACACGCCGTCCCCTGCTAAATTAAAAATATTTGTTAGGGTGATGATATAGTCTATGTACTAGCCAAAAAAAATGAACAGGCTAGTTCCGCCCAAGAGTTCATATCGACGGCGGAGTTCGGCACCTCGATCAACACCGAATGTCGAGGAGAGAGATTAAGAACAATCTCTCATGTGTGTGATGAAATTCATGCACACTAAATCAGCTCATAACGGAGAAACCCATGTTATAATTCACGTTATAAATGGTCAACACCGTGGGAAGTTTAGAAAGTAAATATTGGAATAAGAAAATGCGTTCCTTGAAAAAGGGAAAATTGATATAAGCACTTATTCCTTTACTCTAAAAGAAATTGAGAAACTTTGTAGCATTATAAAAAAGAAATTCAGTATCCTTATGTTAAAGCATAAGGATAGAGATAAGGGATATCGAATATATTGCAACAAAAAAGAAACTCAAAAACTTGTAGACCTAATTTGTCCTTATATAATCAAATCAATGAAATATAAGATAGGACTTTAATAACCCCGTAACGACTGGAGTTCTGAACTAATATTTTTAGTGCAGAATGAAGATGGTAATATGAATTACCATAACACGCTGGTATTTTAGGTCAAATCTAAAATAAAGGTATAGTCTGCGCCACTAGTAATAGTGGGTTTACACACTCAATTTGAGTGAATGTATGTAATATTGTGGTCGGCTCACCTTAGCGCGGCGGCGAAGAAGCTGCCAAGCGTTTGGCTGTTCGCCAATTAAAAAGGTACGTGAGCTGGGTAAGGATTCATGAGCCCAGCGAATTCTCATCGAGAATAAAATAAAAAGAATAATAAACTGACTCATAACGGTGAAGTCCGGTTGTATATATGGTAAAATATACGCAATGGATAATATCGTGGGAAGATTGCAATCTGCATTTCCATCGCATCAATTAGATGTGATTGTAGGGTCATTGCTTGGTGATGCTCGGCTTGAATGCCGATCGAAAGGTATACGAGCTTTATGTACTGCTCGCTTTCGAGTGCATCACGGAGAGAAACAAAAAGAGTATGTCTGGTGGAAGTATGGGATATTGAAAGATTTGGTTTCTTCTAAACCCAAAAAAATTTCTTGGACAAATAAAAAAAGAAACTTAAAAGAAATATCATGGTATTTTCACACAAAAAGTTTGAAAAACTTTGGAATTATTCACGAAATTTTTTATAAAAATGGAGTGAAAAAATTTCCGACAGAAATACTCCCGATTTTTTCCGATCAAATGATCGTTTTCTTTCAATTGTTTCTCCGTTTACCCCAAAAGCAATGGCATATAAGATTGATAATCCCCGTATCGACTTGTCTACAAAAATAGGCAGAGCGAGCAATATGCTTGCTAACACGTCAGTTCCAAATGTGGAAAATTTGGAAAAGGTATAGTCAGTACCATTAGTAATAATGGAGAGAATGTCAGACCGTAGAGGAGTTTATAATAAACTTTTCTACAATCTGAATCCTCAGAGGTAAATAAAAACTGTTTTAATCGAAGACAACCAAGTGTATTAAATTACACACACGGCGGCACTACGTAGAAATATGTAGTGAGAAGCTAACTTATATCGGAGGAATCCTATTTACGAAAGTAAAGGATGACGCCGAGGGAAAGAATTTTATTCTGCCCGTAGAGACTGAATGTTAGATAACTCATTTGAGTTAATGTCACAGTCCAATCCCACAAGTAATTGTGGACGTCCCATTAGAACTGATGGTCGACAAGCAACCTACTTCTAACGGGATGAATAGATGCGTGAGACAGGTTGGTCTCCTATCTACTGCACTCGTTGATTCTTGAGAAGATTTGCTTCTAGTACGAGAGGACCGAAGTGAACTGACCTCTGGTGTGCGAGCTGTCCTGCCAAGGGCACTGCTCGGTAGCTATGTCGGGATTGGATAACCTCTGAAAGCATCTAAGAGGGAAGCCGGCTTCAAGATTAGGAATCGTTAAGAACCCTGAGAGATGATCAGGTTGATAGGCTTTAAGTGGAAGCGCGGTAACGCGTTAAGCTGAGAAGTACTAATGTTTCGATTCCTGTTAAGAAATTTGGAAACCACACCCCAGTAGTAGAGCGTAGCTCACTACGGGGCAAGAAAAATTGAAAACTGAGTTTTGGGAACAGGACATTCCAGCGAGGATGTCTACCCAGAACAGAACGGGCCAGAGTTCTCTTTGGCGGGTTACTTTGGTTCCGTTCTTGTTTGTTCTTTTTAGCAACTCTGTACCTTGATATCAGGCTACCCGGGTTTCCCAGAGGGCGACCTACCAGTATAGGTTTTATACCTTACAGAGTTGCTCATCTTTCGGTTAAGTTAAAACTTTTTAGTTAAGACTTAACCCAAAACTCAGTTTTCAATTTGTTTTAATTGTTTGAACATTTTGTGTTGGTGATTTGTCGCAAGGGTCACACCTCTTCCCATTCCGAACAGAGAAGTTAAGCCTTGTTGAGCCGATGATAGTCTTTCATGGCGAAAGTAGGCAGTCGCCAGCACAAAGTGTTTAAAATTTTTGGTACGGGGTTAAGCTTTGTTGTGCCGATGATAGTCTTTCATGGCAAAAGTAGGTATGCGCCAGAACAATGTATTTAATACCAATGTATGCTATAGTAAACTCATGACAATTATAATCTCTCTTGTTTATTTGTTGCTACTTTTTGGAGTGTCTCTTGCAGTAGGACTGTCAGGTTCATCTTCAATTATAGAAAGTATTATGCAAGAACCTTTACTAGGTTTGGATATATTGATTTTATTGTTTGGACTTTTTTCCACTATCATGTGGCATAGAAAATCAAAAAAGCAGAAAGATTATAAAATTTGGTTTTATCTATCCGTTGGTTCTATTTTATTATTTTTATTGATTTATATTCTTCCAAACTGGCAGATATTTTTAAGGGGTCTTTCATAATTTGCGTATCTTAGATTGTCCAAATTGTTCCGTCTTACGGGCGCTAGAGGTCACACATCCTTCTTACAGAAGCTGTCCACTCATTGGACTTTTTTCGTCGTTGCTACTCGAAAAAATTCTCAATGAGTCTTGCAGTCGGGTCCCTATCCCGACTTCACCCATTCCGAACAGAGAAGTTAAGCCCGCTAGTGCCGATGATAGTCTTTCCTGGCAAAAGTAGGTAGGCGCCAGAACAATGTATTTAAGGAGCTTTAAACCCAGTAAGAAATTACTGGTTTTTTCTGTTTTTAATGCTACAATATCCTTATGACCTGGGCTTTAAAAAGGCAAATTTTTTATGTGGTTGTTCTTGTTTTATTTTTTTTAATGTTCGGATTTCTGATAGCTTATCCGCATTTGAACAAGGCGCCGAGTTGCGTGGATAATAAACAAAATGGAAACGAGACAGGGGTAGATTGCGGAGGATCGTGCTTGGGCGCGTGTCCCGCGCAGACGGATGAAATTTCGATTCTCTGGACTCGCGCTTTCAGGGTTGTTCCGGGACGTTATAATGCTGTGGCTTACCTTGAAAATCATAATAAAAATATCGCTATCGAGAAAATAAATTATAAATTTCGTTTTGCCGACAAAAATAATATTTATATCGGCAAGCGCGAAGGCAGCGCCTATGTGCCGCCTTCCGGCAAGTTTGCTGTTTTTGAACCGGCGATAGATCTGGGAAACTCTATTCCTGTTTATGCGACTTTTGAATTTACGCAGACACCAAAGTGGATTCAGGTATCTGAGGAAAAGATCAACCAGCTGAAAGTGTTGGTTTCAAATGTAATCCTCGTTGATGAAGAAACGAGTCCCAGACTCTCGGCTACAATAAAAAATAATTCTTTGTTCACTATCAAGGAGCTGGATGTAATCGCTATTTTATACGATGCAAATCGCAATGCTGTTTCTGCCAGTCGTTATTATTTAGATTCTCTGGTCGGAGAAGAAAGTAAAGACGTAAGTTTTACTTGGCCGGAACCTTTATCTAATAAGGTTATTGCTAAAGAGATAATTCCTATGTATAACATTTTTTCAGCCGAGTTAAAATGAATCCGCTAAAAAAAATCTTTAACGGGATAGATTGGCTTTTAGTCTTTTTCATACTTCCAATAATTTCTGCCGGGCTTGTTACCATGAAGTCATTTGCGCCGCTGGAAAATGCCGGCAATTTTTTTAGCAAACAAATTATTTGGGTCTTGGTGGGTTTTGCCGTTTTTTTTGCTTTTTCTTTTATAGATTTTCGTTTTTTGAAACGCACTGATGTATTGGTGTTTATATATCTTCTCAATTCTTTAATTTTAATTTTGCTTTTTATTTTTGGGAAAATTTCTCACGGCGCTCAAAGTTGGTTTGATTTTGGTTTTTTTTCTTTTCAGCCAGTTGATATGATGAAATTGGCGCTGGTGCTTATTCTCGCAAAATATTTTTCTCGCCGGCATGTGGAAATTAGGGACGTAAAACACATTTTTATTTCTGGTTTTTACGCATTTGCGCCTTTTGTCTTGGTGTTATTCCAGCCTGATTTCGGTTCCGCAATGATTATATTTTTTATCTGGCTGGGCATGGTGCTTGTTTCCGGAATTTCTAAAACGCACTTATTCGCGGTGTTCGCTTTCGGCGCGATAATTTTTGCGGCATTTTGGTTTTTAATTTTTGCGCCATATCAAAAAGCTCGGATTATTAATTTTATAAATCCACTGACTGACATACGCGGTTCCGGCTATAACGCATTTCAATCCACCATCGCGGTTGGTTCTGGAGAAATTATAGGCAAAGGTCTGGGTTTTGGCACGCAATCGCGATTGAAATTTTTGCCGCAGCCCCAGTCTGATTTCGTGTTTGCCGCATACGCCGAGGAATGGGGGATAGTTGGATCTTTTTTAATTCTTTTGCTTTATGGATTAGTGATCTGGAGAATCCTTTATTCTGCCGCTTTTGGAGCATTTAATTTTGAAATACTTTTCGGCATGGGTGTTGCTATTTTTTTTATGAGTCAGATACTCATAAATATTGGCATGAATTTGGGATTAATGCCGATTACAGGCATTCCTCTGCCCTTTATGAGTTATGGCGGCTCGCACTTGCTGTTTGAGTTTGCAAGTTTGGGAATCTTAATGAGTATGAAAAAATATGCCAGGTCGGTGCATCGAGATGATACGAAGAACGAATTTTTGGGAGCATGAGATTAAGACCACAGGTCAGACCTATGGTTCCCATAGGTCTGACCTGTGGAACATCAAAATTATATGCAAATATTAGACGGAAAAAAATTACGCGGGGAAATTTTAGCTGAAATAAAAAAGGAAGTTGCAACACTTCCTTTTGCGCCGGTTTTTTGCGATGTGCTTGTGGGCGCCGATCTTGCATCTATCCAATATGTGCAGATGAAAGCAAGAACCGCCGAAATGGTTGGTATTCGTTTTCATAAGGCAACTTTCCCCGCGTCAATATCAACAGATGATCTAATAAAAGAAATAAAAATTTTAAATAAAATGGAAAATATGTGCGGAATCATTATCCAGCTTCCGTTGCCAAAATCGATTGACAAGAAGGCCATTCTTGACAGCATTGATCCGCGTCTGGATGTTGATTGTTTGGGTGCCGTGGCGAGTGAAAAATTTTACAATAATTATAACAGTCAAACCGATTTGGGATACCCCACAGCGCTTGCCTGTATGGCGCTTCTTGATTCGCTTAATTTAGATTTAAAAGGGAAAGTTATAGTTGTAATAGGACAGGGGGAGTTAGTCGGTAAACCAATCGCGGCTCTTTTGCGCTATCGAGGTTTAACTTACCTGACGATTACCAGCAAAACGGAAAATAAAGAATATCTTCTGCGACAAGCTGATGTTGTAATTTCAGGAATGGGAAAGGGGAAATATATTACTGGCAATATGATTAAATATGGGGCAGTTTTGATAGATGCGGGCACTTCGGAAGATGTAAATGATTTTTCTGGCGTTCGTTCAAGCATAGTCGGAGACGTTGATTTAGAGTCTGTAAAAAATATAGCAGGATATGTCTCTCCAGTTCCAGGAGGAGTGGGTCCAGTGACCGTTGCAATGCTTCTGAATAATGTGTTAACGGTAGCAAAGAACCTAATGAAATTACAATGATGACAATGATAACGTAATAGAAACGGCCGTTATCATTACGCTAGTTAATGTTTTTGATTGTCATATGTTATGATGTGTTATAATGTTATAATCGAAATCTATGAACGACAGCATCTTTTTCTTTTTTTATAATCTAGCCTATCAGTCGGATTTTTTTGACGCCCTGATTACGTTTTTTGCCGTTTATTTTATATACGTTGTAATTATTTCGGCTCTGTTAGTTTCCTTTTTTTATTACAAATCATGGAGGCAATTATTTTTGGTGTGTTTTTCCGGAGGTCTTGCCTGGGGGCTGGCTAAAATATTAAAAATTTTAATTCATACCCCGAGACCTTTTGAAGTGTTTCCGCAGATCCAATCGCTTTTTACGGAAACCGGATACGCTTTTCCGTCCGGACATACGGCTGTTGCATCGGCAGTCGCTTTTGCGTTATTTTTTACTCATAAAAAAGTTGGTTATATTTTTATATTTTTTACTCTCATTATCGGTCTCGCGCGCATCATCGCTGGTGTGCATTTCCCGGTTGATATCCTAGGCGGGTTTATTCTAGGTGTCTTGGTTGCAATACTAGTAAAAAATTTATTTGTTAAAATTTAAAAGTGTTTCTTAAGGCAACATCAACAGCATCAAGAATTTTTTTAATCTGTTCGGGGGTTCTATTACACGATTGCCCGACGGTTTCTCTAATAATGTGAATATTTCTCCCTATATCCGCTTTTGTCTTCATGCTTATCAAATACTGATTTATCCTCTGATTATCAGTGATACCTGCCTCATACATCAACTTTAAGTGAGTTTCACCGAGCCAGATAGTATATTTTCCTTCGTTGTTAAGTCTCAAATCAACGATACCGGACATTATTATCGCATTAGATATATAACTATCTCTAAAGTGATTCGGATCAGATTGCGGAACAATCTTTACTACATAATTTAAGGGATTAGACTCTAAAGGCTCACGGTCTTTGAAGTCGTCCCGAGAGCCATCTCTTATTAGAGGAAAGAGGGGTTGATGTTTCCAAGCATCAGGGTCTACTGGTTTGGCACCAAGTGGGTTATTTTCAATATGTGACATATGTATATTTTATCATTTATTCTGAAAATATAAAAATTTGCATATTTTCTAAAAAATGTATAAGATAACCTTATCTTTATGTTAAAGAGAATTATATTGGCGGTAATAATTTTAATTTTAGGCTCCGGCGTGGCTTTTTTTGTTTATAAAAGCGAGTCTAAATTAAACAAACATTTTGAGACGCAAAAAGCATTTTTCAAGAAATTTCCTTTTCGCTTGGGGTTGGATCTTTCCGGAGGCAGTCACTTAATATACAAAGCGGATGTTAGCGCCGTGAAATCGGGCGAAGTGGGAAGTTCTATGGAAGCGCTTCGGGATGTCATAGAACGCAGGGTGAATCTTTTTGGAGTTTCCGAGCCAGTGGTGCAGGTGCAACACAGTGGATTCATTTCCGGCGCAGAAGAGCAATTAATAGTTGATCTGCCCGGCGTGACTGATGTCAAGCTGGCAATAGAGATGATCGGCCAGACTCCACTGCTAGAATTTAAAACTGAAGCGCTAAAAGATACGCCCCAGACAGTAAAAGTGGAGAAGGATGGGAAAGTAGATATAGGGAGTATAGATTTATCGCAGCAATTTGTCGCGACAGAACTTACTGGCAGATATTTACAAAAAGCGACTTTAGAATTTGATCAAAATACCAGAGAACCCAAAGTAAGTTTGCAGTTTGACGATACGGGTGCAAAACTTTTTGCGCAAATTACAAAAGACAATATCGGTAAAACGGTGGCTATTTTTCTGGACGGTTCTCCAGTATCCATTCCCAGAGTCAATGAAGAAATTCCAAATGGTCAAGCTGTGATCTCCGGCAGTTTTACTCCCAAGGAAGCAAAACTATTGGTCGGCAGATTAAATTCTGGCGCTCTTCCGGTGCCTATTGCTCTTCTTTCCACGCAGACCATTGGGGCTACTTTGGGAGAAAGCGCGGTCAATGCTGGAGTTAAAGCCGCAGTTATAGGGTTCTTACTTATTGCCCTCTTCTTGATTCTTTGGTATCGTTTGCCCGGTTTTATCGCGGTGCTGGCGCTTTCTTTTTATACTGCGATTCTCTTGACTATTTTCAAAATTCTTCCTGTTACTTTGACGGCAGCCGGTATCGGCGGATTTATAATTTCGCTTGGAATGGCAGTTGATGCCAATGTGCTTATTTTTGAAAGAATGAAAGAAGAGATCAGAAAAGGAAACAACATTTCCGAAGGCATTCATGCCGGTTTTTCTAGAGCCTGGCCCTCGGTTAGGGATTCCAATACTTCCAGCATTATCACTTCGGTTATTCTGTTTTGGTTAGGCACTCCTCTGATAAAAGGCTTTGCCCTGACTTTTGGCTTGGGTGTCTTAGTTTCAATGCTTTCCGCGATTACCATTTCCCGTATTTTTCTTTTCGCTCTCGGCATTGAAAAAAGTAATTCATTAACCAAGTTTTTATTCGGTTCAGGATTTACTAGAACCTAGAAGCTATAACCTTAAACCTAATTCACATGTTTATAATAAAATACAAAAAAATATTTCTTTCATTGTCAATCATCTTGATGATTGTTTCTGTTATTTTTATTTTTGTCTTTGGACTTAAACTTGGTATTGATTTTAAGGGAGGCGCTTTGCTTGAAGTTTTCTATCCCAACGGCCGTCCGGAAATATCTTTGCTAGATAGCAAAATCAAAACACTCAATATAAATCAAGCTCTTATTCAGCCAACAGGAGAATTTGGTTATCTCATTAAAACCCGCGATCTAAGCCAAGAAGAACATGAAATGCTTTCGAGTTCTTTAGCTCTCGATGGCCAGTATCCTGTTTCCGAAAAAGGTTTTACTTCTATAGGGCCTTCAGTCGGAAGCGAACTTGCTCGTAAAGCGATTCTTTCTATTATTTTTGTCATTCTAGCTATCATTCTTTTTATCACTTATGCTTTCCGTAAGGTATCGCAGCCGGTGGCATCTTGGAAATACGGAATCATCACGATTATTACCCTTCTTCATGACATTATCATACCGACGGGAATTTTTGCTTTGATGGCTCATTATACTGGCGCTGAAGTTGATACGCTTTTTGTTTTGGCGCTTTTGACTATTTTAGGCTTGTCCGTTCATGACAAAATTGTTGTTTTTGACCGAATCAGGGAAAATTTAAAAGGTGGAGACAAGAAAAGTTTTGCGGAAACAGTCGGCACAAGCACCAGTCAAACCATTGTCCGCTCGATTAATATTACTCTCACGATTATTTTCGTTCTCGTGCCACTTTATTTGTTCGGCCCTGAAACAACCAAGAATTTTGCGCTTATTTTAACCATCGGTCTTTTCTTCGGCATTTATTCTTCGCTCTTCTTTGCCTCGCCGTTGTTGATATTTGTGGAAGAATGGCAGGCTAAATCAGCTCGTAAGAGCTGATCGCCCGTCTGCAAAGCAGATTAGGGTTAAAAGTAAAAAATCGTAAAGCATTGCTTGTGTATTATTAATAACTTGTTGTATAATAAGTATATGAACATCATATTTAGTATTCTCGCAGTATTATTATTAGGTAGTGGTCTTTTTGATTTAATTAAGTGGAAGTTTAATATTCCAGCGTTAGTTATTTTATTTGTAGTTTGGTTTGTTGCCATTTATAATGGTTTTGTTTCTCTCAAGAATCGCGCGCGGGAAGCTTGGGCGGATATTGAAGTGCAATTAAAAAGAAGATATGATTTAATTCCAAATTTGGTAAATACAGTGAAGGGTTACGCCACTCACGAATCCAGCGCTTTTGAAAATGTGACAAAGGCGAGGAGTATGGCGATGGGTGCATCTGGTCCGACCCCGGAACATGCGCAAGCGGAAAATATGCTGACCGGCGCTTTGAAATCCATTTTCGCTATCGCGGAGGCTTATCCGGATCTTAAAGCTAATCAAAATTTTCTGGCTTTGCAAAATGAACTCTCTGATACTGAAAATAAAGTTCAAGCGGCGCGTAGATTTTACAATACTAATGTGCGTGACCTGAATACTTCAATCGAAAGCTTTCCGGGCAATGTTGTTGCAGGTATTTTTAATTTCTCCAAGAAAGAATTTTTTGATCTAGCAGATAACGACGCTGCGCAAAATCCAGTGGAAGTGAAGTTTTAGTTTTAGCGGGTTAATTTTCAACCCAAGAGTGTCGTAATTTAGTAATTTATTCATAAAAAATTTATGGTTACACCGGAACTTATAGAATATATAAAAGGGGAGCTTGCTAAGGGGAAAACGCGCGAAAAAATTAGCGCAGAGTTGGCTTCCGGAGGCTGGAACGAAGCTGATTTAAGTGAAGCGTTTAGAACGGTAATTCCGATGCAGAGTTTTGTCGCTCCAAATGCGACTGCTCAAAACACTGTTACTTCTTCAGTCGTAAAAAATAAGGCAAAATCACCAAAGAGAATTTTAGAAAATTTGATTTTCATTATCGTAGCTTTGATTTGTTTGGTTTCCTGGTATTTTTATCGACCGCAGATAATTAATTTTTGGAATTCCGGGGTAGATAAAATAGCAGAATTTTCAGGTTCTTTGTTTGGGTCTAAACCATCTGTTGAAATAAGTATTGGCGAAGATAATAATGGATTTATACCAAATGCTGTTAATATGAAAGACTGTGGAGGGACCGTGGCTCCAGATATCAAAAATCCTTCCACCTACAACAATAATTCAGTACTAACTTGTCTAGGCAACAGTGCTCTGCGTTGCGAAAATGCCAAGGCTGTTTTGAAGGATGATTTATTTCCGGATATATTTCAGATTATTAAAAATCAAAAAACTTGCAATTTCAAGCTCTCGTTTGGAGAAGATAATGCTTTAATCGATGCTACCGGAAAAAAATTAGCTTTTCAATATATAACATGCCCTATTGACATTGTTAAAGCACTAGACGAAAGCAATCCAAAATCTCCAATATTCAAACTTCCCAACAAAAATGATTTAGGCAAATATGCAAGCCAAATATATTTTTATGGAACTTTGGGTGTATTTATGGAAAATAATCTTGATAAAAATAAAATTCAAAATCTTGGTTGTAGCGGATCTTATATTGACTCTGTAATAGCAAGTTACCGTAAAATGGAATTGGAAAGATAAATCTTATGGCGACACTTTATACTGAACAATCAAAAAATGTCACAAAAACATGGTTGCTAATGACGATGTTTTTTGTTGTCGTGATCCTTTTCGGCTGGTTTTTTAGTTTTTATTATAACAATCCAAGCATCTTATATTTCTTTATTATTTTTAGCGTTCTAATGAATTTTTTCTCCTACTGGTTTTCAGATAAAATTGTCCTGAAACTTTCCGGCGCCAAAGAGGCGAAAAGAGAAGAATATTTTGACTTGTATACGAGCGTGGAAAATCTTTCTATTACCGCCGGATTACCGATGCCAAAAGTGTATGTAGTGCAAGACCCAGCGCCAAACGCCTTTGCCACCGGCCGAGACAAAAATCATGCGGTCGTTTGCGCGACCACCGGACTTCTGGAAATTTTAGATAAGCCGGAATTGGAAGGGGTGATAGCGCATGAGCTTTCTCATATCGGCAATCGCGATATGTTGCTTTCCACTGTCATTGTTGTACTGGTAGGTTTTGTAACCATTATTGCGGATGTTTTTAGGCGAAATTTATTTTTCGGTAATTTAGGCAGGAGTAGAAACAGCGGCAAGGGGGGGGGCGTGCTCATAATTATTGGGATTATTCTCTCAATTTTAGCGCCGATCTTTACTGTTTTAATTCAACTGGCAATTTCCAGAAAACGTGAATTTCTGGCCGATGCTTCCGGTGCGCTTCTTACCCGCTATCCGAATGGGCTGGCCAACGCGCTCCAGAAAATTTCTCTATACCAAAGACCAATGATATCCCAATCTAAAGCTATCGCGCATCTTTACATCGCCGATCCCCGCCCGCATGACTCGCGTCAGCGTGTCGGGCAGGCCAAAGGTTCAGGATTTTCTAAAAAAATCGGCAGTTTTTTTGCCACTCATCCCCCAGTGGAAGAAAGGATTAAAGCCTTGATCGGATAGTTTTTGTGAAAATTAAGATATTTTTATGATATCATCATCTACGCTATAGCGTAGATTGGGATTAGAGGATATAATAACTGTATGGCAGGAAGAAAACTTCGCTACAAGGGTGTATCGGTAAATCTTTTTGGTTTGCCTGATTTTGGTATTTCTAAAAGAAAAAAGAACGTTACTGTTTCTAAACGCGAGTATCTATGCTCTTTTTCTTCTAACTTTAAGAAAGATACACCTAAAAACTTACTTTTGATTTATGATATTCCAGAAGCTAGAAAAAAGGAAAGAGATTGGTTTCGCAGGCAACTTAAAAATTTTAATTTTATGATGATTCAAAGAAGTGTCTGGGTTGGGCCATCACCTCTGCCAAATTTTTTTTGAATTATTTAAAAAGAATTGGTTTACAAAAAGAATTTAAAATATTTAAGTTAGAAAAATCATATATTTAGTAATCTACGCTATAGCGTAGATGCATAAAAAGGAAAAATTGGTAATTAACGTTATAATAACAACATGAAAACTCTTCCAATTAATTTAAAGACTTTTAATTTTGTGGGACGAGAGTATACAAATGGCAAAAGAGTTAAAAACAAATGCGGACGTGATTTTTTGTATTACAGTCTCCATTATTATTTTCCAGATAAATTCAATAAAAATATTAATAACCCACTTTTGATTGATAAAAATAAGATATTTGGATTTTCCGCAAATGCTAATTTATCGTGGCTTATGATTCAATTTTTAAAAGTTCCTAAATTATTTAAAGAATTAGGATTATCTCTCTCTATAAATAGTAAGCATGTAAAAACTTTTACAGATTTTGCAGTTGCAATGATTAATCCACATAAAAAATCAGCAGAAAAGGCTATTCAAGAAGTTGAAAAAGCAGTTAATGCAGGTTTTGTAGCAGGTGTAGATATTTCATTAGGCATTTTTGGTTTATTAGACCACGTTATTTTTGTATATGGCTATGATGAAGATAACTTTTATGTTTTTGACACTTATGAAGTTTCGGAACTAGAATATGAAAAAATCACAGAAGATAATAGATATATTATGAAAATATCTAAAGATGTAATTAAAAAAAGATGGACTAGATTTGGTCGAGTATGGCTAATAAGAAAAGCATTTTAATTGTCATTCGCATCTACGCCATGGCGTAGATAATTTTTTTGAGGTTTATTTTTTCTTTCAGTTTTGTTATAATTTAAATATGGATCCCGTTAGAAATAGGAAATCAAAGATTTCCGTTTAACTAACAGGCTTCGTGTATTAGTAATTAATTTCTAACGGGATGGATATCAAAGATGTGGAAAACTTGGCAAAACTTGCCAGAATAGAGCTGGATGAAGATGAAAAAAGGGAAATACTTTCAGACATGAAAGGCATTTTGGAGTATGTGAAACAGATTGAAGAAATCAAAGTAGATGTCCAACACTCGGTGTTGGACATGGCAAACTATAATATCTGGCGCGAGGATACGATAACCAATCGAGATTTTTCAAAAGAAATAATTACTAAGCAATTTCCGAATGCGCAAGGCGGTTTTCTGAAAGTAAAAAAAATACTGTAATAAAATGATTGACTTAAAAAATCTGACAATAGAAAAAGCCAGAAAAGCGCTGGACACGAAAGAATTTTCGGCGGTAGATTTGGCATCAGCCTATCTTGCCGAGATTAAAAAGAAAAACGAAGAGCTTAATGCATATCTGGAAGTTTACGATGATGTTTTGGATCAGGCAAAAATGGCAGACGAAATGATTGCGAAAGGGGAATCGCACCCCCTTTTGGGTATTCCTCTTGCCGTTAAGGATATTATTTTGATTAAGGGTAAAAAAGTTTCCGCCGGGTCTAAAATTTTGGAAAATTATGTCGCTTCCTACGATGCCACAGCGATCTCTAAATTAAAAAAACAGGGAGCGGTATTTTTAGGCAGGACAAATATGGATGAGTTTGCCTTGGGGAGCTCTACTGAAAATTCGGCTTATGGAGTGACAAAAAATCCTTACGATAACTCGCGTGTTTCTGGCGGGACTTCCGGCGGTTCAGCGGTGGCTGTTTCTGCTGATCTGGCGCTTGCCGCTTTAGGGACAGATACCGGCGGTTCGGTTCGCCAGCCGTCCGCTTTTTGCGGGGTCGTTGGATTGAAACCCACTTACGGCGGGGTTTCCCGTTCTGGGGTGATAGCGGCGGTTTCTTCTTTTGATCAAATAGGCCCTATTGCTAAGTCGGCGCGGGACGCTGAAATTATATTTAATGCAATAAAGGGACGAGATGCGTTAGACAGTACGACGATAGGAGAAATTGAAAATCATAAAGTTCATAAAATTACAAAACCAGAAATGGGAAAACTGAGAATCGGCGTGCCTTGGAGCTTGATTAATCAAGAGGGGATTGATTCGCAAGTGAAAGAAAATTTTAAAAAATCAGTGAAAAATCTCGAAAGTTTAGGATGCCAAATCAAAGATATTGATCTGCCGGATTGCCTTCCTCTGTATTATATTATCAATTTTGCCGAAGTTTCAACGAACTTGGCGCGCTTTGATGGAGTCCGATATGGTTTGCACAAAAATGGCAAGAATTTACTGGAAGATTATTTATTAACGCGAGGCATCGGTTTTGGCAGGGAGACTAGGAGAAGAATCCTGCTCGGCGCTTATGTGCTTTCGGCTGGTTATTATGACGCTTATTATGGCAAGGCGCAAAAAGCTCGAGAATCCTTGAAAAAAGAATTTGCGAAGATTTTTTCGGAAGTCGATTTGGTATTAACACCGACGGCTCCGCATCCTGCCTGGAAAATTGGTGAAAAAAGTGATCCGCTTTCCATGTATCTGGAAGATATTTTCACAGTCACAGCCAATATCGTGGGTATTCCGGCCTTGTCTTTGCCGTCTGGTTTCACCTTGCAGGAAAATAAGAAGTTGCCGCTTGGAATCCAATTTATGGCGCCGCACGGAAGGGAGGATTTGCTTTTAGAAATCGGTAAGAAATTTGAAGATATGATATAATTTACAGATATGAATCAGAATTCTATTCTTGAAAATTCGTTTCTTGGTTCTAAATGGTTAAATCCGGATTTCTGGTTTAGTCAAGGCGCCGCGTTTTTTCACCAGCTTTTTGATTTTTTAAATAATAATGGAACTGGAATAACATCTATTTTTCATACTTTCCTTTTTTTTATCTCCCTGTTTTTCCTGACAATTATTTCTTATACTTCAATCCGATTATTTGAAATTAGGAGTAAAGAAAAAAAGCACTTACAGCGCGAAATTGACGAATATGCGCACCATCAAGCGGAGCGGGAGAAAAAAAAGCAGGCAGGAGAAGGCGGGTCTAAAAATGAAAGGTGGACAAAAACTCTTAGCTATCTTTTTTCCCAACATCCAGGTGATTGGAAGCTCGCGGTTATTGAAGCTGATACGATGCTTGAATCTCTGATGGATCAGCTTGGTTTTAGAGGAGAGAATTTAGGCGATAAGCTAAAAGAAGCGGCTCAGCCCTCCCGCCAACTGGTCGGCGGGCAAAGTTTTCGCGGTTTGAGTTCTGCTTGGGAGGTTCATACTATCAGGAATAAAATAGCTCATGAAGGAGCTTCGTTTGAGCTTTCGCAACATGAAGCGAAAAGAGTCATTGCTTTATACGAACAAATTTTCCGCGAATTTGGGTATATCTAACCCGCCAAAATTTTATGAATTATGTTTACATCTCAAAATACTACCGAACTACCTAAATAAAATTTAGGCAGGTGAATTTGCGGGAGGCCGAATCGAACGGCCGTCTTAAGGTTATGAGCCTTACGAGATGCCTCTTCTCTATCCCGCTGTGTGATTATTATATATAAGATTATTAAAATATGCAAGAATAATACGTGAACATGTTCAACACCGAGTGTTTAACAAATAAATATTTACGCAAATGAGTTTGAAAAAAGGCTAAAATATGCTATTCTGACATATGTTTGTCGACGTAGCTCAGGTAGTTAGAGCGGGCGTTTCATAAGCGCCAGGTCCCAAGTGCAACTCTTGGCGTCGACACAAATTTGGATTTTATCCACAGTATTGGTTAGGTGAATAACCTATCACGAGTTATAATGTACAGGTGCCTATATCCAAAAAAGTAAATAAAGACTTCTTTAAAATCTGGACTTCTGAGATGGCTTATGTACTGGGTTTCTTTGCGGCTGATGGATATATTACTGTGAATAAAAGGAAAGGGCAGTTCTGGTGTATTCAAATTACAGATCAGGAGATTTTAGAAAATATCAAGAAAGTTGTTCAATCTGAGCATAAAATTAGCAAGAGATTGCCAATAAAACCAAACGAAAGCATTAAATATCGTATACAAATAGGCAGCATAGAGATGTGCGATGATTTACGAAAACTTGGTTTTTCTGAGAGAAAGACAAAAAGTTTAGCAGTGCCAAATGTGCCTGATAGATATTTCTCTGATTTTGTGCGCGGATATTTTGATGGAGATGGAAATATTTGGATGGGAGAAATTCATAAAGACAGGAAAAGAAAAAATAGATATATAGTTCTTAAGTTATATTTCACATCGTGTTCTTTAGATTTTTTAAGAGAACTTCACACCAGACTTTACTTTTTCGGTCTTACTGGAGGTTGCATTTATACTTCAAAAAAGAAGCAATTTTCGAGGCTTCAATATAGCACAACAAATGCTTTGAAATTATACAATTTTATGTATAATGGGTTAGGTAAGTCCGAACTTTTTCTCAGAAGAAAAAAGAACGTATTTACAAAGTACATGGAATTGCGACCGTAGATCAATTGGTTAGATCGCGCCCCTGTAGGTCACTGCAGCTTCCCCGCTAAAGCGGGGTTGAAACTCTTTGGGATATCGGTAAAGGCTAAGTCTTTTTTAAAAGATATGCGAATACCGAGGGAACCCCTCCCTGCTGGCAGGGAGGGGGCGCCGTAGAGACTAGATACCAAAGCGCCTAAACCCTGAGTTTATTGAAGGGTATGGTGAAGATATAGTCCACGCCTTTATGAAAATATTGGATAAGTGCACGGGCGAGGTTGCCGGTTCAAATCCGGTCGGTCGCGCAGATTTTTGAGCCTTATTTTATAAAGGCTATTTTTTTGTGGCCTGATAGGTGTCTGAACTGATCTACAAAATCGTGAAAATATAGGAAAAAATAGCGTTTTTCACGATTATGTTGACAAAACCATTAAAACTACTATACTTACTATATGGCAAAAATATCAACTATATTTAATAAAATTAATTTACTAAGGGAAAGATACTATAAAGCATCAACAGGGAAGGATGCGCTTATTAAGCTTATTGGTGAAGCAGAGGTTGCTGAGCAAGTATATAATTCAAACGCTATTGAAAACAGCACTCTTTCTTTAGAAGAAACAGAAAAAATACTTCTTCAAATTGATTTGGATAGATATATTACTGAGCGAGAAATTTTTGAAGCAAAAAATCTTGCACGAGTTGTATCATATATAGACAAAAGATCTAAAGAGCAGGAACTTTCTCTTGATGTTATTTTAACTTTACATAAAATGCTTCTATCCAACATTCGTGATGATATTGCTGGAAGATTTAGAAAAGATAATGAATATGTTCGAGTTGGAAGTCATATTGCCCCCAAGCCACCAGAAGTTTTGCCAAGACTTGAGAAAATGTTAGCAGAACATAATGCAAAAAATCATGAAAATATTATAAAACGAATAGCAAAATTACATTTAACTTTTGAATATACACATCCATTTTGTGATGGGAATGGTCGTATTGGACGTGTGCTTAATAATTACTTACTCATCCGAGAAGGCTTTGTTCCCATCAATATTAAATTTATTGATCGGAAAAAATATTATGAAGCATTCAAGGAATTTGAGAAAAAAGGCTCAACTGTTATTATGGAAGAAATTGTTGGAAAAGCATTAACAAATAGCTACCATAAAAGATTGGCATACTTAGAAGGTAGAAAAATTATTACTCTTATCGATTATGCAAAAAATAACAAACTTTCACATTCTAATCTTATTAATAAAGCTACCCGACAAACAATTGAAGCTTTTTTCGAAAAAGGTATTTGGAAAATAGGGGTTACATAGAAAGAAAATAATATAAAATTTGTGAATTACGAAACTCTTTATCAACATAAACTTTTCTCCGGTACGGATTTTTTGAAGCTTAAAAAATCCTGAAGTTCTCGGCTCGCCAGCTCTTCGAGTCTGAGACTTTCAGAGTCGAACGACCTGCGAAAGTCGCTTCAAAAAGTGTTTCTGCGACGAGTTTCGTAATTCATGGTATAGAAAGAATTTTTTGCAAAAAAAGTCAGAATAAATCCCCACACCTTTGACCTTGTCAAAGGTGTGGGGATAAACTAGTATTATGTTGATGGAGTTAAAGCCGTTATAGCTCAGGCAGTAGAGCATCGTCTTGGTAAGACGAAGGTCAACAGTGCAAATCTGTTTAACGGCTCCCTAAACGCACTAAAAGGTTTTGAGAGAGCCAAATGGTGGGCGTGCAGAAGGCACGCCCACTCCTTTGTTAATTCCAAACCCGAAAGTTTCATAAGGGAGTACCTTTACGATACCGCTAGAACTCACTTTATCAAAAATAGCTGAAAATC
>CAZKPK010000014.1:0-21112 GCA_964554645.1 uncultured Candidatus Saccharibacteria bacterium | reverse complement strand
AGTCGCCGAGCGAAGCGAGGCGAACCCTTTAAACTTGCAATTTCCTACGTGGTGCAGTATTCTTGAATTAGTCCGAACGCATTTCGCCGCCGTAGGCGGCGAGGAAGTCCCCCCGCGAAAATTCGGAAAGGCGGCGAAGCCGCACCGCTCAAAACCGCAAAAGAACCCGAAGAAAAACATCGGCTCGAACCATATTTTAATTTTGGGGGAAGAAAATTTTTTAATCAATCCATTATAATTATTAACACTAACCAATAAAGTTATGAGAGAATTAGACAAAGTTTTAGACCAAAACGAAAAAGTTTTTTGGGAGGGAACACCAAGTTTTTGGCCTTTCCTCTTGGGTGGTTCAATTATTACCACTATTTTCGGTTTGTTTTGGATGGTTTTTCTAATACCATTCATTGGATTTGCTGTGTATGATATTTTATTTGGTTCACACATATTTGGTTTCGGTATTTTACTTCTCCCACATTTTTGGGTTGGAATTGGTTTGGTATTTGGAATCCCGATTTATCAAATACTCGTTTTTAAGCACACCTACTATGCAATTACCGATAAAAGAGTAATTTTGCAAAAAGGATGGATTGGCAGAGATTTTGAAATGATTGATTTTGACCAAATCACCAACGCAGAGGTTAATGTCGGAGTTTTTGATAAATTGTTTGGCGGCGGCAATACGGGAAGTATTTTGGTTTCTACTGCTGGCTCGTTTACATACACTCGTCAAGGTGCCGCTCAAAAACCTTATACTCTTAGAAATATTACCAGTCCGTATGATGTCTTTAAGTTTTTCAAAAAAGTTACTCATGATGTAAAAACGGATATTCAGTATCCAAACAAACTTCGCCCTGGAGAAAATCCTGGTTATCAAAGTAATTACGACCCTAATAAGAAATAGATTTGTTTTCATAATTTTGTATTTGCTTTGCGAATTCTTGGATTTAATGCCGCCAAAGAAAAACTTGAAATTGTCAGCGGTGCGGCTTCGCCGCCTTTCCGAATTTTCGCGGGGGGACTTCCTCGCCGCCTACGGCGGCGAAATGCGTTCGGACTAATTCAAGAATACTGCACAAGCGTTAAGAAAATCTCCCCTGCGGGAGATTTTTAGCTTGGGCGAGGTGGAGCATTATTTTTTCAGTAGAAAAAATTGCGAGCCGGGGTCGAGAAAATTTTTTGCGACGGCAAAAAATTATTCCTGACCACAGGTACTTGTGCTATAATAGGCGTATGTATAGAATTAATAAAACACTTGTGTATTTTCTTATCTTAACGCTAGTAAGCTCTGCGCTTGCTTATAGCATAATCGTAAAAGCTTATGGTAGCGCTTATGGTGATTATTCAATCGAATAAAAAGGAAAATTTTATATGGATAAGGTTGCCGAATTAGAAAAACTTGAGATGGAAATGGCAAATGACAAAAGTTTGCCGCTTTTGGAATCAAACTTGGTTTTTGGGGAGGGCAACCCAAATTGTGAGGTTCTTTTCACCGGAGAAGCGCCGGGTTTCAACGAAGATCGAGAAAAAAGGCCCTTTGTGGGGCGGGCAGGACAGTTGCTTCGGACCAATATCCGCGAATTGGGTTGGCAGGAAAGTGATGTTTACATCACTAATATTGTCAAGCGCCGACCGCCGGAGAATCGCGACCCTAGTCCGGAAGAAATTGAAAGCTATAAACCGTATCTAGCCCGGCAAATAGATGTTATCAGTCCAAAAATCATTGCGCCACTCGGGCGATTTTCGATGAATTATTTTTTGCCTCTGGCGAAAATTATGCGAGACCAAGGCAAGCTTTTCAAGGTGGGAAAATATTTCGTTTTGCCGATGCTTCATCCTGCCGCCGCGCTGCGTGGAAATGAAGTGATGAGAATGTTCGAAGAAACTTTCAAGAAATTGCCGGGCGCTCTCCAAAAAATCAACGCAGAGAGTTTTGCCTCTTCGGAGGAAAACAAGAAAGAGCCAAGAAGGGAAGACGTTCAAGCTAAACTTTTTTAATTATTTAAAATTGAAATATGAATTTTAAATCAAGCATCCGAAATCTATACACAGCATTAGTGCGCGACCGCTTGTTATTGCTAAATTATTAGTATTTATAAAAATGAAAAATAATCAAATAAACATTTTAATACTGCATAATATCAGAAGTGTGGAAAATGTCGGGGCGATGTTTCGGACAGCTGACGCAGTTGGCATAGACAAAATTTATTTGACGGGCTATACTCCAACGCCACTCGATAGATTTGGCAGAAAAAGAAAAGATTTAGCAAAGTCCGCTTTGGGCGCGGAGGAGTTTGTTCCTTGGGAGCAGAAAAAAAACATATTTTCGCTTCTCATCAAACTAAAGAGTGAAAAATTTCTAATTATTGGTATCGAACAAGCAAAAAACTCTGTTGATTATAAGAAAGTAAAATTGAAAGAAAAAAATGTTTTTATTGTCGGCGCGGAAGTAACAGGCATACCCAAAAATATTTTAAAAAAATGCGATATCCTTGCCGAGATTCCAATGCAAGGCAAAAAAGAGTCGCTGAATGTTTCCGTGGCGCTTGGAGTAGCACTCTTTAGAATATGTAATTTATAATGCAATCTATCTGGCAAAGCTTTACCAGCGAACTGCTCGTCGATCAAGAAAATAATAAATAGAATACTATTTTTATTTTCTAATCTCCTGCGCAAGGCATTCTAAATCACATTTTTCAAAGAGCTATTTCTGATGTATTGAACAAAAGTGCGCGCTACGGTCATTTACTATTTTTCTTGTTATTATGCCTTGGCAACTTGCCCCGCCCTGGCGTGGGTTTTTCTTTCTGCATTTTTTTCCGGTTCGCCTATAAGCCTGATGATGCATTTGAAATTTGCCGGAAAAGCCGTAAATATTGCGGTAATCCGACATTGAATCTCCGCCGAAATCAATGCCTTTAGTTAACGTTTCTTTTATAGCTTTGAATATCAACTCTAGTTCATTTTCTTTTAGATTTCTCGCTTTTCTTTCCGGATGCACTCCAGCTCGCCAAAGAATTTCATCGGAATAGATATTGCCTAGGCCGGCGACAATGCTTTGGTCCATTAAAACTGTTTTTATTTTCCCATTTGGTTTTTTATACAGTCTTTCTTTTAGTTTTTCAAAAGTGAATTCTTTGGCAAGTGGTTCGGGACCGATATTGTTTAGGTGTTTTGTGTCGTGCGCCGTAACTGTATCTAATAATGTGATTTTTCCAAATTTGCGTAAATCCGAGAGAACTAAATATTTTTTATTCGAAAGAGAAAAAATCACATGAGCGAATTTAATTTTTGGATTTTTTCCATAGAAAAGATATCCGGTCATTTTCAGATGGATCAAGATGGTTTTCCCGCCAGATAAATTTATTAGTATATTTTTTGCTCGTCTTTCTACCGATAAGACTTTTTTGTTCAAAATTTCTTTTTTGAAAATTTTGAAGTATCGGGGATTCGCCACTGTGTCTCTTTTGCGTTTATCTTTGGTAGATAAATCAGTCCAGACGTCTTTTATAACAAGACCTAAAATTGTCTTTCTTAATCCTCTTACTGTTGTTTCAACTTCTGGCAATTCCGGCATAGTGTATTTCCCCTTCCTTTATAAGGAAGGACTAGGGCGAGGTCTTTCCGCCTAAAATTTTTAACGCCTCGCGAATTTTAGCGTTGGTGTTTGCATCCGGGGACACCTTTTTTAATGCTTCTCTTATTTCGCTTTGCGGATAACCTAAAGATTTCAAAGCCTCCATCGCATCAAGTTCTCCTTGGAGAGAAGTTCCTTTCTTTTCTTCACCCATTTTGTCTCGCAATTCAAGCACAATTTTTTCCGCTGTTTTTCTGCCGATGCCGGATATTTTTGTCAAATATGATGTGTCGCCTGTGCCGATGGCCTTGCGCAATGTTTCAATTGAAGTAACTCCTAAAATAGTGAGCGCCCCTTTTGGACCTATGCCGGAAACACTGATAAGCATTTCAAAAAATTCTAATTCAGGATATTCTAAAAATCCGTATAAATCCAATGTGTCTTCGCGCACATGAGTATGGACAAAGAAAAAAACTTCTTTGTCTTGTTTTTGTATTTTAGACAATGTGTCAGGTGATACATTTATCTTGTATCCAACCCCAACCGTCTCCAATATTAAAAACTTTTCCGTTTTTAATATTATTTTTCCTTTTATACTGCCGATCATAAATTAATCATAGCATATTTGCCCCGCTACGGCGGGGATTGCATTTTAAAGTTTTTTCTGTTAAATTCAATCTATGCCCATAACCCAATCAGCCAAAAAAGCAATTCGCGGTTCTCTGCGCAAGAAGGCTTTTAATGACAGCCGGAAGCGCGCGATGAAAGAGATAATTAAGAAAATTGAGAAATTGACCAAAACGGACAAAAAAGAAGCTGTTAAAATGCTTTCCGATGCGTTTGCCATTATAGATAAAGCAGCCAAAAAGAATGTTATTAAAAAGAATAACGCTGCGCGCAAAAAGTCTCGACTATCCAGGCTTACTTCAGTCCGAGGCTGATCCGCCTTTGGCGGAAAATAGATGACCCACCTACTAGAATTTTATGGAACCGAATGCCCGTATTGTGTGGATATGCACAAGATGGTGTTCAAGTTGGAAAAAGAAGAGGGCATTAAAATTGAAAGCTTGGAAGTCTGGCACAATAAAGAAAATGAAAAACGATTGCTTGAGTTGGATAAAAATTTCTGCGGTGGCGTGCCTTTTTTCTATAATCTAAAAACTAATAAGTGGATTTGCGGAGAAGCTAGTTATGAAAATCTAAAAAACTGGGCGCAAGATAGGTAAATTAAAAAAGCCCCAGCTGGGGCTTTTTTAATGGAGTGAATATTACGCGCGTTGTACGTTCACAGCATTCAATCCTTTTGGTGATTGTTCTGTTTCAAAAGAAACAGCATCGCCTTCTTTTAACTCCTCAAAAGTTACGCCAACAAGAGAATTACTGTGAAAGAATAAATCTTTTTGCAATCCTTCTCCAGTAATGAAACCGAAGCCCTTTTCTGCCTTCAATGTTTTTATTGTACCAGTCATTGATTTTTTAAGTTAAATTGTTAAATACAAATAAGTTATATAAGAAATCGACTCTTTTCGCACCTACTTTGTCTGTCCAATATATCACATAAGCACCCATTTTGTCAACTTTTTGGGCGTTTGTTTGATTATTAAAGATCCAGAGATTTTAAGAATATTTTCAACTCTTCGCCTTTTATTTCTCGAAGGCCACCTGATTTCAGATTTCCTAATTCTATATTCATAATTCTTTCGCGTTTTAGATCGGCGACTTCTTGGAAAAGAATGGAACACATTCGGCGGATTTGGTGTTTCTTGCCTTCGGTTAAAATTATTCGAAAAGCAAAATCGTTCAATATATTTACTTTACAAGGTTTTGTGATATAACCCCTTGCTTCGTTAGAGGCCCCGAGGACTCGCAGGGATCTTCTGCCTCTAATGGGGTCGATGTTCACTCCTGCCTCCATTTTTTGTTTGAAACTAGAACGAAGTTTGTTCAAAGTTTTCACCACATATTCTTTCTCATGAAAATATTTAGGATTTAAAAGCTGGTCGGTAATTCGTCCATCATTGGTGAGAATAATCAGTCCGTGCGAAGCTTTGTCTAATCTGCCCAAAGGGAAAAGATCTTCTCGCGGAGAATTTGTTTCAATTCCAACAGGCTTGTTATAAGCAAAATATTTATATTCTTTTTGTTCTGCCCCTTTTACTTCTACTTTATCAGTTTCCTTTACTTTACTTCCCAATACTGCCAATTTTCCATTTATAAAAACCTTCTTTTCTTTTATTAATTTATCTGCCTCTCGTCTGGTAGAGATTTTTTTTAAAGCAAGGTATTTATTTATTCGCATCGGATATAATTTTTCCATTTTTATTCGTATCTTAACGCGTCAATTGGATTCAACATCGCTGCTCGGCGGGCGGGGTAATAACCAAAGATAATACCGATGCCGGCAGAGACGCCAAAAGCTAAAAGCACCGAGGAAAGTGAAACTTGTGTTTGCACGATTCCGGTTGAGGTTACAATCAAACAGATAAGCCATCCCAGAATAATTCCTATAAATCCGCCGATGAATGTGAGGACAACCGCTTCGGAAAGAAATTGCAGATTGATATCGTTTCTTTTTGCTCCAATTGCTTTTCGCAAGCCAATTTCTCTAGTTCGTTCGGTGACGGTTGTCAACATCATATTCATAATACCTATCCCGCCGACTAAAAGTGAAATGGAAGCAATGGCTGCTAAAAAAAGCGTGAACGTGTCTATGACCGTGGTCAACGTACTCAAAATATCCTCCTGTGAAATTATTGAAAAATCCGCTTCTTGTACGCGATGTTTATCCAAAAGCGCATTAGTTGCTATGTCTTTAACTTCTGCCATCCGGTTTTTATCAGTTACGGAGATAGCAATGGTTGAAAGATAATCTTCTCCGGAAAGAATTTTTTGCATTGTGGAAAGGGGAACGAAAATCATGTCATCCGGACCGGAAAATCCGGCTCCGCCTTTTTTTACCAATACCCCAATAACATTAAAATTGATTTTATTAATGCGGATGATTTTACCAAGCGGATCAGCCTCCGCAAATAAATCCGTTGCCACGGTCGCGCCTAAAACCGCTTGCCTTCCAATGCTTCTTTGGCTAGCTTCAGAAATAAAACTTCCATTAGCCAGAGCAAGATTGTGCACGCTGACATAATCGGCTGTTGTGCCCGTAACGGTTGTATTTGTGTTGTTTCCTGTGACAACTATTTGAAATCGGCGGGAAAGTTCAGGCGAAACAGCTGCGACTCCGTCGATAACTTTTAGAATGTCGATGTCTTCATTTTTTAATGTCTGGGCGCTGCCGCGGCCGGAAGAGACAATTCCCCGTCCCGGTTGAATAACCCCAGGCAGAACAGTTAAAAGGTTTGATCCCAACCCTTCAATACTTGACTGGATGGACACTTTCGCGCCGTTGCCTATAGAAACCATGGCAATCACGGAAGCGATACCTATCACAATACCGAGCATCGTGAGTCCTGAACGCACTTTGTTGGCGGACAGCGAGCTATATGTTTCATTTGTTATGTCTGTTATTTTCATCCCGTTAGAAATTATTATTTTATAACCTATCTCAACTCCCCGTTAGTTAAATTTCTAACGGGATTCATTTGATTAATTTTTTTCATAAGTTATTTTGTCTTCAATCAGTTTTCCGTCTTTTAGAGAAAGAATTCTGTCGGCATATTCAGCTATTTCTTGTTCATGAGTAATCAGCACCACCGTCCGATTTAATTCTTTATTTAGTTTTTGAAAAGTTCCCATCACAATCTCTCCTGTTTTTGAATCCAGGTTTCCCGTGGGTTCGTCTGCGAGAATGAGTGACGGGTTATTTACAAGCGCTCTGGCTATGGCTACACGCTGGATTTGACCGCCGGAAATTTGATTAGAAAAATGGTGAAAATGATCTTCATCCATTCCCGCAGCCACTAACGCATTTTTTGCTTTTTTAATTCTCTCCGCGCCGTGTATGCCGGCGTATACCAGAGGCAACATTACGTTTCGCAAGACCGTTGTTCTTGGCAGTAAATTGAAAGCTTGAAAAACGAAACCGATTTTATCTCTTCGGATGTCAGCCAGCTCATTGTCCGACAGGGTAGAGACATCTTTACCGTCTAAAAAATATGTCCCATCTGAAGGATTGTCGAGTGCTCCCAGGATGTGCATTAAAGTTGACTTACCTGACCCCGACGGGCCCATAATAGCCACAAATTCCCCATCCGCAATATTAAAAGAAACATCATTCAGCGCCTTAAATTCTATCTCTCCTGTTTTGTAAATTTTTGTAATGTTTTTTAGCTCAATCATAACTTGGGTTTAGCGTGTTTGAATTCTTACGTTGCCTCCCGCGCCCCTATTGCCTGTAGCTGGAGAACCGAAAATGCTGGGCGCTGTGGAAGACGCAGTTGTCGTTGGCAGTATCGTTCTTGTAATGATTTCATCGCCCTCTTTAATTCCGGATATGATTTCCGTCTGCGTGTCATTTGAAAGTCCGGTTTGCACTTTTATTCTTACTGTTTTATTTTTTAATGTTTGCAACATTTCAATATAACTTTGGCTGGCTTGTCCCGCCCCTGAATTGGCGGGCAGGGATTTTACAGCGCTGTTTGGAACAATCAGCACATCTTGTTTTGTCTCTGTAATAATAACCCCCGAGACGCTCATTCCCGGTTTTATTCTTTCATCTTGCGTATCGAAGCTGATTGTTACGATATAGGTCACTACGCCCTGGGAAACGGTGCCGATGGTATCAATATCGGCGACAATTCCGGAAATAGCAAGACCGGCAACAGCGTCAAAAGTGAGAGTTGCTTTCTGTCCGATTTTTACTTTTGCTACATCAACCTCGTTGAGGGAAATTTCCGCCAGTTGTTTCTTCGTGATAAGTGTTGCCACAACCGTGCCGGCGCTTACCGTATCTGATTTTTTGATATTAACTTTGGCTAGAGTGCCTGCAAAGGGCGCGCGGACAAAATAGTCCGCCAATTTGTCTTTTGCGTCTTGCTGTGAATTTTCTTTTTGTTTTACGGATAATTCTGCCGATCGTATGTCTAGATCAGAGTTAAGAAAAACATCTTTGTAATTTTTTATGTCTGTTTTGATTGAAAGAAGGTTTAATAAATGAGTATTGGTTTTGGAAGTATAAGTGCTTAAGCTTGTTTTGTGTGTATTAATTATCGCCGGGGTGTCATAATTATTTTTTTCTATTGAATTATTAACAAAATCAATATAGTTATTGGCATTTTTAATTGTGTCGGATATTAACTTGGTTGTGTTGTAAGTTTGCAGAATAAGAGTTTCAATTATTATATTATCTGAAATTCGTGAAACGCTTTTATAATTATCAAAACTTGCGTCATACGCTTTTTGTGCCGGGTTATAAGAATCTATGAAATTTTGTTTGAGAATTTTAGTTTTATCACGATCTTCACTATTCACTTGCCCTTCATACCAATTTATGTTCCATTGACCTGTTGCTGGATTGCTGTCAAAAAACATATCATTCAGTCCCGTTATAATTCCCGGCAAATCCAGAAATACATTTGAAACTGTGTTGAATCCTTCATCATAACTTTTAGCCAAATCAGCGTCCATATTTTCTTGCGATTTTTCAATTTTCAATTTTTCCAGGCTGATTTTGGAAGATTCTAAATTAATCTCCGCATCGCGAACAGACTTTTCCGCATCTTTAGAATCAAGTTGCGCAATTAACCCGCCTTTTCCAATTTTTTGTCCATCTTGCGCTCCAATATATACAGCATCTCCAGATACCTTTGCTTTAATATCTACTTGGTTTAAAGAGGAGACTTGTCCGCTGCCGGAGATAGAAACGACAATCGCGCCTTTTTCCACTTTGGCTGTCAGATAACGAATGTCGCCATCCGTGCCAGTGATTTTTTTATATCCCCAATATCCAGCTAGAACAATCACTATTAAAATAAGGGCGCCGATAATTTTGTGCGTAATGACATATGATTTTGTTTTGCCAAAAAAGTTTTTCATAACTACCAATATAACATAGATTTTCTACATGTGTTCTTGGGTGTATTTTTTCTTTTTTTCCGATAGCTTGTAATAAAGATTTTTACTTAGGAGTATAAGAATGAGTAAAAAAATAATCAGGACAAGCCATCCAAGAATGCTGATTGGGAAAAAAGAATTAGAGCCAACAACTTTTGCTTCCAGAGAAGACTGTATTTGGCCTGTTTTTGTTGTTGGGGCAGTTTCTGCTTTTGTATTTATTTTGGTAATTATATCTGCGCTGCTCGTTATAAGCGTACTTGTATTTTGCTTTTCACTGTTTGTAGTGAAACTCAAAATAGAACCGATGTTTCTCCAGAAAGAGTTTTCTACTACGGCTCGGAAATAATAAGTTGTTCCTGGAGAAAGTCCTGTCATTTTGTTCACATGTTTAACGGACGGAAGGGCCCCGATTGGCGTTATTGCGGTTTTATTTCCCAAATTGGCAGTTGTTCCCCACTCAAACCAAGCATTTGAAGGACTGCCTGCTTCGTTGCGAATTAAAGAATTTAATTCTGTGCTGGTATTCCCTATAAAACTTGCCGGTTCCGTTACAGCAACCAAAGTGAAAGGATAATTATTCATTACATAAATATCATTGCCCGTAGAAACATATGGGCTATATGCATAACCAACAAAGGGGGCAAAACCAAGCAAAATAACTCCCACAAGAATTATCCCGCATGATTTTATTACTTTATTTAGCATGCTTTCATTAAAGCACTTTATACTATAAAAGTCAAGGTTAATACGAGTCTCGATTGCGAATTATTTATAGTGAGGGGCCTCTTCTTTGATATTAGCTAGGCGGTTAAAATTACGGGCAAAAGCGTAAAGGACGCTGGAAAGGCGGTTAAGATAAGCAAGAGTTTCTTTGCCAATTTTTATTTTTCCCTCATCGGCAACTCCAACAACTCGTCTTTCAGCCCGGCGGGCAATGGTGCGGGCAATATCCGATAAAGCAGCTAGCTCTACGCCTCCGGAAACAAAAAAAGTTTTAATCGGCGGAAGAGTTTTTTCTATGCCGTCGATAATTTTTTCCAGCCATTTTACTTTTGTTTCGGTAATAGTTTTCGGAGCGCCGGCAAGTTCAGCTTGAATTATAAAAAGATCTTGCTGAATGCGATCAACTGTCTCCGAAACTAGAATTTTATTAGTAGGTAAAGTGAAAACAATATTTTTAGTTTTAACTTTTATTAGTCCCAGAAAAGAATTGATTTCATCAAGAGATCCCAATGCTTCGGCAATACTCGAGCTTTTTGAAACTCTCTGGTCGCAACCGAAAGTCTTGGTTGTTCCCGTGTCTCCTTTTCTGGTGTATAACATAATAAAGAATACTGTTATTTTTAAACTTTCTCTGTTTATTCAAATCCCATCCAAGAATTGCATGCTTTCTTTGAGGAACTAATTCTGTTATCGGAAATTTTTCCAATAGATACTTCAATTTGTTTTCCATTCCAAACAATTCCTTCGGGTAAAGTAGTTAGGTAAATTTTAAGTTCAAAATCATTCTTAAAATAGGTTGTTGAATATGCTTTACGTTTGCCCGCTGCCCTTTGATAAAGATACTCATCATATACGCATGTCCACCCCATGTCTTTCAATTGATTCTTATACTTTTCCACCACCTCTCCTAAAGACAGATTGGAATTATAGGAACATCGAAAACTAGGATTATAATCAAAATAATTATCTTGACTATCAAATCGTGTCGCATCACACGCACCATTTGCAGTATAAATTGAGATCGGCTTCAACGCATCCATCAATAAATTTTTATCTCCATTTGCATTTTGCGTTCCCGTATTTGTTGGTTGAATTTTATTTTGATTGACAACAGAAGGTGCTTCTACTTTTTTATTATTATAAACATACACACCACCTCCAATAACTAATACTGTAATAATTGCTATCAACAACGGCACAACGAAACCTTCTTGTAAGTTTTTCACATTGTTTCTGGTTAGTTAATAATTAAGGATTATTTAAAATTGGATGCGTGCCTGCTCTGCGAATAAAATAAATGTCATTTATCTTTTCAAAAGTAAAACGATAACTTTGTGTAATTCTCCCTTCCCAAATACTTCTATGACCTTGCATCTTTTTTATTCTTAACGAAGGATATCGAGAACTATCTAAAAGCGTTGTTAATTGCTCGTCTAATAATTTTTGAATTCTAACTGGTAATTTTTTATAATCTTTCTCAAAAGAATTAGAAAAAGAAATTTTCATAATTATTTCTTTAATAAATTAAGAGCTTTTTTTAGATCTTTCGCATTGCTATAAACTTTGCTAATTTTTCCAAGAGCAATATCTTTATCCGCTTGCTTTTCTTTTGTTTGCCATTCTTTTGTCCAGAAAAAAATCTGTTTTATATCGATAAATTCCAAGAAACTGCTAAAAAGCTGGTACTCCTTTTTGGGAACAGCTACCAATTCACCACTTATTTGTCTGGGAATCGTTATATTAGTCATACAAGCACCATTATAACACAACTGTAATTAAATATTTAACTATGCTACGGAACAATTCTACTACCTAATTTATACCTCGCAGACTCCCGCTATACAAGCGAATTCTTTTGCGCCAGTGGTATTGTCGACTGCTTCGTACTGAGAAAGTTTGGAAAAATCAATTTGGCCGATGGATTTCGAACGCCTTTCATATTCTTCTTTGGTAATTGCTTCATAGGGAGCCAGTTGATAAACATGTTCGGAGCGCGGGAGGAAAGAAAGTCCACCGATCCAGTCCCAGTTTTCGTAAACAAAATTGCCAACCGCCAACCATTCGTCCGGACCGACATAAATAGTGGCTGAGGGATTGTGCTCCACAAAGTGCTCCTTGAGCCTCTTCCATTCTTTCATCAAATCCAGAGCGGAAACTTCATCTTTGAAGACGGCTCCTTCTGGCGCCTTGACCGGAAATTCCAAAACAAAAGTGGTGGCTGACGATTCGGATTGTCCAACTTCCGGCAGACAAGGCACGCCTTGGTCTCGAGCCATTTGAAGTAGCGTGTCGGTGTGGGAAATGCGCACTCGGCGGATGAAATATGGAGCATACCAAGGATGCATTCCGGAACCGACGCCTAAAAGCTGGCCGGAATTGCCATGAGGTTTCACGCAAGTGATGGCAGTAGAAGGATTGATGTCAAAACGCTTGGCATATTTCTTGTTTGTCTCGATAGAAACAGTTTTCAAGGTATCCAACACTTTATCATCCCGAATAATCGGATTATCGTAATAGCCAGTCAAAGAAACGCCAAGCAATCTTTCGGCTTCGCAATTCTCTTTCCATTTTTTTGAAAGATAGCCAAAGTTAGTCAAAGTAGATTGATAAGTTCCGAGCAGGGTTGCCAATTCCATTTTTCTCTTCAAAGTTTCTACTGTATCTTTCGGGCGGATCACAATACTGGTTAAATTACAAAATTGCTTAGAGCGCAAGTAGATCTCTCCGCAAGGGTTCAATCCGATTTGTCTTTCGTCTTTGATCATCGCCCATCGGCGAACCGGCAATTGTTTCTCCAATCCTCCTCGATTGAAAATCCCGCGTTCGCCGGATTTGGATTTCACCAAGGCCGTCCATTCGTCTAGAAATTCTTCGGCGGACGGCTTGGCATTATAAACCGCCGAATTATTGGCCATACTGCGCTGGCCTTCGGTCAGATAAAATTGCCCTTTTTTTGCGTCGCGCATCTCCATGTCTTCTAGTTCCGAAAGAGAAATAAGCGCGCTGCGTCTGACTCCGCCGGCCACGACGATCATTCCTATCTGGCAGATAATGTCGTGCATATCCAGATTAGAGAGACGCCTGCCTTGTTTGGCTAAAATTTTGCGTCTAGCAAATTCCATTAAGTCCATTAAGGGTTGCGGTCCGGACGCTCGGCCGCCGGCTACCTCTAGGCGCGATCCGGCTGGTCTCACAAATGAATAATCAAATTTTATGTCCTTGCCGTCAAACCAGGTTTGCAAACCTAAAACTAAAGCATCTGCCCAGCCTTCTTTATCATCCGCCACAATATGAATGGATGGTTTTTCCCCGGTTTGTTTTTTTATTTGCGGAAATTTTTGAACATTCTCCCACTCGACGGCGAAGCCAAGTCCCGCGCCGCACATTGAAACATACATAATTTCTCCCAAGTCTTGAAGACAAGTCGGAGCGATGTAAGAGCAATTATATGCCCAAACATTAGAATTTCGGCAAGCCTTACCGGCGGACCAAAGGAGCCGCATGGAAGGGCAAATTTCCTGATTTAGGATTGCCTGCCGAACTTCCCAATATTCTTTGACTGAAAGCTTCTCTCCTAAATTCTCTTTCATATAAGCCATATAACGGTCAATCGTCTCTGTCCAAGTCTCCCGGCGACCCAATTCCGGAACCCAGCGCGAGTAGAACTGATAGAAGATATATTCCGAATAAGGACTGGAAAAATATCTGCTGGATTCTTCAACGGCGGCGCGGACAGCTTCGGGTATCGGTCCAAAAGCTTTTCGCAGCTCTGAACGTCTGCTCCGATAGAGAATATATTTTTTAGCCGTATTGGTAAAACCATTTTTCATCAATTCTTTTTCGACGCAGTCTTGGACTAATTCAACAGTCGGTAAAAATTTCGCCTCTTTATTTTTACTGACTAATTCAGATCGAAGACCGAGAAGGGTTCTGAAAACGCCATTAGCCACTTTTTTTGATTCTAGTTCCCCTCCTTCCCCTGAAACTTCAAAAGCTTTGAAAATAGCCCGGACCACAACTTCCAAATTGAAAGGAACAACCTCTCCACTTCTTTTTCGGATCGATTTTATTTTAACTAATTCTCTTTTTAAAATTTTTTCTGTTTTTTTCATGGTTTAAATTGTTTTAGGATGAAGGATACTGATATGAGGATAGGACGGAAACTTCTTTTTTCTTTCTTTAACTAAAAAATTATAAACAGCGGGGGAAAGAATAAAGGCCAAGGCGATGTTGCCGGACAGATGCAGAGCGGTGAATGGGATTTGTCCGATGAGAGACCCTAAAAATGATTGGTGGAAAAAGATTGGACCGACGGTAAGTCCGGTCAAAGCGTCATAAACCAAGGTTCCCATGATTGCAAAACGCACAAAACTCTTTCCGCCGGAGGCGGATCCGCCTTTGGCGGAAAAATAACTTGCCGCCCACCAGCCAAGTATGCCATAAGCTCCAACCGTAAAAAAAGTTTGTATTCCGAGCGTGCCAGTCAACACATCATAAAGCAAAATACTCAAAACAGCGAAAGAAAAACCGACCAACGCCCCGTAAGCTTTGCTGAAAGGCATCAGGGTCGCCAAAATCGGTTCCACATTCGGCGCGCGCCACGGGATCAGCCGCGCCAGCAGGCACAAAATCAAAGCGAGAGAAAATTTCAGCCAATCTTTTTTATTTATATCCATCTAAGCCATTATACACGAGAACTGTCCCTGGATGTAAAGTGGATAAACCAATTTTTAGCATTAAGACACAAAATAAAAATTTATAAAATACCCCTGAGGAGATTTTGTTTAAAAATAGACCAATTTTGCCCTCAGTTGGAATCGAACCAACATCGCAAACTCCGCAAGCTCGCATTCTATCCATTGAACTATGAGGGCAATACTTTCAGATTAACAGTTTTCACTTAAAATTAAAAGCCCAGAGATTCCATTATCTTTTGAGACAGATGTTCCCTCATCTCTTCTTCAATGATGTTTTTGGCAATCATAATTGAGCGAATATCTTCCGCCATATCATAATCTATCGGTATTGATAAGATTGGCATAAAGAATCTTTCTGATTTTACAAAAAATATGGGTTTTATTTCCGCTCCCTCGGTGGGCAGGCCTGTTTGCACCCAGAAAGATCTTATATTTTCGTAAGGGTAAAGCTGTGTTCCGATTTTCAATCCTCTTTCATTTAGCTCATAGGAGATCTGATTTGGTTTTTTGATTGCAAAAAATCCCAGCAATATTCCGCCCAAAAGAAGAAGCGCCGCAAAAAAATAATTGCCATAAATAATTGCGGCAACCGAGCTAGTCACGACAATAACACCGAGCGCCCAAAACCAATTAGTGTCTCGTTCTTTTTCTTCGTATTCCAAAGCCGACCATTCTAGTTTTTCCATAGGCTAATTATATATCTGTCGGTATTTTTTAGCAAAGAATTATTTTCTTAACAAAATAATCCATCGCGGATTTCCATTTATCCGCATATTATTTCCCAACTGGCGGAGGGCAGAGGAGTCGAACCTCTAAGGGATTACTCCCGATAGTTTTCAAGACTATTGCCATACCATTAGGCGAGCCCTCCCTAATCTATAGTTTCGATATTATCAAAAAATCGCTTTTTATGCTAGTATTTTATTACTTGTCCCGTTAGAAAATCAGCGGACTTGTAAAAAGGACAAATTTTATTATTTAAATTTTTTAATGGGATGAAATTTCTTGGCATTGATTATGGGACGAAGAGAATCGGTTTGGCAGTTTCGGATGAAAATGGAAAATTAGCCTTTCCGAGAGAAGTGGTTAAAAATAATGGGGAGCTTTTTCGTAAAATCGAAAGGATAATCTATGCCGAAAAGGTTTCCGAAGTTGTGGTCGGGGAGTCGCTTGATTTCGCCGGTTTGCCGAACCTGCTAATGAAAGAAATAGATTTTTTTGTTGTCTCACTGGAGAAGAAATTTAAAATTGCGGTGTGCCTGGAGAAGGAATTTTTAACCTCTGTTGAGGCTCGTCGCTACGGGCAGGGTGATCAAGTGGACGCTTCCGCAGCGGCGCTCATATTACAGCGATATTTGGATAAAAAAAATCAAGCTGTGTTATAATATTCCTATGTCCTTTAATTCATTTGATAAATTTTTCAGCAGATTTTTTCCGGCGCCTGCTTTCTTTTCAACGCCCTCTTTCGGTTTAGATATCGGAGATGAGTCAGTAAAATTTATAGAGCTTACCAATACGAGAAACGGCATAAGGATTGGTCGGTACGGGGAGCGTACCATATCGCCGGGGGTTATTGAGTTAGGTAAGATTAAAGATCCAAAACAGATAGAGAAAATTTTATTATCGTTAAAAAAAGAAGTCGGATTAAAGTCAGTGCGTGTTTCATTACCAGAAGAGCAAATATATCTTTTTGAGCTCCGATTAGAAAAATCCGGATTAGTGAATATCCGAGAAAGCATCGAGCTAGCTTTGGAGGAACATGTGCCGCTAACAGCCGAAGATGCCATTTTTGATTATGAATTACTCAAACAAGATGCGCAGAGCTTGGAACTTCAAGTTACCGCTATACCGAAAAATGTGATTGAAAGTTATCTTGCCATCTTTCAGAATTCTCAAATAAAAGTTCAGTCATTTGAACTTGAAGCGCAGGCGATTTCCAGAGCAGTTATCAAAAGGGGAGATATGGAAACTTACATGATCGTGGATTTTGGAGAAAAGCGCACAGGTATTTTTATCGTGTCTCGCGGTGTTGTTATGTTCACCTCTACACTGGACGTGGGCGGAGTGATGCTGAATGATATGATTGCAAAAAATTTCAAAATAAGTTTTGAGGAGGCGGAAAAAATGAAACGAAAATACGGCTTAGAGCGCAATACTCCGAATAAAGAATTATTTTCAGTGCTTTTAAACAGTGTTTCTATTTTGCGCGACGAGATAGTAAAGCACTTTTTATACTGGCATACGCACGAAGACGAAGAGGGTAAAAGTAATCCGCCGATCAAGAAAATAATTCTTTGCGGCGGGGATTCAAATTTAATAGGCCTTTCTGATTATCTGTCTGTCAGTGTGAAAAATCCGGTGGAAATGGCGAATGTCTGGGTTAATATAATGAATACGGAAAATTATGTTCCAGACATAAATTTCAAGCAAGCGCTTTCGTTCGCGACCGCGCTGGGGCTTGCTTTAAGAGATTTTGACGATCATTAATTTTAATTATTTATGATTAATTTAATTCCAAAAGAAGAAAAGAAAAAAATTGCCAAACTTTTTTTCTATAAACTCGCAGTCTTATTTTTAGCAACGGCGGGTCTGTCTTTCCTGATTGCTTCTGTCGCGATTTTTCCGTCCTATTTTATTTCCTCGGTAGAAAATAATATCGTGAACGCAAAGCTGGAGGCGCAAAAAGGCGAACCAGTGCCTCGGCCCGACCAAGAAACTCTTTCGGCAATTAAAGATCTTAACAAGAAGCTGGACCTGATTGAAAATGCCGAAAATAGCAAGTTTACTATTTCTGAAAAAGTAATAAATGCCATTATTTTAAAAAAGATATCTAATATTAAAATCACAGACATTTCCTACGAGAGTGATCCTGCCAAAGGATTAGAAAACGGCCAAAAGTCCCAAAAAATCAGCCTTCAGGGCAGTGCGTCTTCCCGCGAGGTCTTGCTTTTATTCCGCAAAGCGCTCGAAGATAGCACCGCCTTCAAACAAGTCGATCTGCCGATTTCTAATTTTGTAAAAGGATCCGACATTCAATTTTATTTAAGTTTAATCCCCTCATAATAATATTTATCCCGTACTAAATTTTTGAGTAAATGATGGTATGCTAAAACATAATTGGAAAGAAAAATAAATGATAATTATTAATAAAAATTTAAAATTTTAGTACTGGGATGCAAAATAATTTTTCTAAAATACCATTATCGCTTTCCGTAATATTTTTTATATTTTCCAGCCTTGCCTTTTTCTTTTTTTTCCGGGAAACAAATAAAAATAACGAAGAATCACAATCAGCGGAAATACGATGGCAGACAGAAGCGCTCCGAAGAGACGAAATAAAGGCGCTTGATCGTTCAATCAAGACAATAGAAAGCGAGAAGGCGCAACTGGAAACTCATTTTGCGCAAAGTTCTAATATTGTGCCGTTTTTAGACACAATTGAGGGGTTAGGATCTAAAACCGGCGCCAAAGCGGAGGTTGCTTCTGTTCATGTTTTGGAAAACCGCACTGGACTTATGGTCGGAGTGAAAGCGTCAGGAACTTTTAATAACCTTTACAAATTTTTGACGCTTTTAGAAAATTCTCCGTATGCGCTTGAATTTGTTTCAATGAATATGAACAGAAAGACTGAGCTGGAAACAGGGAATAAAAATATCGCGGTTCCAAAATGGGACGCAGTTTTCAAAATAAAACTTTTAAGTTTTGTTCAATAAACAAAAATCATGATCAAATTTTTTAAAAAAGAAAAAAATTGGGAAAAAGGGAAAGAAAGTTCTTGGTTGCATATAAATTTTTACTGGGAATTAGCTGTCTGCCTTGTATTTCTGGTGGTTCTTTTTTCTTTTCTCTTTGGCTATCGTTTTTTTATGCGGATAAATGAAGAGGCTGTTTTAGAAGTGAACAACGACAACCGCCAAGTTGAAACAGTGAAGAAAGAGAGAATTGAAAAAGTCTTAGAATATTTTTCCCTGCGAAAGCAAAAATCAAGCCAGATTCTAAATTCTCCCGCGCCCATCGTTGACCCTTCGCTATAAAAATGGTAATTTAAATAAATTGCGCGCTTAGCTCAGTTGGTAGAGCAGCGCTTTTACACAGCGAAGGTCGGGGGTTCAAGTCCCTCAGCGCGCACTAGAATCTTATCCACCGTTTAATTCTAATAAGGGTTAGAACTCTGTGGTATAATCCTTATATGCCGTATAAATATAGAAAGGATTTGTATAAAGCGCAAAAAAGACACAGAATTAAGGTAAGAGGTAAGTTGCTGGAATTCCTTTCTTCTAAAGCTTGTATGGATTGTGGGGAAAATAATCCTATCGTATTAGAATTTGATCATAAAAGTCCTAACAGAAAATTTAAAAAGATATCTAATATGCTATCTGGACATTATTCCTGGGAATCTCTTTTAAAAGAGATAAAAAAGTGTGAAGTTAGATGCGCTAATTGTCATAGGCGTAAAACATATGTTCAGTTTAAGTTTTTTGGTAAAACGAAAACTTTATAGTATATTAGATAAGTTTTATTGAAAATTTGCTCCCGTAGTTTAATGGATAAAACAAGGCTCTTCTAAGGCCTTGATGGAGGTTCGATTCCTCCCGGGAGCACAATTCATAACTTGGTCGGAAAATTCCCCCGCGCGCTTGCGCGCGGTGATGAGAAGGGGGTGGGCGAAATCCAAATCTGTCTTGCAAGCAAATGCGAATTCGGTGGGCGGGCAAAATGAGACGGAGACGGATTTGTCTCGCAATTGTAGGTTCGTTCCAATTTTTTTGAAATAGTCGCGAATTTCAAAAAAGTTGTCGCTTGAAACCAATTGCGTGGCTTTTTTCATATCCAAAATCCATTCCCGCAAAGGTTCGACCCAATTCTTTCTCTCCTGTCGAGCGGAGTCCATTTTGTGAGCGAGAGAGACTTTTTGCAAGAGAAGCTCGTCCTTCTTAGCGAGATAATTTGCTTTTGGAATATCGCCGTCAAGATAGAGCGTAATCAAATTATCGAGCTTCTCTTGCGTCTCTCGCTCATTGCCTCTAATCCGCTCGACAACGCTCCCCGACGACACATTTTCTTCTTTTTCCCATTCGTCCGTTTTTTGTGTCATGTAGTCAATCCAGTCGTCGGGGAGCGTGATTTGTTGAAGCCGTTCTCTGATTTGAGAGACGAGCTTTTCTTCTCGCAAATATCCTTGTTCACATTTTCCATTCTTTTTCGTACAACGATAATAGCGATACAAACCGCCATGACCTTTCGCCCATTGCGCGGTTATCATTCCTCCGCACTCGCCACAACGAAAAAGTCCGGTAAATGGAAAATCGTGATGTTTCTTTGATTTGCGAGGTTTAGCTCGTTCTCTCAATCTTTTCTGTACGGCTTCAAACAAATCAGGAGAAAGAATTGGCGCAAATGTGCCGTCATACCATTCACCGTGATGCTTTACGAAACCAAGATACGCCCGATTACAAAGCATCGCGGAGACGGCACATTTGCTAAGTGGCGTTCCATTGCGAGTAACAACGCCGTGATCCGCCAAAAATTGCGAGATTGATTCGTAACAATGTTTTCCCGTGGCGAATTCTTTAAAAGCGCGAACAACAAGACGAGATTTCAATTTGTCAGGTTCAATATTTCTCGTCTTAACATTATTTACATATCCAAAAGGCGCTTTTGTCAGCCATTCGCCACGGCGCAGTTTTTGGCGGATTCCACGCTCAACATTTTGCTTAAGATTGTCGGAATAATATTTCGATTGACCGAACGCCACTTGAAGCATAAAGAGGCCTTGCGGGGTCGGTTCAAACCAAAATGTCGGAAAACGCAAAGAAACGATTTTGGTCGTGTCCACGGCGTAGATGATGCGCCCGCCATCAATGGAATTACGAGCAAGACGATCTGGATGCCACGCGAGTATGCCTACTCCATCCATCGATTCAATGCGGGACATCATCTCGCCAAATTTTTCACGACCCGGTTTCTTTGCGCTTTTCGACTCTTGAAATTCCTGAAGAATTTCAAGATTTTCTTTACGCGCGAACTCGCGAAGCTCAAAGAGTTGAGCTTCAATACTCATAATTTGTTTATCATCGTCCTCCGTGGACTTTCGCGCGTAGAGAAAATA
>CAZKPK010000013.1:0-21734 GCA_964554645.1 uncultured Candidatus Saccharibacteria bacterium | reverse complement strand
GCACGCTATTTATTTCGCTCGTAAAGAATTCGTGCAAATGATATAATTACTTCACCTAAAGAGAGATTGTGGAAATTAGAAATAAGGGGCGAGTTTTGTGAAGCAAAACTCGCGCTAGGTAACCCGCTTCCGCCCTTTGCGGAAGCGACGAAATCCCAAATCTCGCCGGAATGCATATGAATTTATCAAACCAAAACAAATATTTTCTCTACGCAAGAAAATCAACAGAAGATGACGATAAACAAGTAATGAGTATTGAAGCTCAACTTTTTGAATTAAAAGAATATGCACGCAGAGAAAATATTTCGGTGAAAGAAATTTTCACCGAGTCGAAAAGCGCAAAGATTCCGGGTAGAGAACAATTTGCCAAAATGATGGACAAGATAGAACGAGGCGAAGCAAATGGAATCCTCGGATGGCATCCCGATCGCCTCGCCCGCAATAGCATTGACGGTGGAAAAATTATCTATCTTGTTGATACTGGCAAAATTGTTTCTTTGCGCTTTCCACAGTTTTGGTTTGAGCCAACTCCGCAAGGCAAATTTATGTTGCAAGTGGCTTTTGGACAATCAAAATATTTTTCTGACAACCTGGTTGAAAATGTAAAGCGTGGTATGCGCCAAAAACTTCGCCGTGGGGAATGGCTTACAAAAGCTCCATATGGATATGTGAATAATTTAAAAACTCGGAATATTGAACCTCATCCGGTATACTCAAAAATTGTGGTTAGAGCTTTTGAAGAATATGTGAAAAATATTTATACGATTGAAGGACTAGCGAAGTTTTTGGCGGATCTTGGACTTGTCACGAAAGCGGGAAAGCCACTTGCCAAAGCTTGCATTGTGCGATTACTTACCAATCGTGCCTATTTAGGATTTATCAAACATCACGACGAATGGCACAATGGAAGCTTTGAGCCAATTATTTCTCCGACACAATTTGAAGCAGTGCAGAAAGTGTATAAAACAAGGCAGAAACCGAGAAAATCTAAAATAGCTCATCCATTTCATTTTCTCGGTTTTGCTAAATGCGGAGAGTGTGGAAGTATGATTACGGCTCAATATTCTATCAACCGCTTTGGCACTCGGTATGTTTATTATCGTTGCACGAAAAAGAAAGGTGGTTGTTCTCAGCCGTATCTGCAAGAATCCACGCTCTCTGCACAAATCAAAACACTGCTTCAAGCTGTGTCGCTTCCTATTTCTGAAATTGAAAAAATGGAAAAGAAAATTTACGAATGGGAGCATGAATCAATTTCAGAAAAAGGAAGTTTTGTCCAAAATCTAAAATCTGAACTTTCCGAAACGCAGGAGAAACTGGATAAATTGGTCTCGGTATATTTAGACAGAGATATTGAACGTTCGACTTATCTTGAACGTAAAAATATTCTCCTGCGTCAAAAAGCGGGAATTGAGGAAAGTTTGAAGGATTTTGGACAACAGAGAAAAAATTGGATCGAACCCTTGCGGAGTTTAGTTTTGTCCTTGAAAGAGGCCGTTGATTTGGAAAAATCAGACAATCAGCTCGAATGGAAACAATTTTTCCAAAAAATCGGCTCTAACCCTGAAATCAAGGACAAAACAATTCATATGCATTCCGGCGAGATTTGGGATTTCGTCGCTTCCGCAAAGGGCGGAAGCGGGTTACCTAGCGCGAGTTTTGCTTCACAAAACTCGCCCCTTATTTCTAATTTCCACAATCTCTCTTTAGGTGACTCTACTGGGAATCGCACCCAGATTTGAAGCTTGAGAAGCTTCTGTCCTAACTATTAGACGATAGAGCCTAAAACATTTTGCTTTGCAAAATGTTCGGCCGATCAACTTACTCTATGAGTTGATTTAGGCCAACAAAAATATAACATTTTTAATAAAAAATGGAAATAAAATGTTAAACACTCGGTGTTTAACATTTTCTCCGTTTTCCCTATTCCTCAATCTTCGGTTTTTCCACTTCCAGCAATGCCAGTTCCGGCGAAGCGCCGGCGATGCGGAGCACGTCTTTGTCTATTTTTTTTAGTTCTTTGTTTGAGGCATTATAGTGATTTACGACTGTGCTGAGCGCATTTCCTAATTTGTTATGATATTCATCATAAGATTTCAAATGCTTGCCTAAATCTTCTACTTTCTTGATTATTTCCTTGGCGGATTCTTCTATTTTGAGAGCTTTAAGACCCTGTAGAACGGTTTGCAAATATGCCAAGAAAGATGTCGGGGAAGTTATTATAACTTTGTATTTTCCCGCCGCCCTCTGAATCAAGTTTTCTTCTCCGGCCCCCACCTTGCCTGTCAGTAAGTCATAATATATAGCCTCGTGCGGAATAAACATAAAAGCAAAATCTGTCGTGCCTTGCCTTGGCTGAATATATTTTGCAGTTTCTAATATTCTGTTTTTTAAATCATCCTCAAAAACTTTTCCCAATCTTTTTCTTTCTGTTTCATCCCGCTCTTCCGCCATTTTATTATAATTTTCCAGCGAGAATTTTGAATCGATCGGAATAATTTTATCTTTTACAAAAACGACGGCGTCCACAATTGTTTTATCTTTGAATTCATATTGCATTTGATAGCTTCCCGGCGGCAGGACGTTTTTCAAAACCGTCTCTAGATAATATTCGCCGAGGATTCCCCGCTGTTTTGGATTCTTTAAAATATTCTCCAAGCTTTGCAATTGGTCAGCGAAAGAAATGACCTGCTTGTTCGTTTCATCCAGCCTCGTCAGTTTTTCTGTCACATCACGGATTATTTTATTTGATTCGGAAGAATGGAATTGCAAACTTTCGCGCACTTGCTTATGCGATTCTCCAATTTTATTGTCCACTGTTCTAGAGAGTTCGTTGATTTGTGTAAGGATGAGGTTTAGCCCTAAATCTTTTTGATCGGTATTTTCCTCTTCTTTTTTGCGTCCAAAGACGAAATAGGTAATTATTCCTCCAAAAATTAAAGCTAATATTATCCAAATAATTTGCATAATTATATTTTACCATTATTTCCCCAAATAATGTTTCAAAGTGTAAATCCAATCTTCGTCTATTTGATCGCTTTTTATTTTTTCAGCAAGTAGCCACTCCAAATAATCCCTGTTTGTTTTTAGAACCTCTTCTATTTTTTTGCCGTTATGCTTGCCGAAATTAAAAGTGCGCAAGAGGAAAGGGTGGCTCGAAATTTCCATCATTTTTTTCACGACGCTTTCGGTCGTGACCCCGACCCCTTCAGGCGTCGGGGCTATTTCTTCTAGCATCTTATTTCTCAATCTTTCAAAAAGTTGTTCCAACACTAATACATCTCCCAAAGCGTCGTGCGCGGTCGCGTCTATTTCTATTTCAAGTAAATAACGCAAGTATTGCAAATTATATCTTTCTATTTTTTCTTCCTTATCCAAAAATCTCACAACTCGCAAAGTGCAGATGAATTTTTTCGGTTCAATGCCTTCTTTTTTAATCATCAGCAAATCAAAGGGCGCGTTGTGGGCCACGACAATCGAATTTTTGTCTTCAAAAAGTTTTTTAATTTTTGGCAAGTCGTCGCTTTCCTTGAAAGACGGTCTACCAACAACCATTTTGTTGGTTATATGATGAACAGCGGAAGCTTCCGGAGGTATTTTGATTGGAGGTTTATAGAGATTCACAAATTTATCATCTCCCGCTTTGTAGGCAATTTGGATTAGAAAGTCTTTTTGCTCGTTGCCGGTTGTTTCTGTGTCGAAAAATATTAGCTTTGACATTTTATTATTTTACCATAATTTGCTATAATACACGCATGTTGCACGAAAAAATTAAAAATGGAATAAAAGAAGCGATGCTGGCAAAGGATGCTTTGCGCTTGAAGGCGTTTCGAGCGATGTCGGCCGCCTTTACCAATGAACTGGTCGCCCAAAAAAGAAAACCCCAAGAAATGCTCAAAGACGAGGAAGCAATTTGGGTGATTGGAAAACTTGCCAAACAGCGCAAGGATTCCATTGAGCAGTTCAAAAAGGGGAATAGAGAGGATTTAGTCAAAGAAGAAGAGTCTGAGCTTGCAATTTTAGAAACTTATTTACCGAAAATGATGAATGAAAGTGAAGTTCAAAAAATAGCCAGCAACAAGAAAAAAGAATTAGGCATAACGGATGTCGCCAAGAAGGGAATGCTGATGTCCGCTTTAATGAAAGATTTAAAAGGCAAAGCTGATGGCAGCTTGGTCAAAAAAGTTGTCGAGAATTTATTTTAATTTTAGTTTATGCATACAGTAAACCTTTTAACCAACTTAGTTGAAAATCATCAGATTCTGGCGTATATAATAATTTTCTTCGGGCTTATTTTTGAAGGAGAATTTGTTGTAATTTCGGTGGGAATTTTAGCGCATCTCGGCGCCTTGAGTTTTTGGTTTTCTCTTATTTTTATCCTTCTAGGCGCTTTGTCCAAGACTTTTCTCGGGTATATGCTGGGAGAATTTCTGTATAAAAAATTCAATCATCATAAAGTTTTTAAATACATACAAAAAAGGGTGTATAACTTTTTTCCCAGATTCAAAATCAAACCCTTTTGGTCTATTTTTGTTTCCAATTTTATTATGGGAGTGAATTATTTGGTTGTTCTTTTTTGTGGTTATGAAAAGATTGATTATAAAAAATTTTTAAAAGCGGAAATTTCATCCAAGATAATTTGGGCTCCGCTTTTGTTGTCCTTGGGTTATTTTTTCGGCTATACCGCTCTTAGCATCAGCCGCGAAATTTGGAAATTTTCTATGGTAGTATTAGTTTTGTTTATAATATTTATTCTTTTTGATAAATTAGTCAGTTGGTTTTATGAAGTCTTCGAAGAACTTCATGAAAATGTTGAATAAAACTTATGAAAAACATTATGAAAGAATCGAATAAAATTTTAATCACACACGACGGGTCTTTCCATACAGATGATATTTTTGCCTGCGCCGCCTTGTCTGTATTGTTGGAAAATAAAAAGGAGAAGTTTAACATAATTCGCACGCGCGACGAAGAAATAATTAGGGGCGGAGACTATGTTTTTGATGTGGGAGGGATATATAGCGAAAAACTGAATAGATTTGATCATCATCAGATAGACGGAGCGGGCAAGCGCGATAACGGCATAGAGTATTCTTCTTTAGGTTTAGTTTGGAAAAAATTTGGCAAAGAAATTACAGGCAAAAAAGAGGTGGCTGATTTTATTGAGCAAAAACTTGTTCTCCCAATAGATGCCAATGATAACGGCATTGATTTATGTAAAAATAATTTTAAAAATATTTCGCTTTATACAATCAATGATGTTTTGTCTATTTTTTCTGGAACAGCCTTGGAAGATCTGGAAAAAGACAAGCAATTTTTGAAAGCGCTTGTTTGGGCGAAAGAAATTTTAAAAAGAGAAATAAAAAAAGCAAACGATCAAATAGAAATCACAAAAATTATTAGAGGTTTTTACGAAAAGGCAAAAGATAAGAGATTAGTTGTCATAAACGCGCCGAAAGTTTCTAGATATGAAATTTGGGATAGCTTGCAGGATTTTCCAGAACCCCTTTTTGTCGTATATGGCGACAATGAAGACTGGTCCGTGGTAGCGATGAGAAAAGAAAAAAATAGTTTTGAAAATAGAAAGAGTTTTCCAACATCTTGGGCAGGATTAAGAGCCAAAGAATTGCGGGATCTGACTGGAGTTAAAGATGCTGTTTTTTGCCATAATAATTTATTTCTCTCGGTTGCAAAATCAAAAGAAGGAGCGATTAAATTAGCAGAACTCGCATTACTAGAACTTAACAGCTAGTCCCTAGAACCTAATTTTATGGCATTCATTGATGAAATAAAAATATATGCAGAAGCTGGACGAGGAGGAAATGGCGTAGTGCGTTTCCGTCAAGAAAAATTTGTGCCGAAAGGCGGACCTTCGGGAGGGGACGCTGGACGAGGCGGGAATTTTTATATGGTAGCCGTTCGCGATGTGCATATACTTTTAAAATACAAAACAAAAAAAAGTTTTATGGCCGGACGGGGAGAAGATGGCGGAAAGAAAAGCTTGCATGGTAAAAATGGAGAAGATTTTATTTTAAAGTTGCCAATCGGCTCGGTCATCACCAATCTTGAAACTGAAGAAAGATGGCAATTAATGAAAGAGGGAGAAAAGATTTTACTTTTAAAAGGGGGATACGGCGGTTTTGGAAATGAACATTTTAAAAGTTCTATCAATACGACTCCTCTGGAATCGCGGGAAGGAGTTCCGGGTGAAAAAGGAAACTTCAAAATAGAGTTGGAGCTTTTTGCCGATATTGGATTTGTCGGGCTCCCTAATGCGGGAAAATCTTCTTTGCTCAATGCTCTCACAAACGCAGAGGCGAAAGTCGGGGATTACTCTTTTACCACCCTTGATCCAAACTTGGGTGATTTTTACGGCTACATCATTGCTGACATTCCGGGAATTATTGAGGGAGCTTCGGAGGGGAAGGGACTGGGAGTAAAATTTTTGCGCCACATAAAACGCACCAAAATGCTCGCGTATCTAGTTTCTTTTGAAAATTTATCCAAGGGTTCAGCGGGAATGATGAAGAGCTATAAAGAAATCCGCAAAGAATTAGAAAAATATGATAAAAATTTGAATTTGGGCGAAAATGGCTTATCAGAAAAAAAAGAAATCATTATTTTGACAAAGACTGATGTAGTAGATGATCAGAAAATTATTGCGAAAGCTATTAAAACATTTGAAAAATTAGACAAGAAAGTTTTCACTTTATCTTTGTTTGATGATAAAATGATAAAAAGGTTCGGTGACGCTTTGGTGAAGATTCTTAAGAAGAAGTAAATTATATTTATTATTACTTTGTCCACTATCTCCAACATATGTAAAAGATAGTGGATTATAAAAAGTTGATGTATAATTCACAACATGAAAGGCGAAATAATTTATAAAATCTTAAATTCTTTGGGGAATGGAGTAACGGACTATATTGATTTCACAAATGCTTTTCTTCGAGCCGGATATGGCGCGACGGGTGGTAAAATAAGATATGAATTATCAAAAATACAAGAAAAAAGAATAAGTTCAGAAATAAATAAACAAAAAATAAGAAATTTCCAGAGATACTTATCCAAATTAAAAAGCAACGGGTTGATTTTAGAAAATCACTCAAAACAAATTTATTTGAGCGAAAAAGGAAAAAATAAATTGAGTAATTTCCAAAACTCATTTCCTTTGAATAAAGATTTATATAAGAAAAAGACAGGGGAGACAGTCATGGTAATAAGTTATGATATACCGATAGCTTTTAATAAAGAGCGAAATATTTTAAGAGATATGCTACGCATGCTTGGTTTTGAATTGGTGCATAAAAGTGTTTGGGTCGGTAAGGTTTTTCTGCCCGAGAGGTTTATTGCTGATTTGAGTAGATTGGGTATTATAGATTATGTGGAAATTTTGGAAGTTACAAAAAATGGCACTTTAAAATCTAAAAATTAGTTTTTCATAGTTATTTAAATTTGTCTACTATCTTTTACATATGTTCAATATCGTAGACAAGTGCAAGAAGTTATTTTTTTTCTAAAAAATGTGATATTATATTGGAGTTATGGAAAACAAATATTACCCGACTGTTGGTCTTGAAATACATGCAGAATTAAAAACACAGACGAAGATGTTTTGCGGCTGCAAGAATGATCCGAATGAAGAAAAGCCAAATACTAATATATGTCCGGTGTGTATGGCGCATCCGGGAGCTTTGCCGGTTTTGAACAAAAAGGCCATTGAGAATGTGATCAAAGTGGGATTGGCAGTAGGCGGGGAAATTGCCGACTTTACAGAATTTGACCGGAAAAATTATTTTTATCCCGATATTCCCAAAGGTTACCAGATTTCGCAATATAAATATCCGATAGTTTCCGGTGGTCATCTCGCCGGTTTTGATATCACTCGAGTGCATTTAGAAGAAGATACCGCGAACAATAAACATGACCGCGGTGATTTCTCATTAATTGATTTCAATCGTTCCGGAGTGCCGTTAATGGAGCTTGTTACTGAACCGCATACTTTTGAAAATATAGAACTAACTGCAAAAAGCGCAACAAAATTTGCGAAAGAATTTCAGCTGATACTTTGGTATTTAGATGTATCTGAAGCAAATATGGAAAAAGGCGAAATGCGCGTGGAAGCGAATATCTCCGTTTCTGCCGACCAAAAAAAATTAGGCACGAAAGTGGAAGTAAAAAATTTAAATTCTTTCAAGAGCGTGGAGAAAGCGATTTTATATGAGCTAGACAGGATGGAGAAACTTTTGGAGAGCGGGAAGGGAGATGAAATAGTTCAGGAAACTCGCGGATGGGATGAAGACAAGCAGAAAACTTTTTCCCAGAGAAAAAAAGAAGGAAGCGCGGATTATAGATATTTTCCAGAACCCGATCTGCCAAAGTTGAAATTACATGGAACATTTTCCGCCAAAGGCGGACCAGCCTCGGGCTGGGATCTGGAGAAGATGAAGAAAGGATTACCGGAACTGCCGGAAATGAAACGTAAAAGATATAAAAAAGATTTTGGAATCAAAGCTGAGGATATAGAAGTTTATATAAATGACCCTTTTTTAGGAACTTGGTTCGAAGATATTACAAGAATTCTAAAAGATAAAGAAAAAATAAAAATAGCTTCCAATTACATTACTTCGGACTTTTTAGGTCTCAAAAAAGCCGACTTGGCGGTTAAACCGCCAAGTGCGAAAAATATGGCTGAACTTTCAACTATGCTTGTGGAAGCTTTGATAAGCTCGCGTGTAGCAAAAGATATTTTAATAAAAATTGTAAAAAATGACGAGTCACCGATGAAAATTGCCAAAGAAAAAAACCTGCTTCAGAGTAGCGATACAGGCGCACTAAAAGCAATCGCCCAAAAAATTATTGATGCCAATCCGAAAGTCGTAGCCGATTACCGAGGAGGCAAGGAACAAGCTCTGATGTCTTTGATAGGTCAGGTGATGAAAGAAACCAAAGGTAGCGCCAATCCCCAAGTGGCCAAGCAATTACTTATGAATTTGCTAAAATAGAATAGTGAAAGTGAATAAAGAAATATTGATTAAAACAATTTCCCGTTTAATTGCCTCGCCTAAAGGCATTTTGGCAATTGATGAGAGCCTGAAAACATGCAATGGCCGTTTTGAAAAGTTTGGTGTGCCTACAACAGAAGAAAAAAGGAGAGAATATCGGGAGCTTTTGATAACCGCGCCAGAAATTGAAAAATATATTTCTGGATACATTCTTTTTGATGAAACAATCAGGCAAAAAACCAAGGACGGAAAAAGTTTCACTTCTATTTTGCAGTCAAAGGGAATAAATATTGGTATAAAAGTTGATCAGGGCTTGGCTGATTTTCTTTTCCATCCGGGCGAAAAAATTACCAAGGGGATCGACGGATTGTCGGACAGGCTGAAAGAATATAAAAATATGGGCGCGATTTTTGCCAAGTGGCGGGCTGTTTATAGCATAGGGGAAAACATCCCTTCGGTTGATTGCATGAAAGAGAATGCAATACTTTTAGCAAAATATGCGGTGCTGTGCCAAGAGCTGGATATTGTTCCGATTATTGAACCAGAAGTTTTAATAGACGGCAATCATAGCATAGAGAAATGCTACGAAGTGACAGCCCGCAATCTGGATATAATTTTTTCTGAATTGAACAAACTGGGTGTTTTTCTTCCGGGAATGATTTTAAAAACTAGCATGGTGCTTCCCGGCAAAGAAGTTTCTGAGAAGTCTTCTCCGGAAGAAATTGCCCAAATGACGCTGAAGTGTCTCCAAGAACACGCGCCGAGCACAATCGGCGGAATAGTTTTTCTTTCCGGCGGGCAGATTGATGAAGATGCAACAAAAAATTTAAATGCGATGCACAAGCTAAGATCTTTGCCTTGGCCTCTTACATTTTCTTACGGCCGCGCGATCCAAAATTCTGCTCTTAAAAGCTGGGCGGAAAATCCAGACGATATTACCAGCGCCCAAGCGCTTTTGACACAAAGAGCAAGGGCAAATAGTCTGGCTTCTGTCGGAGAATATGAAATCTGAAATACAAAAATTTTTTAAGGGAGAAGTGGAAGATGATGAAGAGACGCTGGTAAAATATTCGCATGATGCAAGTCTTTTGGAAGTGCGGCCGAAACTCGTGCTTTTTCCTAAAGATTCGGAGGATGTAAAAAATTTAGTGAAATGGGTTTCAGAAAATAAAGACAAATATGAAGATCCGGAAAGAAATAAAGATTGGGCGAATCTTTCCATCACCGCCAGATGCGCAGGCACGGATATGTCCGGCGGCGCCATCGGAGAATCTATAATTTTGGATTTTACAAAGCATATGAATAAATTAATTGGATTTCCCCCCTCTCCTTTACAAGGAGAGGGTTGGGGTGAGGTGAATCCTTCCATAACTGTCCAGCCGGGAATGTTTTATCGGGATTTTGAAAAGATAACTTTAGAAAAAGGTCTTATTTTGCCTTGCTTCACCGCTTCAAAAAGCATTAATGCTATGGGCGGAATGTTTGGCAATAATTCCGCCGGCGAGCGGACTTTAAAATACGGCCAAACTGAGAATTATATTTTATCGGCGAAAGTTATTTTTGCAGATGGAGCAGAAAGAACCGTGAAGCCTGTTTCCCTTAATGAAATTTCTCGGCAGGAAGAAATATACGCAAAAATTTATGATTTAATTAAAAAAAACAAAGAGGAAATAGAACTGGCAAAACCCAAAGTGCGCAAAAACTCAGCGGGATATTACCTATGGAATGTCATACACGGCAATATTTTTGACTTAAATAAATTATTGGTTGGCTCACAGGGAACTTTGGGTATTGCCACGGAAATTACTTTCAAACTGATGCCGAACAACAAGCATTCAAAACTGGTGGCTATTTTTATGAATGATTTGACGCCCTTAGGCCACCTGGTGGATGAAATTTTAACCTTAGATCCGGAAACACTTGAAGCTTACGATGACAAAACGATGCGTTTGGCGGTTAAGTTTTTCCCGGATTTTTTTAAGAATAAGGGATTTATCGGAATGATTAAATTTATGTGGAGTTTCTTGCCGGAATTTTTTATGATGCTCAGTAGTCCTTGGGGCGGTTTTCCTAAGTTGATTCTTCTGGCTGAATTTGCCGGGGCTGACGAAATCGAAGTGCATAATAAATGCATGGCTTTGGCGGAACGGATTAAAAATTTTAAACTCAAAGTCCATATTACCAAGTCTGAAGCGGAAGCGGATAAGTATTGGAACATCAGAAGAGAAAGTTTTGCTCTCTTAAGAAAGCATGTAAAAGGCATGCAGACCGCTCCATTTATCGATGATATCATCGTTCGCCCGGAATTTCTGCCGAAATTTCTTCCCGAACTGAATATTGTTTTAAATAAATATAATTTGACTTACACGTTGGCCGGACATGCCGGAGACGGCAATTTTCATATTATTCCCTTGATGGATTTTTCGCGTTCCGATATGGCAAAAATTATTTTAGAACTTTCCGAGAAGGTATACAATCTTGTCGCCAAATATCGAGGTTCGATTACCGCCGAACATAATGACGGCTTGATCCGCACGCCCTATTTAAGCAAAATGTATAATGAGAAGATGATTGAGATTTTCAAAGAAATTAAAGAAATTTTTGATCCGAAAAATATTTTTAATCCCGGCAAAAAAGTTCCCGTGCAAAATGAAGGTGACCCCGCCGATGACGGGGCAGGCACAAAAGAATACATAACCAAGCATATTGCTATCGAGCACAAGTTTGGGCATAAAGTTTAAATTCTGCGTTAGGCAAGACCTAACGCGATTTGCTTTTTGGTCGTTTTTATATATACTATCCCTATGTTTGTAATTAAAGCTGAAAAAAGAAATTTGGATGTAAAGTTGGGATCCCTAAGAAAATCTGGGAAAATCCCGGCTGTTTTTTATGGGGCGGGGAAAGAATCCACTTCCATTTCTGTTTCCAATACTGAATTCAAAAAAATCTGGAGGGAGGCGGGGGAGTCTTCGGCAGTGAAAGTTGCGATGCCGGGCGGGGATATTGATGTTTTGATTTACGAGGTGCAAGTTGATCCGGTAACAGACGAGCCGATCCACGTTGACTTTTTAGCCATTGACATGAAAAAGAAAATACGCGTCAAAGTGCCGTTGGTCTTTGAAGGCATATCGAATGCGGTCAAGAGCGGTATAGGAAATCTCGTTAAAGTGCTCCATGAAATTGAAATTGAAGCGTTGCCGGCTGATTTGCCGCAAAAACTTTTTGTTGATATTTCTAAACTGGAAACACTCAAAGATCAAATTTTCATTTCCGATATAAAACTTCCGGCCGGAGTCGCTGTGATCAATCATCCTTCCGAGGTTGCGGCTTCTATCATAGAACAAGTGGAAGAAAAAGAAGAAGTGGTTGCAGCGCCTGATTTGTCCGCGATCGAAGTGGAAAAGAAAGGCAAGAAAGATTTGCCTGCCGGAGAAACGGTAGAAGGAGGAACTGAAACTACTGCTCCAGCTAAAGAACCTACTCATGCAGATGGGGAAAAATTTGAGAAGAAAGTAGAAAAATAATTTATGCTACAAAAGTTTAAAAAAACTTTTCGCACGAACATTTTATATAAAATGTTTTAGTGCTACAAAAGTTTAAAAAAACTTTTCGCGCGAGCATTTTATTAAAAATGTTTTAGTGCTACAATAAAAGCTATGGGCAAGAGAATCATGGTCTTTGTTTTGTTGAGTTTTGTATTCATCTTTAATTTTTTTGCTTCCAAAGCAAATGCCGATTTTGACTGCCTAAGACTCCTAGTGTCATCTTCCCAATCTGACAAGGATTACTGTAAAAATGAATTGGCCCAAATAGAAGCCCAGCTTGCCGTTCTATTAAATCAGCAGAAAGAACAGCAAAAGCAGACAGGCACGCTTAAGGGAGACGTTGATTATTTGACTAGCCAGATTAATGTCCTGAAGGCAAAGATTAAAGCCAGGGCGCTCGTTATTGCCCAGTTAAAAGTGAATATCACGGAGAAAGTCAGTATAATCAAATCACTTTCCGAGAAAATAGATCGCGAACATGAATCTTTAGCCCAGCTTCTGCGAAATACGAATGAATTCGACGATGGAAATAATATAGTGTATTTAATTCTCTCCGATAGCAATATTTCAAATTTTTATAGCGATTTGGAATCTTATGCTTCAATCAAGCAAGCGGTGAAAGCTTCCGCCGATGCTCTCCGAGGAATAAAAACAGAAACCGAAGTTGCAAAAAAAGATCTGGAAAATAAGCAGGATGCCGAAACAGACGCAAAAGCGGAATTAGAAAATGCTCAAAAAAAAGTAGCCCAATCCGAAGCCCAAAAAAAAGTGCTTTTGGCTATTTCTAAAGGAAAAGAAGAAGAATATAAAAAGCTTGCCGCGAATAAAAAAATTCAGGCCGATAAAATCCGTAGCGCTTTGTTTCCTCTCGCGGGCACTTCTCAAAAAATTGATTTTGGAACTGCGCTTGCCTATGCGCAAGATGTGCAGAAGAAGCTTGGTGTGGATCCGGCGTTTCTTTTAGCTATTTTCACTAAAGAAAGCAATCTAGGAGGGAATGTGGGTCAATGTTATCTGACCAATCCTGATACTGGCGCTGGAGTGGGCAAAAATACCGGAACAGTTTTTCCGAATGTGATGAAGCCTACCCGCGATGTTGGTCCTTTTCTTGAAATAACAAAAACGCTTGGTCTCGATCCATTTAAGACTATTGTGTCTTGCCCTATTATTTCGAATGTTTATTGGAATAGCGGTTCTATCGGACCAGCGCAATTTCTTCCCTCAACCTGGAAACTTTTCATCGATCGGTTACAAAATATTTTAGGGTATTATCCGAATCCCTGGTCCCCCGCCGACTCTTTTATGGCTTCCGGAATGTATCTTAGCGACCTTGGAGGAGTTGGTGATAGCGCGAGCGCTCAAAGCAAAGCCGCTTGTAGATATAATGGCTATAAAACATCACCATGTCCATATTCAAAAAGTTTAGCCAAATTACAAGCTGTTATCCAGAGAGATATAGATTTGCTTGATTAAAAAATTTAGAAAAGTTTATGAAACAAATTTTTGATGTCATCTCCCCGCCGGGAGAAATATTGGAAGAAAAATTAAGCACATATCCAGCGCCGAAAGAAAGCTATGCTCTTTTTATTTTTTACGCCGCCGCAATATCATATCTTGAACTGGTCTATCGGTTATCGATTTTTAAATCTTTTGACGGCGATTATATTTTCTCGGTGTTGTTCGCGTTTCCCGCCGCTTCTATTTTATTTTTTGCTTCAGTCTTTACTTCAGAGATAAAAAACAAGATTATCGCCTCTATTATCATTTTCGTCTTAATAATTGCCTACGGCGCGCAACTCATCTATTTCTCCATTTTTAAAACCCCGCTTTCTCTCTATTCTCTCATCGGCACGAAGGATGCCATACAATTTTGGGATGTTGTCGCTTCCGAAATACTCAAAAACGGCGTGGTAGTCATTTTGCTTTTTGTTCCTTTGGTATTATTGTTCTTATTCCACAAAAGACTTTTTCTTTCACATCGCCCGGAGCCACTCTGGCTTCTCATCGTCGCATTCGTCGGCATACTAAGCTACGGAGTTTCTATCTTCAGCGTGCGCGCAACCAGTGAAAGCAATTTTTCCCAATATGCGGTTTACTATAACATTGCCGCACCGGAGCTTTCCATGAAAAAACTGGGTGTGCTTACCACTCTGCGTCTCGATCTTCAGCGCGCCATGTTCGGATTTGAAGAAAACAGGAATGAAAATCTCGCGGAAGTCCCATCTGCGCCTCTCCCTATTGCGCAAGCAAACACTTTGTTGAGGAAGTTTAATATGATGAATATTGATTTCAGCAATTTATCAAGCAGTGAACAAAACCGCACTCTTCTTGATATGCATGCCTATTTTGCTTCCAGCGCGCCGACCAAAAAGAATTCTTACACTGACATGTTTAAAGGAAATAATCTTATTGTGATTCTCGCCGAATCTTTTTCTCCTTACGCGATGAGTCCAGAATTAACCCCAACGTTATCCAAAATGTCCACGGAGGGTTTTGTGTTTAATAATTTTTATAATCCGGTTTGGGGCGTGAGCACCTCGGACGGCGAGTATGTGCTCAACACGGGACTTATCCCCAAATCCGGCGTTTGGAGCATGCTTAAATCCAGCAAAAATTATTTGCCGTTCGCCTTCGGCAATCAGTTTAAAAAACTTGGCTATCTGACAAAGGCGTATCATGATCACACATATACTTATTACGGTCGAGATAAATCAATCCCTAATTTGGGATATGACTACAAGGGAGTCGGGAATGGAGTGAAGGTTAAAAAAACATGGCCGGAGTCCGATCTTGAAATGATCGATACCACCGCCAATGAATATCTTGCCGCTAAACAGCCGTTTGCGACTTACTATATAACCGTCAGTGGTCACAGAGAATATAATTTTTACGGCAACCATATGGCAATAAAAAATAAATCGTATGTTGCTGATCTGCCCTATTCCGATACAGCCAAGGCTTATATTGCCGCCAATCTGGAACTGGAATTTGCCCTAAAGTCCCTGATAGAAAAACTTGAAACCGCGGGCGTTGCCGAAAATACCGTTATTGCTATCGTTCCGGATCATTATCCCTACGGCCTACCCGAAGAAACTCTTGATGAACTGGCCGGACACAAATTGGAGGACAACTTTGAACTTTATAAAAGCGTTTTTATTCTCTGGAAAAAAGGAATGAAGCCCGTTTTAGTCGATGAGCCCGTTTCGCCTCTTGACATTCTTCCCACCTTGTCAAATTTATTCGGGTTGGAATACGACTCGCGCCTGCTTGCGGGAAGAGATGTCTTTTCAAACGCTTTCCCCTTGGTTATTTTTGTGAACCGGAGTTGGATTACCGATAATGGGAGATATAATTCCACCACTGCGCAGGCAGACGCTACGGGAGGAGAAGAAGCGTATCGGGACGCCGTCAATCAAATAGTGGCCGATAAATTCAAATATTCGGCAAAAATTCTCGAAACTGATTATTACAGGAAAGTAATTTCGCAATAAAATTGAAACAAACTGACAAATCGAAGATTTATTTGCTCTGAAACTGAAATTATGATAATATTAGTGAAAATCAATAGATGATTTTAATACTCATTATATTCGTTTAAAATCAACCATGAAAAAAGACATCCATCCAAAATACGATTTAAAGACTAAAGCGACCTGCGCTTGCGGAGCGGTTTTTGAGGTGGGTTCTACTATGCCAGAAATCAAAATAGAAATTTGCAGCCAATGCCATCCTTTTTACACCGGCAATGAGAAGATTGTGGATACGGCGGGACGAGTAGAACGTTTCAATAAGCGCCGAGCGGCCACTGTAAAAATTAAAGCGAAGAAATAATGGATTGGCAAGAGTGGAAAAAAAGTCAAGAAAACGTGGAGACGGAATCTCGTCAAGTTGAGACTAACGAAATAGTTTTGGAAGTGCGAGCCGGCGCGGGAGGCGATGAAGCTTCTCTTTTCGCTTGGGAGCTGGCGCATATGTATGAAAAATTTGCCGAAATGCAAGGCTGGCTTTGGCGAGTAAATTATGAATCAAAAACCAACTTGAATGGATACAAAGAAGCGAGTTTTGAAATCAAAGGCCCCGCCAAGGACGGGGCAAGCAAAAATGTTTACAAAATGATGCGTTATGAAACGGGCGTGCATCGGGTGCAAAGAATCCCGGCGACTGAAAAAAACGGCCGAGTCCACACTTCGACCGCTTCGGTCGCCGTGTTGCCAATTCGCAAAAAAATTTCTTTTAAAATTAACCCTTCCGAATTTGAAATGGAATATTCCCGTTCCGGCGGAAAGGGCGGGCAGAATGTCAATAAAGTGGAAACGGCTGTCCGCATTGTTCACAAGCCGACGGGGCTGGATGTGCGTTCCACTAACGAAAGAAGCCAGCTCGCCAATCGGGAAAAGGCGATGATGATTTTAACTGCGAAACTGCAACAACTGGAAGAAGAAAAAGAAGCGAAAAAATATGCTGGCGTTCGCAAAGAACAAATAGGCACCGCCGATCGGTCCGAAAAAATCCGCACTTACAACTTTCCGCAAGACCGCGTGACCGACCACCGCATCAAAAAATCCTGGCACAATTTGCCGAAAATAATGGAAGGGGAAATCGGGGAGATAATTTCAGATATAGGGTCCGGAGCGATGGACAACGAGAAAGACGAATAAATAATTGCTTGCAATATTTTGGCATTGTAATATAATTTACTTATGAATAAGGTAACAAACGATTTCTCCAATAATTTCAGCAGGATTATCAAGTCTTTTAGAGACAAGTGGGTTGCTGTGCCCGAAGACTATTCTAGGGTTGTTGCTAGCGCCGATACATTGAGTGGTGTTATGAGTAAGATCAAAAAAGCAGATGACTTGAAAGTTTTTAAAGTCATACCTTTGGATATGATTTACTCTCCTTGTAATTTATGAAATATCCGTATCTTACTGTTCTGAACAGCGACCCAAATGGCAAGCATTTTCGTCGTCCTGTTGTGGATGTTGAAATTTTTGGTCCAAACAGAAGTATCAGCACTTTTGCTCTTTTGGATTCTGGAGCTGATAATTGTCTTTTTCATTTAGAATACGCGAAAGAAATAGGCATAAATTTGGATAAATGTAAAAAATCTGCAACTATAGGGGTTGAGGGCGGTAAAATAGAAATTTATTTAACCGAAATTGAAATTAAGGTTAAGAATTTGGAAAAAATAAAAGTGCCGGTTGGATTTATAGATAGCAAGTCGGTGAATGGATTATTGGGACAGATCGGATTTTTCGATTTAAATCGCATTAAATTTGAGAGAGACCATAATATTTTTGAAATTAATCCAGTAAGATGATTTTTGATCTTTGCCGAAAATAATGGAAGGGGAAATCGGGGAGATAATTAAAGATATTGAGTCTGGCACAGTGGGCCTGTCCGCCAATTCAGGGACGGAGGAGGAAACAGAATAAAACAGAAGCAAGGCTTCCGTTTTATGTTTTATGAGAACTTGGAAATAGAGTAGATTTTATAGAAGAAAAACTTGGAATAAACCCTGTGAAATAAAGCTTTTTTCCTAAAAAGCTTGACTTTTGTATTCTGTTGTGCTATCATAGCAGGAAAGTTAGGTTCATTGACAACTGAACACCGTTCAGAAAAGCTCCTTGTTGGAGCCCTATTGTCTTTGGACTTGGCGGAAAGAACTACGTATGAAAGAGAAAGAAGGAGTCCGCGGGGTGGCAATCGTGACTATCGTTAGTATGGCGGTTGCCATACTATCAATAGCCATTGGCCTCCTCAAGCTGGCTTCACGGCCAGCTGGGGAGGGAAACAAAATAAACAATCAACCTCAACTAATTTCCGAAACCGTCACAACGAACAACACAACAAACGTTACGACGGCAGAAGAAAATCCAGTGGCGAAGCCGGTGCGTATCCGGTTCACCAACGTGTCGGTTCGATTTGTCGAGCCGACTGACTGGAAAAACCTCACAAACACAACAAACAGAGTCACAAACAACTAAGACAAAATGAAAAAACTAACAATCATACTAACCACACTCGTCGCCCTCAGTCTCCTCCCAACGAACACGGCCGCCCAACAGCAACCCTACGAAGTCGAACGCGGAGTGTTCGACCTTCTCGTTTCCGACCCCGAAATGATGAACACGTTTCTGCGGAAACGGGTTACGTCAATGGTCGTTAATGTTTGGGGAGGCGTGGAGGAAATCCGTTACGTCCAGCCTGTCGCAGATAACTCCTTCACTGGTCTAGCCAAACAGGCGGCTGAAGCGATTCAGTCGCTTGAGATTCACACGGTTGCGCCCTACAAGTTTCAGCTCCAGATCGCCTTTTCCGGCGAAAAGGGGTATCTCTTTGTTGGGTATTCGGACGTCAAAGCAAATTCGGACGGAAATGCGTCTCTTGACTTGTGGTTTGGGCCACAGGCAATACCTTTGACCATCAAAGGAGAACGCATTGATGGTGGGTACTTAGAAGACGACAGGTCAAATCAACAGGTGTTCAACGAGGGTGCGATTACTCTCTCGCCTTGGCTGATCGGCTCGGACAAAATCCTATCTCTTCATCTTCAGGGTGATCGGGAGTGGATAAGGGTTCCGCTGACCCAAAACCTTGCCATCGCAGACCAGTTGGCCACGAAAATTCAATTTTCGCGGGTCATTCAGCACGGGGTCCAAAGTGAAATCACTTTCGCGGCGGATCTGAATAACCTGACTTACATTCAGGAGTTCAAAGTACTGGCGGGGAAAACTGTCCGCATTGAACCTGCCACGGTTCAGTACGGTAATACCGTCGTGAGGGCCATTGGCTGGGAGTCGGTGGATGCAGAAAATCCGGGGTTGGACCTGTTTGCCGACTTCACCGATGGTATTAAGATTGCCGTTCCCGGCACGTACCAATTTCGGTATGTGTGGCCAGATGAGGTCTGGGAATTCCTGCGGTACCTCCGCGGGCAGATTCCTTCTTCTGGTGGTGGCGGTGGCGGTTCGATTTCATCGATCCCTGCCGTCCCTGCGCCGTAACGCAAAGTTTCATCGGATTGAGTTTACGGACTCAATCCCGCAAGTTCAACGCGAAAGTTGAACGCACGATTTGGGCCAGTATGCGAATACTGGTCCTTTTCTTTTGCCAATTTTTTTTATTGCATTTCATTTTAGATATGTTATGCTTTAAGTATGAAAATGCCAAACATATTACAATTTATTATACAAACGGCTGAAGAAGGCGGATATACCGCTGAAGCTGTTGGATATTCTATATATACAGAAGGTGATACTTTAGACGAAACAGTTCGCAATATAAATGAAGCAGTTGAATGTCATTTTGGTGAAGAAAAGATTAAAAAGCATTCTGTGCCAATTATGGTTAATTTTGCTTTGCCTGCTATGGCATAAATTATGCCGAAACTCAAACAATTTTCTGGAAAAGAGATTGTTAAAATTTTTGAAGCCCATGGTTTTGAAGTTAAACGCACAATAGGAAGTCATGTTCGTATGACACTTGTTAAGTTGGATTCTTCCTATCATGTAACTATCCCTTTACATAGTTCTCTAAAAAAGGGAACTCTACATGGCGTTGTAAAAGATTTTGAATTATGTTTCGGGAGAGACGAAGCAAAGCGTTGCTTTTTTTAGTTGCTCCAATGTTTTTTAATTAGGATAAAAGTGAAAAATATGTTACAATATAAAATATGATAAAATTCAGACCAGCCCTTTTTTGGGATGCGGATCCCGACAAAATAGATCCAAAAAAAAATGCTGAATATATTATTGAGCGTGTTTTAGATTTGGGTCACGACGACGAAGTAGCCTGGGTAAAAAAGTTTTACGATAAATCATTAATAAAGAAAGTAGTTGAAAATCCGCGTCGTCTTATGTTGGAAACAAAAACGCTATGGAAATTAATTCTTCAAGAAAAATAATATTTCATACCGAAATTTTACCGAACTACACAAAAAAAGCCCTTGAAGCCTTATCTAAAGAATCATGGCTTGAACAATCAGGATGGTATTTGGCTGGTGGCACCGCTCTAGCATTACAAGCGGGAAACAGAAAATCGATCGATCTTGATTTTTTTACACAAGAAGCTCATTTTGAATCTGTTGATTTACTTACACATTTCTTAAATAATAAAGATTGGACACTAGAAAGAGACAGGGGTAATATGATTTTTGGTGAACTTCTCGGGGCTAAAATTAGCTTTATTGCTTACCCTTTTTTTATTCCTAAACAGGAATATATTAAGTATGGTTCTATAAAAATTATTCAGCCTCGCGATATTGCTGTAATGAAAATCGCCGCTATATCTCAACGAGGAAAAAAAAGAGATTTTTTTGATCTCTATTGGTGCGCGCATCATGTTGAATCACTACTTAATATAATCAAAAGACTTCCCGAACAATATCCATCTGTTGCTCATGATTATCATCATATTCTAAAAGCGATAGTCTATTTTAACGATGCGGAAGGAGATCCAGATCCACAAGTTAATTTTAATGCTGATTGGAAAATGGTTAAATCTTTTTTTGAAAAGGAGATTCCCTTGATTGTTGAAAAGCTGATATTAAACTCCAAATAATAATCAATAAAAAAACTAAGCAGGAAAATGATTGCTTTTTATTTTACCTATGTTATGCTTTGGGATAGTAGTTTTCTTAAGTCGTTTTAAGTTTGCTACGCATTAAAAATATTTTTTGTCCTTTTTAGTAAAAAAGGAAGAAAGTTTAAATGGCTACAAAGCTATATGTAGGGGGACTCCCTTACAGCACCCAAGAAGCAGCTCTGAAAGAGCTCTTCGCACAGGCTGGAAACGTTGTTTCCGCCGTGATTATTATGGATAAGATGTCTGGTCGTTCTAAAGGTTTTGGATTTGTCGAAATGGCAACCCAAGATGAAGCGCAAAAGGCTATCTCGATGTTCAATGACCAAGAATTTGAAGGACGCAAACTGACGGTCAACGAAGCTCGTCCGATGGAGGCTCGCCCACCCAGAACTGGCGGCAATGATCGAGGCGGATACGGAGGCAACGGAGGCGGACGCAGGGAATACTAAAAATTAGCTTCTAGTTGCTAGGTTCTAGGTTTTAGTTAAAATCAAAAAAACCGCATACGCGGTTTTTTTGATTGCCCGTTATGTGTTTTTTTGCTATAGTTTTTTCTTTTTAGTGAGTAGTTCAGTGGTACAAAGCAGTCCTGATAAGA
>CAZKPK010000012.1:0-28342 GCA_964554645.1 uncultured Candidatus Saccharibacteria bacterium | reverse complement strand
TATATTTAATTTATTACCAACTCGTGAGTGCCAAATGTGGTGGACGAATACAATGGTTTGACAACGTTTTTTTATCTGCTAATATAATAACAACTGCACTTTTGGCAGTTTTTGTTTTGTTTCTTTCAGCCTCATGCCCAAGGCAGATGAGCCTATGGCTTAAAAGGCGGATCCGCCTCTGGCGGAAATTTATTATTAATTTTGTTAGTAGCTAAGCCTCAGCAACTGGTTCCTGTATGTTGAGTTTTAGTTGTTAACTTGCCCCGCGCCTCACTGGCGGTGGCTCAAATAAAACTATGTCCGAAGAATTTAAAAGAGATAGACCACACGTGAATGTCGGCACCATTGGGCACGTTGACCATGGTAAGACTACCTTAACGGCTGCAATTTTGCATGTTTTGAATATGGCTGGAAAGCAAGTGCGGCTTCGAGGGGTTGATCAGATTGATAATGCTCCGGAAGAAAGAGCTCGTGGAATTACCATTAACATTTCTCACAATGAGTATTCAACCGATGCTCGTCATTACGCGCACATTGATGCTCCGGGACATGCTGACTATATTAAGAATATGATTACAGGAGCGGCGCAGATGGACGGCGCAATTTTGGTGGTGGCCGCGACTGACGGCGCTATGCCGCAAACTCGCGAACACGTTCTTCTGGCCAGACAAGTCGGCGTGCCGAAGATACTCGTATTTTTGAACAAATGCGATATGGTTGATGATAAAGAAATGATTGACTTGGTTGAGGAAGAAATTCGCGAGCTTCTTACCAAGCAGGGGTTTGATGGAAAAGACACTCCGGTTATCAGAGGTTCTGCCCTGAAGGCTCTTGAATCAAAGTCCGTTGATGATGAATGGGCGAAGAAAATTCTTGAATTGGCAAATGCTCTCGATACCTACATTCCAATTCCAATCCGAGATACTTCGAAGCCTTTCCTGATGCCGGTTGAAGATATATTCTCCATTGAAGGTCGCGGCACCGTGGTGACGGGAAAAATTGAAAGAGGCGTAGTAAAGCTTGACGAGGAAGTGGAAATTGTCGGAATCAAACCTACCCAGAAATCAACTGTTACCGGGATTGAGATGTTCAACAAGAATCTGAAGGAAGGTATGGCTGGAGATAATGCCGGAGTGCTTCTGCGAGGTTTAAAGAAAGAAGATATTACTCGCGGGCAAGTTCTCGCCAAGCCGGGCACAGTTACTCCGCACGATAACTTTACGGCCGAAATATATGTTTTGAAAAAGGAGGAAGGCGGGCGTCACACCCCATTTTTTAAAGGTTACAAACCTCAATTCTACATCCGAACAACCGATGTGACTGGCGATGTGACTTTAGCGGAAGGAACAGAAATGGTCATGCCTGGAGATACGGTAAAAATTACAGTTAAGTTGGTAACTCCAGTTGCTCTGGAAGAATCCCAGAGATTCGCTATCCGAGAAGGAGGCAAAACTGTCGGAGCCGGAGTGGTGACGAAAATTTTGGGGTAAAATAAAAGGAAAAAAGTTCTATGACAACAACAGAGAAAAAAACAAAAAAGCCAAAAGCGCCAAAAGCTGTGGTAGCTAAAATTCCTAAAACTCCCAGAGTAAAGGTCTCTAAAGTTGTTGTAAAAAAAGAAAAAATTGTTCAAAAAGAAAGCAAAGAAAACAAGGTGATACTCCGGATACGAGTGCGAGCATATGAAAGCAAGATTCTTGACAGCTCTGTTAAACAAATTATGGATACTGCCGCCCGCCATGACGCAATAATAGTCGGACCTGTTCCACTGCCAACCGAGATCAAGAAATATACAGTTAATCGTTCCCCTTTTATCTACAAAAACACACGGGAACAATTTGAAATTCGTGTGCACAAAAGACTGATTGATATTATAAATCCGAATGGAAAAACCATTGAGGCTCTTACTAATTTATCGCTTCCTTCCGGAGTGGATATTGATGTGAAAATGTTGTAAAAACATGAAATTTATTCTCGCAAAAAAAGAAAAGATGACGGAGTATTTTTCCGAGGCAGGCGTGGTTATTCCAGTGACGATACTGAAAGCTGGACCTATAACGGTGACCAGAGTTTTTGAGAAATCCAAAGATGGTTATAACTCTGTCCAAGTGGGTTTTGAATCACAAAAGAAGGAGAGGATTAACAAATCTGTCAGGGGTATGATGAAAGGAGAGTTTTATAAAACTCTAAAGGAATTTAGGTTAAAACCGAACGATAAAAATAATACAAAAGAAGGCGATGTGATTGATGTTTCAATTTTTGCTCCGGGCGACCGCCTGCAAGTAACGAGCGTATCTAAAGGCAAGGGCTTTCAGGGCGTTGTGAAGCGCCATGGATTTTCCGGCGGGTCGCGCACTCACGGCCAAAAGCATTCAGAAAGAGAACCGGGAACAATCGGAGGAGGCTTGCGAACTCATGTTCCGAAAGGGATGAGAATGGCAGGCCGAATGGGCGGGGACCGCATTACCCAGAAAAATTTGCGGGTCGTCTCAGTCGACCCCATAAATAATATAATGCTCGTTAAAGGAGCAATTGCTGGCAAACGCGGGAGTTTAGTGGAAATAGTTGCAAGATAATCATGGAAGCAAAAATATACAATCAAAAAGGGATTGAAACTGGGACGATAAATCTTCCGGCAAAAGTTTTTGCCGCTAAGTGGAGGAGCGACCTCGTGCATCAGGTAGTGCAAAGTATGCGTAGCAACAAACGCGCCGGCACCGCCGACACCAAAGATCGCGGAGAAGTTCGCGGCGGAGGCAAAAAACCTTGGAAGCAAAAGGGGACTGGACAAGCCCGTCATGGATCATCCCGAAGCCCTATCTGGGTCGGCGGAGGCGTAACTCATGGTCCATTGGCGGAAAAAAATTATAAAAGAAAAATTTCGAAGAAAATGCGCGCGCAAGCTCTTTTTTCGGTTCTCTCAAGAAAATTGAAAGATGGAGAAATACTTTTTATTGATTCGCTTGCTATGTCTTCTATCAGAACAAAAGAGGCGGTGAAAGTAGCGCAAAATTTGGCCAAAATTTCCGGCTGGAAAAATCTTGCCATTTCCAAAAAGCCTCGAGTGCTCACCGCGCTTTTTGAACGCAATGTTGAAACAGAGAAAAGTTTTAGAAATATTCCAGCATTAGAATTGGTATTTTTAAAAAACCTGAATCCGTTTGATGTGCTTAATTACAAGTATCTTTTGATAGAAAATCCGGTCGAAAGTATAAAATTTTTGGAATCACGGGGGTAAATAGACCACAGGTCGGACCTGTGGGAATCCCATAGGTCCGACCTATGGAGCAAAATTATGACAACAATAATTAAAAACCCAAGAGTTACCGAGAAAGCATCTTTTGCCCAAGAGCAGAATGTCTATACTTTTGATATTTCCACGGGAGCGAATAAAACAGAAATAAAAAAGGCTATTTTTTCGCTTTACAAGGTAAAACCCATAAGAGTAAATGTATTGCCGGTGCCAAGGAAAAATATTATGTCTAGAGGGCGCGCGGGAGTGAAAGGCGGAGGCAGAAAAGCCCTTGTATATTTAAGAGCGGGTGATAAGATAGAATTTGTTTAATTTTCATGAAAACATACAAACCCACGAGCAAGTCAAGACGCCAAATGAGCCATATCCCTTATAGGGAGCTTTTAACGTATACGGAACCGACCAAATCCCTCACTTACGGTTTTCGGCGTTCGGTTGGCAGAAATAGCGCCGGGCGTATTACCGTGCGACATAAAGGCGCGGGACATAAGCGCTTATATCGCGATGTGGACTTTTTATATAACAAGAAAGAAATTCCGGCGACAATCAAGTCCGTTGAATATGATCCGAACCGTTCGGGTTTTATCGGCTTGGCTGTCTATAAAGATGGGGAAAAAAGATATGTGATATTGCCAAAATCTACAAAACCGGGTGATACATTTATTGTCTCTGCAAAGGCTCCTCTAACGACTGCTAACAGACTTCCTCTGAAAGAAATTCCAGTTGGAACTTTTATTTACAATATTGAAATACAACCGAATGGCGGAGCAAAAATCGGACGTTCGGCGGGAGTTTTCGCGCAAGTAGTCGCTAATGCTGAGGGATACACGAATATTAAAATGCCTTCGACGGAAGTCAGAAAAATAAATGAAAATTGCTGGGCAAGCATAGGCGCTGTTTCAAACGAAGAGCACCATTTAGAAAATTATGGCAAGGCTGGCCGAAGTCGTTGGAAGGGAATCCGACCGACAGTTCGTGGCACAGCAATGAACCCTGTCGACCATCCATACGGAGGTGGAGAAGGCAGACAAGGTCGTGGAACAAAACGACCGAAAACTATGTGGGGTAAAGTTACTGGCGGAAGAAAGACCCGCAGTCCAAAGAGATACTCAAATGTGTTTATCGTTTCTCGCCGGAAGACTGGGAAGAATAAATAAAAAAAACGGAAGCCTTGCTTCCGTTTTTTTAAGCCAATTTTTGAAAGGCTATTTTAAGAACTTCTTTGTGGTCGGGGAACATAGCTATGATGTTTTCATCTGTTACTCCAGTTATTTTGTCTATTGTTTTTATATCAACAATTTTGTCTATGTTTTCTTTTTGTATTATCTTAAATCCTCCAAACGAAGGGCTTTTTTGTTTTTTCATTAAAGTTTGGAATACATTTTCTTTAACTATTACTCCATAAGTTATAATTTGTTTTTCTTGACTGTCATTGTTTACTAATTCCATCAATTTCCCAGTTTTAGATAATTGTTTAATAATAGGAACCATTTCATTACCAAGTTCTTCTTCTACTTCTCGCATTAGCGCTTCTAAAAAGTTTTCGCCCTTTTCTAGTTTGCCATGAGCGGTGACTTGGCATGCGCCCGGCCAAGATTCCGGAGCATTTTTCTCCGCGTTCCATTTCGCGCGGACTTGCAGTATTGCCACCAGTTCTCCGTCTATATTTTTGCTAAGCAATTGCGCCCCAACAGCTTTTTTCTTTTTTATGGTCATTAAAGCTATATTAACACATTTTATTTGAATTTGACATTTTACTCTTATTTGCTAATATAAAATCAAGCTCGTTAGGAGCTTTTTGTTTATATTTTTTTATGACTCGAAGCATCAAAAAAGGCATATATGTGGACGAAGGGCTCTTAAAAAAGATTGCCGGCAAAAACCCGCTTAATACTCCATCTATCAAAACTTGGAAAAGAGCCTGCGTTATATCTCCGGAGATGCTCGGTTTCACTTTTGGCGTGCATAACGGCAAAACCCATATTGATGTTCTGGTGACCGAAGATATGGTGGGCCATAGACTGGGAGAATTTTCTGGAACCAAGAAATTTACGAAGCACGGCGGAAAAATGCAGAAGGAGCTTGAACAAAAGAAGCAAGAAGCGGAAATAGCTGCCGCCAAAGGAGCAACCGCCGCCGCGGCTGATGCGAAAGCAAGCGCCAAGAAATAATTCATCCGCCGAAATTTTTCACAAAATTAAGGCGAGACATTAAAAGGATATAATATTAAAAAATTTAGGCGGATAAACATGAAAGCATTTTTAAAAAATTACAGACAGGCTCCGAGGAAAATTCGCTTAGTGGCCGGACTCATTAAAGGGAAAAATGTTTCGGAAGCTATAGCGGAACTTGAATTTCTTCCGAAGCGGGCCGGGTTGCCGATAAAAAAGCTGTTGCTGTCCGCGGTTTCCAATGCGAAGCAAATGGGAACGGAGATGGAAAATTTATTTATCAAAGAATTAAGGGTGGACAAAGGGATAACGATGAAAAGAATGATGCCGGCGGCGATGGGCACGGGACACAGGATAAATAAGCGCACCAGCCATTTAAATTTATTATTAGCCGAAAGGGTTGTAGCTGTGAAAAAATCCAAAAAATAAAAAATAATTTTATGTCAAAAATAGTCCATCCATATGCCCATAGATTGATCATCCTTCGAGACTGGAAAAGCCGGTGGTTTGCTGATCCTAAAAAGTATCTCTCTTATTTAAAAGGGGATGTTTTAATCCGTCAATATTTAGAAAAGAAATTGCGCGGAATGTATGTTTCCGTAATTGAAATTGAAAGAAGCAGAAAAGCCACCAGATTTATCATTAAAACTTCTCGCCCGGGGCTCATCATCGGTCGGAATGGCGAAGGAGCAACAAAGCTCAAGGAAGACATCTTAAAAAAAATGGATCGTTTGAAATTAGGAAGGCCGGAAGATTTTAAACTGGAAGTGATGGAAGTGGCGAATCCGGAAGCTGATGCCGCCATCGTAGCCTATATGATCGCCGAAGGATTAGAAAAAAGAATGCCTTATCGCCGCGTTATTAAGACAATTATTGAAAAGGTTATGACCGCGCGTGGAGTGGAAGGCGCCCGGATAGTGCTGGGAGGCAGATTGGGCGGAGCCGACATTGCCCGCACGGAAGAGATTAAGCGCGGAAGTATCCCGCTTCAGAGTTTCCGCGCGGACATTGATTTCAAGCGCGAGCGCGCCACTTTATCTTATGGAACTGTCGGCATAAAAGTTTGGATTTATCGCGGAAAGATATTTGCTGACAAGAAAAAAGAAGTTAAAAATTAATTATATTATCATGCTTTTACCGAAAAAAGTAAAATTTAGAAAATGGCAGACAGGACGAAGCAATCCAAAGGCGGCCTCGCCGGACACTAGAGGCATCAAGTTGTCTTTCGGTTCTTACGGTCTCAAATCTCTCTCTCAAGCGCGCATAAAGTCAACCCAGATTGAATCCGCTCGAAAGGTGATAGCCCGAACGCTTACCAAAGCCGGCAAGTATTGGATTCGCATTTTTCCAGACCGCCCTTTTACCTCCAAAGCCGCGGAAATGGGTATGGGAAAAGGCAAAGGAGATCCACAGGGATACTGTTTTGACGTTTTTCCGGGACGGATTATTTTTGAAGTTGATGGGGTAGAAGAAAGTATCGCTCATGAAGCGTTGCGAAAAGCTGGTAGCAAATTGCCGATTTCCGTGAGAATTATTTCTAGAGCGCATAAGCAATGAAAAACAAAAAAGAAAACTTAAAAGGGCTGAAAGAAAGCGAGCTCAACAAAAAGCTTGCTATTTTACGGGAAAATGCGAGAGTTATAAGATTCAAAGCGGAGGGATCAAAATCAAAAAATGTAAAGGGGCTGGCAAATTTAAAGAAAGATATCGCCCGAATATTAACAGAGATAAATAAAAAAAAGAAATGAAAAAAGGCAACATTTTAAAAGGAGTAGTTGTTTCGGATAAGATGGATAAGACTGTTGTTGTGAATGTATCCAGGTTGGTGAAGCATCCGTTATACGGAAAATTTTACAAAGTGAGTAAGAGGTATAAAGCGCATGACGAGGAAAATAAATACAAGATAGGGGACAAGGTGGAAATAGTCGAGACAAGACCAATATCGAAAGACAAAAGGTTTAAAGTAATTAAATAATTTTATGATTCAAGCAGGCACATGGGTAAAAATAGCGGATAATGCCGGAGGCACTGTGGGCAAGGTGTTCAAAATTTTAGGGTCTTCCAAAAAAAGGTATGCTTCTTTGGGCGAATTGGTTGTGATTACTGTGAAAGTAGCGACTCCACGGAAGGCGATTAAAAAAAAAGATGTGCATCAGGCGGTTATTGTGCGCGCCAGGAGCGCTTTTCGAAGGAAAGACGGCTCGTATATCCGCTTTGACGATAATGCGGTCGTTCTTTTAGAAAAAGACAAACTTGATCCGAAAGCCGGGCGCGTTTTCGGACCGATTCCGAGGGAGCTTGCTGAAAAAGGATTCCAAAAAATAATTTCTTTGGCGCAGGAGGTGCTGTAATTTAATGAACGAAGTGAATATAAATTACAAGCATCCCGCCCCACTTTTAACATTAACATTTATTAAATTATTAAAATTTTACAAGCGATTAACTTTAAGTTAATATAAGATTTAAGTATTAAAAGTGGGGCGGGATGACGGTTTTTATAGTCATTTCATTCCTTAAAAATCAGTCATGAAAATAAAAAAAGGGGACAATGTAATAATTATCACCGGCAAAGACAAAGGCAAAAAAGGCAAGATTGTTCGTGTTTTAGTGAAGAAAAATAAAGTGATCGTTGAAGGGGCGAATACGATGAAGAAACACCAGCGTCCAAGGAAGTCCAATGAAAAAGGAAGTGTAAAAAATATTGAAATGCCTATTGATGCTTCTAATGTTAAGAAACAATAATGAAGCGAAGCGAAATATATTTTTCTTAATCCCGCCCCACTTTTAACATTAACATTTATTAAATTATTAAAATTTTACAAGCGATGAACTTTTAGTTAGTATAAGCATTGAGTATTAAAAGTGGAGCGGGATGACGATTTTTATAGTCATTTCATTCCTTAAAAATCAGTCATGAAACATTCAACAGTAAAAGAAAAAGAAGTAAATGTGTATGAAACCCTGAAGGGTACTTTTGGTTATAGAAACACTATGGCGGCGCCGAAAATGCAAAAAATCGTGCTGAATGTCGGAACCGGGACAGCGATCAAAAAAGATAAAAACAAAAATGACGCTATCTCTCTTCGTTTAGCCAAAATCACCGGCCAGAAGCCAGCCACCCGGGGGGCCAAACAGTCTATTGCGTCTTTCAAAACCAGAAAGGGCGACCCGATCGGAATTGTCGTAACTTTGCGCGGCCAGAGAATGTATGCTTTCTTGGACAAATTGATCAATGTCGCCCTCCCGCGCACGAAAGATTTTCGCGGTATCCCGCGCGCTTCGGTAGACAGCATAGGCAATCTCACCATTGGCATTAAAGAACACACTATTTTTCCGGAGACGGCCGATGAAGATATTAGAGATGTTTTCGGTCTGTCTATTACGCTGGTTTCCACGGCTAAAAACAAAAAAGAGGGTGTGGATTTCTTTGCGCTGTTGGGTATTCCTTTTAAAAAGGATTGATGTATAATATTATAGATGAATGAAGAAGTAAAAATACCTGATAACGTTGATATTGATCAAGCTCTAAAAGAGTTTGAGAGTAAATCTAGCGTTGAACAAGCGCCAAAGGCGCCGGAAATTTCAACAGCTTCCAATCTTCCCAAGATGGTTCAGTGGGTGATGAAATATTCTGGTGGGATAATCAAAGAAGAGAGACAAGCAAACTATGTCCTTTTTGGAATTGCAATCCTGATATTTGCTGTTTCTTTTTATTTATTTTTTAGTTGATATTATGAAAATGTATTTAAAAAATAACAAGGGTTTTACACTTATTGAACTTCTGGTAGTGATAGCTATTATCAGTCTTTTGTCGTCGGTAGTGCTTGCTAGTTTGAAGTCCGCTCGGATGAAAACGAGGGATGCGGCTATAAAATCAGAGCTTAAAGAATTACAAAAACTTGCTTTTTTAAATTATAGTGAATATGGAAGTTACACAGCATTACAACCCAGTGATTTTGTTTGGCCTGATACTACCGCTAAGTGTGATAGTAAATTTTCTTCTACTTCAGAGCCAATATATATTTTGCAAGCTCGTGCCATATGTAAAAATATCGTCCTGTTGTCGGTAGCGGGATCACACGGTCTTTTTTACGCTGGGAATGCTACAAGCCTTGCAAACAATTTTTCTTTTATGGCTTTTCTTCCAGGTGTGGAGCGGTATGCTTGTATTGGTAGTAGTGGAATGTTCTCCGACACAAGTTCGATATCTGCTGTCGGTGGAAATAATATAGATACTTCCCCTTCGTGGCAGCAACCTGGTTGTTATGGAAAGCCATAAAATACAAAAATTTAGTTTGACTAATTGTGTTCAATTTGCTAGTATGGAAAAGTCTAGCAAGTAGGTTGATCTGTATTTCTCCTTAAGGCTTTCTTTCCTCCTCTCTTTTTAGGAGAGGACGGGTGAGGTTATTTTAAGAAAAAATACACGATATCACCTAAATTAGGTTCTAGTAACTAGGTTCTAGGGAGCTAGTTGCTGTAATTTTACTAGACACTAACACCTGGACCCTAGAAACTAATTCAAATGGCCAAAACATCAGTCAAAGCTAGAGCTTTAAAGAAACCGAAGTTTTCCACTCGGCAGAAAAACCGATGTTTTCGTTGCGGACGAGGCAACGCTTTTATGAGAGATTTTGGCGTTTGCCGAATTTGTTTCAGAGAACTGGCCAATGAAGGCATGTTGCCGGGAGTGAGAAAGTCGAGTTGGTAGATAGGACCATAGGTCAGACCTGTGGGATTCCCATAGGTCTGACCTATGGAACAAAATAAATAAATGGACCCAATTTCAAATATGTTAATAATGATGAAAAATGGAAACTTAGCAGGCAAGGAGTCTGTATTTATTCCATGTTCTAAAATAAAAAATGCCATCGCTGAATGTTTGAAAAAAGAAGGGTATATTTCTAATGTTTCAAAGAAAGTAAAAAAGGACCAGCCAGTATTGGAAATAGAGTTAATTTACACAAATAAGAAACCAAAAATTACCGAAGTGCAGAGAATTTCAAAACAATCCAGACGCGTTTACTTTGGAGTGAAAGATATTCACTCAGTCAGAAATGGATCCGGATTGTTGGTGCTTTCAACCCCGAAGGGAATTTTATCAGGTAAAGAAGCCAGAAAACAACAGGTTGGAGGCGAAGCACTGTTTAGGCTGTGGTAGCCTGAACAAGTGAAAAGTTATAAAGTAGAAAGTTTTTAAGGAAGATATATGAGCAGAATAGGCAAACAAAAAATAAATATCCCAACTGGAGTAAAAGTCAGCCAAAATGGCGCCATTCTTAGCGTTACCGGTCCGAAAGGGACACTTGCAAAAAATTTCAGGGATGATATCACTATTACCATTGCCGATAATGTTATAAATCTGGACATAAAAAGGAATGATAAATTTTCTAAATCTCTCTGGGGCACTTACGCTTCACACATAAAAAATATGATTACTGGCGTGGTTACGCCTTATCAAAAAAAATTAATCTTAGAAGGCGTAGGATTCAAATCTGAAGTGAAGCCTGCCCGCGCAGGCGGGGGTCAGGAATTTATTTTTGCCCTAGGATTTTCCCATCCAGTTATTGTGAAAATTCCAGATACTATTACCGCCACGGCTGATAAAAATAATATTACGATTGCCGGAGTTGATAAAGAATTGGTCGGGAGTTTTACCGCGGCTATCCGCGCCTTAAAAAAGCCGGAGCCTTACAAGGGCAAAGGGATGCGTTATGAAGATGAAGTCATTAGGCGCAAACAGGGCAAGAAGACAGTTTAACATACGAATATGCGAATTATACCAATCTGCAAATTATTCGAATAAATTAGTATCATTATTATGCAAAACAAAATTGAAAAAAGAATAAGATTAAAGAAAAAAATCAGAGTAAAAATTAAAGGCACAGAAATGCGACCAAGGCTTAGTGTCTTTCGCTCGAATAAATTTATTTATGCGCAAGTAATTGATGATCTGACAGGCCAGACTCTGACTCAAGCAAGCGACATGAAATTAAAAAAGGGAACCAAAACTGAACGAGCAAAAGAAGTCGGAAAAATGATAGCGGAAGCTTGCAAGGCGATAAAAGTAGGTCAGGTTGTTTTTGATCGGAATGGATTTAAGTACACCGGAAGGATAAAATTAGTAGCGGATGAAGCCAGAGCTACTGGTCTTAAATTCTAATAGTTGTAAAGTAAAAAGTTATAAAGTTTATAAAGTAAAACACAAAATAAAATGATGGAAAAAGGCAGAGAAAAAAAGAATAGCGGTAGAAAGCCATCTTCTTTCGGAAGGGCAAAACCGGAATTTGACCAAAAGATAATAAATATCCGCCGAGTGACTAGAGTCGTTGCCGGAGGACGCAGGTTCTCTTTCAGCGTTGCGTTGGTGGCTGGAGACAAGAAGGGATCTGTTGGTTTGGGATTGGGAAAAGCGGCGGACACCGCTTTGGCAATCAATAAAGCAGTCAGAAATGCCAAGAAAAATATGGTCAAGCTGAATTTAACAAAAACCAGGTCTATTCCTCACGAGCTTTCCGCCAAGTTCTCGAGCTCGCGAGTTGTTCTTATGCCCAACAAAGGCCGCGGGCTGGTAGCAGGTTCGGTAATTCGTGATATAGTAAAATTATCCGGCATGAAAGACGTTACAGGAAAAATTTTATCTGACAGTAAAAATAGGTTGAATAATGCCAAGGCAGTGATGGAAGCGCTTTCCGTCATTTCTTCAAAATACGCAAAATCCATACCGGAAAATATTATTGTTGCGAATAAAGAAATAATCGTTCCCGAAATCTTAAAAGAAGAATAAAATGCAGATACATAATTTAAAAAGACAACATAAAAATAAACGCGATCGGATCATCGGTCGGGGAGGTAAACACGCCAAAACTTCGGGCCGTGGGGGCAAGGGGCAAACAGCTCGCGCCGGCAACAAGCGTCGCCCGGAACTTCGTGATATTATTAAAAAATTACCCAAGAATCGCGGGTATCAATTTAAATCCTTTCAGCGTGCTTTCGGTGTTGAAGGCGACAAGCTTGCCAAAGAAGGAGAAAAGTTTTCAGAGATTCGCAAGCGGCTGGGAATAAAAGGGAAGAAAATTAAAATGAAGTGACTAGGTGCTAGCGACTAGGGACTAGTGAAATACTAGAACCTAGAACCTAGAACCTAGAACCTAATCAAAATGCAAAATTTTTTTAACAAAATGAAATTGGTCTGGACGGATATTACACTGCGAAAGCGGGTCCTGTTCGTGCTTTTTGCGCTGATAGTGTTCAGGTTATTTTCCGCTATTCCTATTCCGGGCATTGATACTTTTGAACTTAATCGTTTTCTTTCCAATAACCAATTTTTTGGCATCTTGAATATATTTTCTGGAGGCGGACTTTCTAATCTTTCCATAATAATGCTCGGCGTTGGTCCATATATTACCAGCTCAATCATTATGCAGCTTTTGACTATCATGGTTCCCGCCCTAAAAAAAATTTATCATGAGGAAGGCGAAGCGGGTCGGAAAAGATTCACTCAATATTCGCGTCTCTTGACTGTTCCCTTGGCCGCCATTCAAGGTTTTGCCCTTTTAGCTATTCTGGAAAATCAGAATATTTTGGTCAACTTGACGGCTTTTGACCGAATTACGAATTTGATTATTGTCGTCGCAGGATCAATGTTGTTGATGTGGCTCGGCGAACTTGTGTCAGAATTTGGTATCGGCAATGGCGTATCACTCATAATCTTCGCTGGTATCGTTGCCGCTCTTCCTTCGCAAGTGAGCCAGCTTGTCTTTACTTTTGATGTTTCTCAAATCCCGCTCTTTCTTATCTTCGCCGTGGTTGGAGTGATTGTCATCGCAGGCATTGTTCTTGTGACCGAAGCCGAACGTTCGATTCCGGTCACTTATGCCAAACGGGTTCGCGGGATGAAGATGTATGGCGGCGGTTCCACTTATTTACCCCTTCGGGTCAACCAAGCCGGAGTCATTCCGATAATTTTTGCTCTCTCTATTCTTCTTTTTCCGCAGATGATCGGCACTTTTTTAGCCCGTTTCAGCAATGTGATTTTAGCTAAAATTTCTAATATCCTTATTTCTTTCACCCAGACTTCCGTGCTGTATGCAATACTTTATTTTATTTTGGTATTTCTTTTCACTTATTTTTACACGGCGGTCACTTTTGACCCCGAAGCGCTCTCTGTCAACCTGCAGAAAAACGGCGCCTTTATTCCGGGTATTCGTCCGGGAGTTTCCACTTCCGAATATATCTCTAAAGTTCTGACTCGCATCACGCTACTCGGAGCAGTTTTCTTGGGATTTATTGCAATCTTGCCTCTGATTATGCAATTTGCCACAGGTATTACCGCTTTGGCCTTAGGCGGCACCTCCATTCTTATCGTGGTTTCCGTGGTGCTTGACCTCATCAAGAAAGTGGACGCCCAAGTCTCTATGCGGGAGTATTAAACTTTCGCGCTCTGGATGATTATGTTATACTGAAACTGTTATGCTTCAGTCATATATTTCTAATTATTTAAATAAAGCTAGATACGAAATGATCAATGGCGGCAATAAATTTTATGCGGAAATCAAAGATTTGCGCGGGGTTTGGGCTGTTGGAAAAACTCTCGAAGAATGCAGAGAGAATTTAGCTTCGGCGCTGGAGGGATGGATCATTCTTCGTTTAAGAAGAAATTTGCCGCTACCAAATTTCAAAATTCCAAGCTATAAAATGAGCGTCCGCAGTTATGCCTAAACTTACTCCGGTATCTTGGCAAACTTTTGTAAAAAAATTACGCTCCTGTGGTTTTGCCGGCCCGTATCAAGAGGGCAAACATCCTTATATGATAAAAGGGAACATTTCTATCACTATTCCAAATCCGCATGATGGACAGATCAGCGTAGACCTTTTGCGTAGAATTTTAAATCAAGCTGGCATTTCCAGAACCGATTGGGTCAATCTGCGTTAGGTCTTGCCTAACGGAACTAGAACTTTGATTTATTCAAATCTTAAAAGTTCTTTATTTTTTTCTACTTCGTCAGCTTTGAAAATACCTCCATTCATACATAAATAAACACCATCTTCAATACCATTAAAAGAACCTAAACTATAACCAAGGTTGAAGCCAGCGTCTGATATAGAAAAACCAACAATTGGCACCATAGCACCCGTAATAATAATTTTTTTACTTATCTTTTCTTTTTCCATTAAATTCTCCAAGAACTTACCAGTATCTTTCATTGTAAAAGTTCCGTGAGTTATTAAAATATTTTCTTTTTTAGAATCCCTTATTTCAGTCCATAGATTATTTAAGTCCTCTTCAGTAATTTCACGACTGTCTTTCTCACAAACAGTCTTAATATCAAAAGTAAAATGGGGCTTAACGAGATTTTTTAAGTAGCTATCGATTGAAACATCTAACTTCATTAGATCATTAATTTTCTCTAAGGCTGGGTCCCTAAATTCTATCGTCCCACCCATTTTTATAATGTGTATATGATTTCTCAACATGTTCTGTATTGTAGCAAATTAGGTATAATTTATCTTTCTATCCACTTTTTGTATCCGCGCACGATGATATCTACCACTTGGTTCAGGTTGTTTTTGTCGGTGTCTACGACGAGGTCAAAATTTTTTTTATCCGTATGTTCTATACCGTATAATTCTTTATATCTTTTTTTTTCGCTTTCAAATCTCTCTATTATTTTTTTAAAAACTTCATCGGCCTTCATTTGTCCTTCACTATCTTGCCTAAATTTATTTATCTTAAGATTATTTGCGATTCTTTCTTTGGCGATTTCAGGCGACAGGTCTAAATAAATTTTGAAAGATTTTGGTATCCAATGGAACGCTAGACGAGAATCTATAACTATCTCTTTCATTTCGCCCGCTTTTCTGACAGCATCATCAATGCTTATGTCTATGTCTTTTTCAGTTTCCGCTTTTTTGCTGAGCTCATTTAAGGATACACCTCGATCCAGGGCAATTTGGCGCATAAAGTCACCAGAAGAAAAACGCCTGAAACCAAGTTGCTCTGCCACTCCATCCGCGGTGCTTGATTTTCCGCTTCCGGGAAAGCCATTGATAGTTATAATTTCTTTTTTCTGCATATTAAGAGTATAACATATTTGACCCCCACACCTTTTTAAAAAGGTGTGGGGGTTTGATTTTATAGCACAAATTTTGTATTGTTAGTCTATGATAAATGGGCAACCGCAAACTTTCATATTTTTTGGGATAGTGGGTTCCGGCAAGGGAACGCAGGTCAAGCTCCTATCCGATTTTTTAAAAAGTAAAGATCAGCGAGAATCTGTTTATACCTCGACGGGCGATGAATATCGCAAGCTCATATCTAGTGGTAGTTATACCGGCAGTTTGGTAAAAGATTCGATAACGCGCGGAGAGCTCCAGCCGAATTTTTTAACTAACGCGATTTTTACAAACATTCTTATTTCTTTTTTAAAACCGGAGAAAAATCTGTTTGCCGACGGTTATCCCCGCACAATAGCGCAATCGCAGGCCTTCGAGGAAATGATGGAATTTTACAAGAGAAAAACTATCAAAATTATTTATATTGAAGTCGGCAAAACTGAAGCAATGAAACGGAATCTCTTGCGCGGCAGACATGACGATACAGAAGAAGGGCTCGCCAAAAGATTTGACGAATATGTGAAGAATGTAATTCCCGCCATGAATTATTTTAAAGATAAAACAAATTACCAAATTCTTACAATCAATGGTGAGCAAACAGTTGAAAATGTGCATAAAGATATTATTAATAAGTTAGGTTTTAGCTTCTAGTGTCTAGTCACTAGAAACTAGCAACTAATTCATGAAAACAATCGTAATTTCACTTGGCGGGTCGCTGATTGTGCCAGACAAGATAGATACTGATTTTTTAAAAAGTTTTAAAGCTTTGATTCTAGAACATATTGCGAAGGGTAAAAAATTTGTGATTATCACCGGCGGAGGAAAAATTTGCCGTCGATACCAAGATGTTGCCAAAGAACTTTCCGATCCGACAGACACCGAATTGGATATGCTTGGCATTAAAGCTCTTAATTTAAACTCCGAATTGGTGCGTATTTTATTCAGAAAATGTGAGAGAGTTGAAATATATGGGGCGGAAAAGCCCGGTAGTAGCACGGATTTAGGTGCGGTTTTACTTGCTAAAAAAAATAAGGCGAAAGTTGTGATTAATTTGTCAAATATAGATTATGTATATGACAAAGATCCGAAAAAATTCCCGGATGCTAAAAAAATAGAACAAATTTCTTGGTCCAAATATCGCGCTATGATACCCAAATATAGTCCTGGGCTTAATTCTCCTTTCGATCCTATAGCGTCTAAAACAGCGGAAGCTGAAAATATGGAAGTGGTCATATTGAATGGCAAAAATATTTCCAATCTGGACAGGTGTTTAAACGGAGAGGATTTTACGGGCACTAAAATAAAATGACAATCATCAAAACACCGGGAGAAATAGAAATACTTCGCGAGGGCGGAAAGCGTTTAGCCACTATTTTATATAAAGTAAAAGAAATGGTAAAACCGGGAATTTCGACTTGGGAATTAGATAAATATGCGGAGAAATTAATTAAAGATGGGGGAGATCTTCCGGCATTTTTGAATTATCGTCCCGCCGGCGCGAAAGTTCCGTTTCCGGCATCGCTTTGCGTGTCAGTCAACGACGAGGTTGTGCACGGCATTCCAAACAAAAAAAGAATATTGAAGGGAGGGGATATCGTTTCGCTTGACTTAGGTCTTAAACACAAAAATTTGTTTACCGATATGGCGCTGACTGTTCTTGTTGCCGTGCCGGCGGGAAAAGTAAATGTAGCTAACCAAAAACTTCTGGAAGTTACAGAACGAGCATTGCAAGTAGGCATTGAGGCTGCGCGGGCAGGAAATACGATAGGCGACATCGGCAATAGCATAGAAAGTTTTGTTCGCTCAAAGAGAACATACGGCATTGTGGAAGTTCTCTCCGGGCACGGCGTGGGCCACGCGATACATGAAGATCCTTTTATTCCCAATTTCGGGAAAAAAGGAACCGGTGAAAAGCTTGTTCCGGGCATGGTCATAGCTATAGAGCCGATGTTGAATAACGGCGCAAAGAATGTGACCATAGACAGCGATGGCTATACTTTCCGCACAGCCGATGGCCAAAACAGCGCGCATTTTGAGCATACGATTTTAGTTACTGAAAATGAGGCGGAAATATTGACCCGCCTTCGCTAAAGCTACAGACGGGCAAGCTAAAATTTAGCATTTTTTCTATTTTGTTATACAATTAGATTGTGGAACCGTCATTTTTAAAAGAAATGCCGAAGTTTAAAACTCCCGAAGAGGAGCTTAGTTATTTGCGTGCGCATGTGGCTAAACGGGAAGAAGAATTGATTCAGGCGGGGCACTTTGAAAATGCCAGAGAAAATGCAGCTCAAGATGTCGTGGGAACTTACAAGAGTGTGCCGGCCGAGCAGGTAGTGCATAGTAGCAATATCATAGATAAAAAAGAAGCGCAGGGCATCGTGCTGGCTTTGCGACCCGAATCTCACGACAGCGTAATGGAGGAGCTTTTAGGTATTGTCATTACCAAGGGAATTCGGAATGCGCTTTCCGTGGCAGAGGCTATGGAGAATCCGCATATTGAAGACGATTTTCACCGGATTCTTGTTCAATATTTAAAAACTGGGCAGGCAATACCCGATCTTAAAGAAAGGACGCCTTTATATAAGTCTCTTAACATGACGCTTTTTGAAATAACGCTTCCTCCGCCGACGGATGAAGCGGACAAATCAAAAAGTTTCAAAGAATTTATCGGCGCGATGGAACAATTTTATGCCGGCATGCAATCCATTTCCGAAAGCAAGAACAATCAGGAAGAAAATTATTTTACCCTGGAAGTGGCGCTTGGCAATCAAAGTGACGAAGTGGTTGTCTACGCCAGCATTCCGAACAAACATCTTTCGCTTTTTGAAAAACAAATTTTAGCTTTTTATCACAACGCCAAAATTCGCGAGGTTAAAGATGATTATAATGTTTTCAATGAAAATGGCGGCTCGGTCGGCGCTTACGCTTCTTTTACCCAACGCGCGGTGATGCCGATCAAGACTTATGACAACATTGAGCATGATCCGATGAATCCGATTTTAAATGTTTTTTCCAAATTAAAAACCAAGGGTGAAGGCGCGGCGATTCAGCTGGTAGTGGCGCCGGCCGGAGACAAATTTATAAATGAATTCCATAAAATACTGGACGATGTAAAGGATGGTATGTCTGTCAAACATGCGGCGGATAATTTTTATAAGTTTAATAAAGCTTTTATAAAAGCAGGCAAAGATCTTTTATTCGGGCACCAAGAAAAAACAGAAGAAAACAAAAAAGAAAAATATATGAAAGGCAGACGCGCGGTGGATCAGGGCGCGGCTGAGAAAATCGGGAATAAAATAAAAAGCACTATTCTAAAAGCGAATATTCGCGTCATTGCTTCCGGTGAGACCCCCGACCGCGCGGAGGCAATCTTAAGGGAAATAGAATCTTCTTTCAATCAATTTTCCGAAGCGGCCAGCAATTCTTTTATTTTTGAACCAATGCGCGGGAGCGAATTAAAAAAACTTTTCCATGATTTTTCCTATCGCGCATTTTCTTCTGATAAAATATTGCCTCTAAATTTGAAAGAGCTGGCTTCCGTATTTCATTTCCCAGTTGGCATTGGCAGCCAGCCCCAATTAAAAGAAGCCAAGGCTGGCATGGCGCCGGCGCCTTTGGAAATGGGCCAGGAAGGAATAATTTTAGGAGTGAATAGTTATCGAGGAAAAGATACTGAAATTCATCTGGCGCGCGAAGATCGAATGAGACATTTTTATGTGATTGGCCAAACCGGAACAGGCAAGACAAACATCATGCTCAATATGATTACGCAAGACATCAGAAATGGTGATGGTTGTTGTTATATTGATCCGCACGGCACCGACATTCAGACCATTCTCTCTCATATTCCCAAGGAACGGATTGATGATGTTATTTATTTTGATCCAGCTTTTACCGCTCGGCCGATGGGACTGAATATGTTGGAATATGATCCAAAATATCCGGAGCAAAAGACTTTTGTGGTGAACGAAATGATGGGAATTTTTAATAAACTTTTTGACATGAAAATAGGGGGTGGAGCGATGTTTGAACAATATTTTAGAAATAGCGCGTTTTTAGTGATGGAAGATCCGGAATCCGGCTCAACTTTACTGGAAATCACCAGAGTCTTGGCGGATAAAGAATTTCGTGACCTGAAATTGGCTCGTTGCCAGAATCCGATTATTAAACAATTTTGGATTTCCGCTGAACAAACAACAGGCGACCAATCTCTGGCAAACTTTGTGCCGTATATTTCTTCCAAATTTGATAATTTTATCAGCAACGATATTATGCGGCCGGTGGTTCTTCAGCAAAATTCCGTCTTTAATTTCCGAAAAATTATGGATGAGAAGAAAATTCTTTTGGTGAATCTTTCCAAAGGCCGGCTGGGCGATATCAATGCGAACTTGATTGGGCTCGTTTTGGTGGGCAAGATCCAAATGGCTGCGCTTTCCCGAGTGGATATGTTTGGCAAACCGATGAATGATTTTTACCTCTATATTGATGAATTCCAAAATGTGACGACTGATTCCATTGCTTCCATTTTATCGGAGGCCAGAAAATACCGGCTTTCGCTCAATCTTGCCCATCAATACATCACTCAACTGGAAGAAAAAATAAAAAATGCGGTTTTCGGGAACGTCGGTTCAATGGCAGTCTTTCGGGTGGGCACCGAAGATGCTAATTTCTTGGAACCGAGGTTCAAACCGATATTTTCCGCTCAAGATATTACCAAATTAGAAAATTATAACGCTTATGTGAATATGTTGGTAAAAGGTCAACCAATAAAACCTTTCAATTTAAGAACACTCGCGCCGGAAAAAGGCAATCCGGATATTGTGGATTCTCTAAAAGAACTTTCCTACGTCAAGTATGGCCGCGACCGCGCCGAAGTGGAAGCCGAAATTATGTCCCGCTATGATACTATGAAAACATAGCGGGAAGATTTAAATGTTTTAATATTGAAAGATTTAAAGAAATATGGCAACGATTTATAAATTTGAAGATTTGATTTGTTTTAATAAAGCCAGAGATTTGACGAAATCCATTTATAAAGAATTTAAAGATTGCAGAGATTTTAGCTTCAAAGATCAGATTACTCGGGCGAGCGTTTCAGTTTTGAGTAATATTGCGGAAGGTTTTGAAAGGGGAACTAAAAATGAATTTTTAAATTTTCTGTATATTGCTAAAGGTTCTGCTGGCGAAGTCCGCGCTCAGCTTTATGTCGCTCACGATGTAGGATATTTAAATATTGAAACATTTAAATATTTAAATAATCTTGCTTCGGAATGCTCGCGCTTAGTTCAGAGTTTTGCAGAAAAAGTGAAAAAAGGCGCGAGCGCTGGCACGCAGTTTAAAAAACTAGAAAAAGACGATCCAATGAAAGAAATTTTGCGCCAAAGCGCGCCAGAAGTTTATAAGCGTTTTTATGGCAATTAAATTTTTATATTTTTAAATATTTAAATAAAATAATTTATGGAAGAAATAGAAATAAAATTTTTGGACGTAAATAAAGAAGAAATTGAAGGAAAGTTAGAAAAACTCGGGGCCAAATTTATTGGGGTCTTTGATTATAGATTAAAGCCTTATGATTTCCCAAACTTATCTTTAGCAAAAGAAAAGAATGCTTGGATTAGATTGAGGGATGAAGGAAAGAAAATAACTTTGGCGTATAAAGAACGTCTTGGAGTGGGAGAAAATCCTCTCAAAGACAAGGGAATGAAAGAAATCGAAGTGGAGGTTTCCGATTTTGACAAAACATCAGAATTTCTAGAAGCTGTAGGTTTCTCTTTGAAGGTTTATGAAGAGAGGCGTCGCACTCAATACATTTTAGATGGAGTAGAGTGTGACATAGATGAATGGCCACTTATTCCTCCTTACATAGAATTTGAAGGAAACTCCATGGAAGAATTGCGAAAAATATCCAAAAAACTTGGATTTTCTTGGAACGAGCATGTAATAACTTCTGCTTTGCAAATCCTCCATCATTATTCTGTAGATCCGCACGATTATTCAATCTTTACGTTTGAAAAACAGATAAAAAAATAAAATTTTACAAAATTATCTTTTTCTGTTATGATAGTTATTATGAAACATCCAAAAGAGGAAAAGACATATGTGATGATTAAGCCGGACGGGGTGCGAAAGGGACTCACGGGGGAGATTATCCGCCGTTTTGAACAGCGGGATTTAAAGATTGTGGCACTGGAAATGTTCCAGCCATCGCACGACCAGCTGGATAACCACTATCCAAAGAATGAGGAGTGGATTACTCGGCTCGGCAAAAAAACTCTTTCTACCTATGAAAAATACGGCTATGATGCGATGCTGGATTTTGGCACGATAGAACCTGAAAAAATAGGTCCGAATATCCGCAAGTGGCTAATTGATTACATGGAATCCGCCCCTCTAGTAAAAATGGTAGTGCAAGGCGTTCATGCAGTGGATGTTGTTCGCAAAATTGCCGGTGAAACTATGCCGTATAAAGCTGATATGGGCACTATTAGAGGCGATTTTTCTATTGATTCTCCAGCTTTGGCAAATAAAGAAAAACGCGCCGTGATGAACATCGTGCATTGTTCTGAAACTCCAGAAGAAGCGGAACACGAAATCAAGCACTGGTTTGGCGAGAAAAAAACCTATGACTATAAACGTTTCGGCGTAGATGAATAAAAAAAACGGAAGCAAGGCTTCCTTTTTTAAAATAGTGTTATAAGTATCTTTTAATTGTCTCACAGACTTCCTGCAACTCTTTTTCCTGAGCAGTTTCTCGACTGCCGGGGCGATAGAGAAACTTTCGTGGCTCGTATTTAGTTATACCCTTGTCTCCTTTTTTTCTAGGTAAGATATGCAAGTGAAAATGTGGGATAGATTGACCGGCTACTTTATTTTCATTCCACGCATAATTAAAACCTTCTGCTTTGAATGCTTGAGTGAGCGCTTTAGTGATTTTTATACGCAGTTTTTCTATTTCCATCTTTTCTCTTGAGGTTAGATCTTCATATTTTGCTACACAGCGTCTTGGGACAATTAAAATATGTCCTGGTACTACCGGAATGTTAGTGGGGAATGTCCAAGCAAAATTATTGCCAACAATTTCGCGATTTTTGATTTCAATATTTGAACAGTATGCGCAGGTTTTTTGATTGTTTTTATTCATAATTCGATTATAGCATTAGTCTTTTAGAAGTGTTATTATCTTTTATAATTATGCCTTTGTCTAGAAAATGTCAAAGTTGTAAAAATTCTTTTGTTATCGAGGATGGCGACTTTGGTTTCTATCAGAAAATGCAGGTTCCTCCACCTACTTTTTGCCCTCATTGTCGTTTTTATCGTCGTTCTATCTGGCGGAATGAGCATTTCTTTTTCAAGAAAAAAGAAGAGCATACAGGAAAGCTTGTATTTTCTGCTTACCCACCTTTATCTAAAATTAAGATTTATGAGCATTTATATTGGTGGAGTGATGAGTGGGATTCAAAATCGTATGGTCAGGACTATGATTTTACCAGAACTTTTTTTGAACAGTTTTATGATTTATTGAGCAATGTTCCTCTTTGCGCCAGATTAATGAAGAATTGCATAAATAGTGAATATTCCAATCATGCCACTAATGTCAAAAATGCCTATTTATGTTTTAATGCCACGAATAATGAAAACGTTTCTTATGGTTTTCGCTCTAGTGGCAGTCAAGATTGTGTAGATTTTTATGAAACGAAGGATTCAAGGCTTTGTTATGAGACTTTCTCATTAGTTGATTGCGAGCGGATGTTTTGGAGTAGTGATTGCGCCGAGTGCTATAATGTTTGGTTTTCAGATAATTGCAGAAATTGCGCCGATTGTTTTGGCTGTGTAAATCTTAGAAATAAAAAAAATTGTATTTTCAATAAACAATATACTAAAAGCGAATATGAAAAAGAGCTTAAAATACTTTACGACGGTTCTTTTTCCAGAGTGCAAGAAATATTAAAGAAGATGAAAGATTTTAGAATACAATTTCCAAGGCAATATATTCACGGCCATAGAAACAAGAATGTATCGGGGGATTATATTTATGCTTCCAACAACACTCTAGAATGTTTTGTGGTGCACAATTTAGATAATGCTCGTTTTTCTCAATTTGTGAGACATTCTAAAGATATCTATGATTACACCAGTTGGGGAGTTAATTCAGAGTTAATATATGAGTCTGCCAATTGTGGAGAGAATTGCCAGAATTTAAAATTTTGTTTTGAGTGTTGGCCGGCTTCTCATGATTTAGAATATTGCGTGGAGTGTCATTCTTCATCAGATTGTTTTGGTTGTGTAGGTTTAAAAAAGGCGCAATATTGTATTTTTAACAAACAATATTCTAAGGAAGAATATTTTTTTCTTCGAATTAAAATCATAGAGCAGATGAATACTCTGCCGTATATATCTATTGATGGCTTGACATACAGATACGGGGAATTTTTTCCGCCCGAATTTTCACCATTTTCTTATGAAGAATCTTCCGTTTCAGATTATTTCCCCAAAAAAGATTTTTTAAAAACACAAAATAATTATAATATTGAAATATCATTGTCTGAATTGCCGGAGAAAATTTCTGATATTAATGATTCAATTATTAATAAAGTAATTGAGTGCCAAGATGCGCAGAAATGCGCTCATCGTTGTGTCGGCGTGTTCAAAATAACTCAAATGGAATTTCAATTTTACAAGCGGTTTAATATACCCCTACCAAGGATGTGTCCAAACTGCAGATTTTATACCAGAATGGAAAAATTAAATCCAATAATGTCAAGAAACGGTGTTTGCATGTGCAAAAATAATTCTCATGGTCATACCAATAAATGTTCTAGAAAATTTAAGACAAATTATTCTTCCGATAATCCGCAAATTCTCTTTTGCGAAGAATGTTACAAGCAAGAGATATACTAAATATATTTTTTTTCTCAAAAACTAATTCAGAAACAAAAAATTCTTCTTGTCCAGTTGCGTGCCTCTGTGAAAGGGTATACGATTTAAGTAGGGTTATTTCCGATTATTACCTAGAACACTAATTTATGGGAGCGTCGATCGTGTTTGACCTTGGTCTCTCGCGTCTCGCACCCACCTAGCTACGAGCTATGGTAATACATCAGAAATAGTCCTAAGAAGAACCTCCGTTTTGCGGGGTTTTTTCTTAATCAAAATGTTTTTTTTGTGATAGAATACTGAAATGGACAGAAAAAAACTCTTAAAAAGTCTGGTATGTCTGATATTTTTCATTCTAATCGCTAATTTTCTTGCAAATAAATTCTATTGGTATTCGTCGATATGGTATTTCGACATGATTATGCATTTTTTCGGCGGATTTTGGCTTGGGCTTGTCTCTGTATGGTTTTTTGGCGAGAGTCTGAAACTCTGGCAAGAATCTAAGATTTTTTCTGTTGCGACTTTTAAAATATTGCTTTTTGTGTTTTTGGTCGGAATTGGATGGGAGGTGTTTGAAATTTTAGTGAATGATATTGTTGCCCAAAATTCTCTTGATTATTTGGATATTATTTCAGATATTTTCTTTGATTTATTTGGCGGATTATGTGCTACTCTTTATATAATATATGCCGAACATCGCTAAAATAACATTCTGCGGAGGAACTGGTTCCATAACCGGAGCGAATTTTTTGCTTGAAATTGAGGGCAAGAAAATTTTAGTTGACTGTGGGCTTACCCAAGGGATAAAAGTAGTGGACGACATCAATTGGGACCCTTTTTCATATGATCCCAAGGAAATTGATATTCTTTTTATCACTCACGCGCATGTTGATCACTTGGGCCGTGTTCCGAAACTTATTCAGGAAGGATTTCGCGGGAAAATTTACTCCACCAAACCGACCAAAGCTCTAGCTCTTCCGATGCTTGAAGATACGATGAGCATATTGGAGAATAATACAGAATTTCGCTTAGACAGAATTTATACGCCCGAAAATATCAAGTTAGCATTTTCCCTGTGGGAGGGATTGGAATACCATCAAACATTAAAAATTACTCCGAATTTGGAAGTCTCTTTCTTCAATGCCGGACACATATTGGGTTCAGCGATGATTTTGTTTATTTACAATGGAAAGAAAATCCTTTTTACCGGGGACTTGGGGAATAGTCCTTCACCGATACTTCCCGATACAGAAAAAATTACGGAGGTGGATTATTTAATAATAGAAAGCGTTTATGGCGACCGAAATCATGAATCCAGAGATGATTGTCGGAGATTTTTGGAAGAAACAATTGAGGATAATTATAAAAGGAAGGGGACGCTTATCATCCCGACTTTTTCCCTTGAACGTTCTCAGGAACTTCTTTTTGAACTTAACGCCCTAGTGGAAAATAATCGTATCCCGGTGATGCCCATTTTTCTTGATTCTCCGCTGGCTATTCGTCTGACCGAAGTTTTCAAACAGTTTAAAAATTATTTTAATGAAAATGCGCAAAATGCAATGAAGAGCGACAAGTATTTGTTTGATTTTCCGGGGCTCCAGAGCACTTTAAAATCAGAAGAATCAAAAATGATCAGGGATGTGCCTGATCCCAAAATAGTTATTGCCGGTTCGGGGATGTCGACCGGCGGGCGGGTGGTGCATCATGAGAGGCATTATCTGTCGGATCCCAACAATACCTTGCTTTTGACTGGGTATCAGGCTGTCGGCACTCCCGGACGTTTAATTCAAGAGGGGCTGAAAACAGTCCGCATAACGGGTGAGGAGGTGATTGTTCGAGCGCATATTGTTACCATTTCCGGATACTCGGGACATAAAGATTCGGATGGATTGTTGAGCTTCGTAGAAAATATGCAGGATAAACTTAAAAAAGTTTTTGTGGTTATGGGTGAACCGAAATCGGAAATGTTTCTGGCGCAGAAGCTTCGGGATAATTTGGGGATTGAAGCTTCGGCGCCGGAACAGGGAAGCACAGTGACATTGAAATGCTAATTCTCCTCTTGAGGAGTACCCTTTAGGGGGAGGTGGATGGAATTTTCCACCCCGTCTTTTGATTACAAAATTCACCCCTCAAGAGGGGAATGAATATGCTATAATTACCGCATGGATTTTTTTTTCAACAATAAGCACGGGCATAATCAAATAAAAATTTGTGTTTCCGGCGCGGCGGAGACCGGTCATTGTGGCATAGGCGCATTGGATAAAGCGAAAGAACTTGGGCGGGAAATTGCCCGTCAGGGAGCGGTGCTGGTGACTGGGGCGACCACTGGATTTGCGCTTTGGGCCGCGATGGGAGCCAAAGAAGAAGGCGGAATTTCTATTGGCATCTCTCCGGCTACTTCTGAGCGTGAACACGTGGAAGTTTATAAGCTTCCGATTGATTATATGGATTTGATTATGTATACCGGTTTTGGCTATGCTGGCCGGGATATATTGTTGACTCGTTGCGCTGACGCAGTCATCTGCGGTTGCGGGCGCATTGGTACTATTCATGAATTTATGGTTGCTTTTGAAGACAGTAAACCCATTGGTATTTTTGAAGGACCCTGGGAAACAGGAGTGGAACTTAAAGAAATTATAGAAAAAAGCCATCGCCCGAACGCTAAAATTGTTGCCGGAAACGATCCCAAGAAACTTTTGGAAGATGTTATTGCTTTGGTTAAAAAAGACAAAATAGTAGAATACAAAATTACGAAAGATTCTATTTCGGATACGAATTAAAAAATTCTTGACAGAAAGCTATTAATTTGTTATACTATTTGATAGTATTTTGGAAGTTCTTTAACAAGAATCACTTAGAGAGACGAGCCCTCCTTCGCTAAAGCTACGGACGGGTAAACTTTTTGAAGCCAATTTTGGCGACAGAAGGCTCGTCTCTAAAACAGAGATTAGTCGCAACAAAAGCTGAGGCGAATAATTCAGCATAAAAAAAAGAAAGGATGGCTCCGATGAAAACATTGGCTCCAGCAACTGCAGTTACCACACGGGATCCACAAGGTTTGAAGTTTGTCTCCATCGTGGAGGCGGCCTATAACAAGGCTCGTCTTTCTGAAGGAGAGGAGGCTCAGCGTGTCAACGATACGCCGGGTCTCTCCGAACTCATAGCAAACTTCATTGCTAACGCGCGTCTCGCAAACAAGTACGCGAACGAAGAAGTTCCATCGCGGTATGGCTACTTCTCGGGCTACAAGCCGGGAGTACAGGACCTCGACCGACAGATCGCACGCCTTCAGGAACTCTTCCCCGGCCTCGGCAGTGCCAATCCGGAATACCTCGAACAGGTCAAATCCGGAAAGGTCGCACTCCCCAAGTGCTGCGAGAAGTTCGGCACCGTGCCGAACTGGAAGAAACGCCTCGACCTCTTCGGCGCCATCTACAACGATGTGCTGGCGACGGTTCTCGGCCTGATCAAGGAAACCCGCAACGGTAAGTTTAACAATTACCGCGAGGGTCAACTCGGGCAGGAACGCCTCCGGCAATCCGCGCGCTCAATCGCATTCTGGAACCAGCTCATCGAAGAGCAGGGTAATCCGGACATTCTGATCGTGCCGTTCCAGTTCGGGTTCCGTCACCGCGGTCGTTCCACTCGCCGTGCCACTGAAGTTATGATCGGCACTCTGGGAGAGTTCGGTCTCGGCGCATTTGCCATCAGCTGCCTTCTGCTCACCCACGAGGAGCGCTTACAAAACTACGACGATCTCTGGATCGACGCTCCGGGCGACGAATTCGACGATCCGGTTTCCGGTGTCCACTTCGGCCGCGCTCCGTACTTCCTCTTCGGCGACGGCAGGGTCGAGTTCGTCACGGGCACGGTCGGCGTTGCGGTCGGGAGCTTCGACCCTTTGCTCGCGTCGACGACCCTCTCC
>CAZKPK010000011.1:0-33020 GCA_964554645.1 uncultured Candidatus Saccharibacteria bacterium | reverse complement strand
CCTTGGGAAGAAGCAAAGAAGGAGTCAGGGGAACAACCACTGGCTGGTTCACCACTGGAATAGCGGAGGGCGCCGGTTGAACATAATTTTTGAAAGCGTTGAAGAGCTCGGTTTGACTAATGCTGGCGGTCTGGTTGACGGGAACAATCTTTTCAATTATTTTGTTAAAAGTGAGACTGGTTTGTTCAATCATTATCGCTCCCGGCTGTAAAATGTAATGATCGTAAGCCTGCAGGAGAGCAGTGAAGGGATTGAAAGCCAGAGCCGGAGTGGCGGAGGAAAGAAAAAATCCTAAAGAAAACAGAAAAACCAGTTTTTTCCTTTTGAGCTGGAAAACTTTGTTAAACATACCTATATTTTATCATACCGCCCCAGTATGAGAAAATATCAAATGTGGATAAGTAGAATCCCATATTACCATGAATTACGAAACTCTTTCTTGGTATCGCTTTTTATTCTGCTAATAAAAATAGGAAGCGAAGAATAATTTTCAGATAGATATTATGGCTATAGTGGTAAGTATTTTGAAAAAGCAGAATAATACCAAGAAAGGTGTGGGGGATAACTTATTTTATAAATTCTAACTTATGTTGCCCAAAATAGAATAAAGCGGAGAAATCATCGAAATGGCGAAAAATCCGACCGCCGCGCCGATAATAATCATCAGCGCCGGTTCAATAATCGTAGAAAAATTTTTAGTTTTATTTTCAATTTCCGCTTCATAAAAAAGGGCAATTTCAAGAAGCATATCCGATAATTTTCCGGTTTCTTCCCCAACCTGGATCATCTCCGACATCATTACCGGATAAAGCCGGTCATTGGCTTCAAAAACTTGAGAAAAAGGAGCTCCCCTTTCGATGGCAATTCTGGCTTCATCTAAAACTTTTTTGTAGTGAACATTCTGCACCACCTCTTCGGTAATTTCCACCGCGCGGGTGATGGAAACTCCCGCTGATAAGAGCGAAGACATCGTGCGAGCGGTGCGGGCGGTATTTAATTCTTTCACTAAATCTCCGATAACAGGAATTCTGACAATGGCATAATCAAAGTATTGAGCCATAAATTTGGCGCGAACAAGCAGGGATAGGCCGATAGCAGCGCCAATGATGATGATAAAAGTCAGGATTAAATTATCCGAGAAAAAATTTCCTAAAAAAACGAGAAGGCGGGTGGAGAGAGGCAGAACGACGCCAAGTTCCTTGAAAGTTCCGGCCAAGGTCGGAACCACAAAAGCAAACATCAGAACGCCAATCACCACCATCGCGGACAGGATTACCTCGGGATAAATCAACGCTCCCCTGATTTTTTTGGTCAAGGAATGCGATTTTTCTAAATTCATTCCGATATCAGAAAGCGCGCCGGCGAGATTTCCGGACTCCTCGCCGGCGCGCGCCATTGACACAAAAAGTTTCGAAAAAACATCAGGGAATTTTAAAAGTCCTGAAGACAAAGTCTCGCCGGAATTAATGTTATCCGAAAGAGAAGTCAAGATTTTACTAAGCTTGGCATTTTTTGTTTGCTTTTTTAAAACAGACAGCGCCCGGTATAAAGAAAGTCCCGCTTTCAGCATTCCGCTTAAATTTCTTGTCAAAATTATCTGCTCGTCCACACTTATTTTTGAAAAAATATTTTTAAATGTAGATATCTTGTCAAGAAAACTTCCCTTTTTTTCTCTGATTGACAAAGGTATGTTTCCGCGAGACCGCAATTCACGAGCCAGAGAAAAACGGTCTACCGAATACAGAATACCCTCTAAAATTTCCCCCGTTTTTGATTTTGCCTTGTAAGAAAAAAGCATACTTATTTAACTAACAATTTTAAACCTAAACCACTTGTTATTTTTTGCAGGAATGAAAGAGTTGGATTTATTTTTCCAGTTTCAAAACGGGCAAGAGCTGATTGGGTTATACCTATTTTTTTGGCTAGTTTTCTCTGAGAGAATCCATTTTTCGCGCGAGCTAAAGCAAGCTCGCGAATAATTTGAAACTCTGGTTGCATTTCAGCATAAGCTCTTCTTACTCCTGGTCTTTTAAATGCTTCTTTTTTAAATTGTTCTAATGTTTTCATATTGTTGTATGATATCATATACGCTATCTTAACGCAAATACATTAATCTGTGGATAGCCGTCTCTAGCTCTTTTAGCGGTATTTTCTGACTTTTTTTGACAAAAGCGTGCAATATCCAAATATTTTCTCTGTGAAAAGTGTAAAAAATTCTTACAGACAAATCTGTTAATATTCTTAACTCATAGATATCTTTTGCTACTTTTTTAGATCTAGGAGGTCTAATTTGTTCACCTAACTCATCTAAAAGTTCTAGAGAATTTATTATTTTTGATACGGTAGAATCATCAAAAGACAATAAGAAAGTTTGAATATCATCTCTTAAAAATTTAACTCTATTCATATATTTTACTCCGAAACAACTCGAAACACTTCTTCTAAAGTGGTAATGCCCAATACTGCCTGATACACTCCATCTTCCAGCATGGTCATCATTCCTTCTTTTTTCGCCTGCGCTTCTATGTCATCTTGGGACTTCCCGCTGATAATCATTTCTTTTATGGTGGATGTAACTTTTAAAACTTCATGCATACCAACACGATTTGAATATCCGTCTTCAAACTCAGCGCTCTTGACCGGCTTGTAAAAAGGAATTTTATCCCAGGTGTCTTTAGGACCTACAATTTTTTCTTCCTTTAACAAGGTGAGCATTCGGTCTAAGTCAACGATCTTGCCTAAATTTTTCTTTTCCGCCTCCGCTAAAAAGTATTTTTCTTTATTGGGAAGAAGTTTGCGCACCAATCTTTGCGCGATAATTGTTTTAACAGTGGCAGTTATTAAAAAAGGTTCAACACCCATATCTATCATTCTCGGTATCGCGCCGGCGGCGCTGTTGGTATGAATAGTCGAGAGAACCAAATGGCCAGTTAACGAAGCATTAACCGCCAGTCCCGCCGTTTCCCTATCTCGAATTTCTCCCACCATTATTATATCCGGATCCTGGCGGAGAAGGGAGCGGAGTCCGTTAGCAAAAGACAATCCTATTTCCGGCTTAACTTGAGTTTGGTTCACTCTCGGCATTTGATATTCAATCGGATCCTCCACGGTGGAGATATTGACTTCCGGCTTATTTAAGATATCAAGCATGGTATAGAGCGTGGTCGTTTTTCCTGAACCAGTGGGTCCCGTCGCCAGCACCATTCCGGTCTTTTGTTTTAAAGAATTGTGTATCCGCTCCAGCCCTTCTCCGTGGAAACCAAGCGTTTCCAAAGAGAATCCGTGCGTATTTTCCTTTAAAATTCTCAGCACAGTTTTTTCTCCAAAAAAAGTAGGCAGAGTGGAAACGCGAAATGATATCTTCTCCCCGTCTTGCTCTTTCTTGAATCTTCCATCCTGAGGCAATCTTTTTTCGTCCAGCTTCAAATTCGCCAACACTTTAATGCGCGCAGTAATTCCTGCGCCAGCATTTTTTTCCAAAATCATGGCATCATGCAAGATGCCATCTATTCGGTAACGCACCGTCAGTTCTTTTTCTCCCGGTTCAATATGGATGTCAGACGCATTTTGCAGAATCGCATGAAAAATTAAAGAGTCCACAATTTTCACCACCGGCAGATCTTCCGCCATTTTTTTTAATTCTGATTCGGATTTCTCCCCTTCTTCGCCCGGCGCAGTTTTGAGCGCTGAGGATTCTTTTTGGATAATATTTTGAAATTCAGCCTTTAAGCTTTTTCGGTATTGCACCAGCACGGACCTGATTGAAGCCGTGTCGGTCAATCGAGGTAAAATTTTAAGCCCGGAGCGCTTCTTAATAAAATCGATCACTGGCAAATCATCTGCATCTAGCATTGCCACCTCCAGCCCTTTTTCGCTTTTTTTATAGGCGACAATATTATCGTTGCGCGCAATCGGCTCGGGAATGAGAGAAAGCACGGAGAAATCAATTTTAACATTGGTCAGATTGATAAATGGTATTCCCAAAACAAAAGCCTCCATCCGCCTTAAGTCAGTTTCTGATATTTTACCTTCAGAAAATAAAATATCTCCCAGTTTTTGTTTTTTTGTTTCCGCTTTTTTTCCCGCCGAATCAAGATCGCTACGGGAAACAAGCCCTGATTCCAAAATAGATTTTTTCAACTGTTCTTCATCGATTTGCATCCTGCTATTATAGCAAAAGTTGCATTAAAATAGCACCTGTGATACCATTTTCCCATATGGGTCCTGTCGCAACGGGACTTTTATTTTTAGAAAATAATGAGTGTAACGACTATATTTTCTAAAACCCCGTTCAATGATTTCAAATCACATAAAAAAGTTTTATTACATATATGTTCTAAAATCTCAAAAAGATAAGAATCTTTATGTCGGATATACTGAGGATTTGAAATCACGATTTGAGCAACATTCAAAGGGGCAAGTTACTTCAACAAAAGATCGCAGGCCTCTTGAGCTAGTTTATTCCGAAGCTTGTTTAAATAAACATGATGCAACGCACCGTGAAAAATATTTAAAAACATCTTGGGGTAAACAATTTTTGAAAAATCGGCTCAAATCGTATTTAACGGGGTAATGATTTATTACAAATTAATAACGAGTAGGGTGAATATAATTTCCGACCCCAGTGAAATGCTCAAGCTTTGCTTGAGCAAAGAATTTCACGGGGTGACGATTTTAATAATCGCTTCGCTCATTTAAAATCGTCATGTTAGATCTAAAAACATTCAAATCAGCCTTAGAACAACTGGAAGAAGAGAGAAAAATCCCAAAAGAAAAGATATTAGACGCCATCGAGCAAGCGATGGCCGCCGCCTACAAAAAAGATTACGGCAAAAAAGGACAAATCATTCGAGCGAAGTTTGACCTAGAAACCGGTAAAACGGATTTTTTCCAAGTAAAAATCGTAGTGGATGAAACTATCGCCGTAATACCCCTACCCGGCCTCCCCCTTAGTAAGGGGGAGGGGAAAGGAGGAGGTGAATATTCCTTAAAGAATGCGGATGAACGGGTGCATTTTAACGCAGAGCATCACATCCTTTTAGAAGATGCTAAAAAAATAAAAAAAGGGGTGGAATTAAATGACGAAATTATTTTTCCACTAGAAACAAAAGAAGACTACGGGCGCATCGCCGCTCAAACTGCTAAGCAGGTTATAATCCAGAAGATCCGTGAAGCCGAACGCACATCCATCATTGACGAATATAGAACAAAAGAAAAAGAAATAGTCGGGGGAGTCGTGCAAAAAGTTGAAAGGGGGAATGTGTACGTTGATTTCAATCGCGCGACGGGCATCTTGCCGGTTGAGGAGCAGATCCCGGGAGAATTTTTTCAAAGAGGACAGCGCATCCGAGCCTATCTCTATTCCGTAGAAGACACGCCGAGAGGCATTAACCTGCGTCTTTCTCGAACGCATCCGAAATTCATAGAAAAGCTTTTTGCAGTGGAAGCGCCGGAAATTCAAAATGGAATTGTGGAAATAAAATCCACCGCCAGAGAAGCCGGAGCCAGGTCAAAAATAGCGGTATTTTCAAACGACGAACATATTGATCCAGTTGGCTCGTGCGTCGGACAAAAAGGCACCCGAGTGAATACCGTTACGCAAGAACTCTCCGGTGAAAAAATTGATATTATTCCTTGGTCAGAAGACCCGAAAATTTTCGTAGCCAACTCTCTCTCTCCGGCAAAAGTTATTTCTATTGAAATTGACGAAAAAGAACACAAGGCTACAATCGAGGTAGCCGACGACCAGTTGTCGTTGGCCATCGGCAAAGGCGGGCAAAATGTGCGCCTGGCGGCTAAACTGACTGGATGGAGGATAGATATAAAAGGCGATGGTAAAATGATTGAAGAAAAGGCTGAAGAAAAAAAACCTGCCCGCCGTGCTTCGTCTAGCGATGCAGGTGAGGAAGAGTAAATTATTATTAATTTCCGCCCAAGGCGGATCCGCCTTGGGCGGAAAAAATATCATGAGTAACTCTTTATGGTTTGCGATTATTAGTTCGGTTATCGCTATCGCTTATGGTTTGTTCTTAGCCAAATCAATACTGAAAAAGAGCGCTGGGAATAAAAACATGCAAGAAATTGCCAAGGCAATCCAGGAAGGCGCTGGCGCTTATTTGAACAAGCAATACAGGACTATCGGTGTCATTGCGATCATCCTTTTTTTTGTCATAGGCTTTATATCAAAACTGGGCTGGGTTATGGCTCTCGGATTTTTAGTTGGATCTATTTTCTCCGCTTTGGCGGGATATATAGGCATGAATGTATCGGTCAGAGCAAATGTTAGAGTGGCAGAAGCCGCCAGGAACGGAATCAATGACGCGCTTGCTTTGGCATTCAAAGGTGGAACAGTTACCGGACTTCTGGTAGTCGGTTTGGCCCTGCTTGGAGTAAGTCTTTTTTATGCGATTACGCGGGATGTAACGGCTCTGGTTGGACTTGGATTCGGGGCTTCGCTCATTTCTGTATTCGCCAGATTGGGCGGAGGGATATTTACCAAAGCGGCTGATGTCGGCGCAGACCTTGTCGGCAAGCTTGAAGCAGGCATTCCGGAAGACGATCCGAGAAATCCCGGAGTTATCGCCGACAACGTTGGAGATAATGTCGGCGATTGCGCCGGTATGGCTGCCGATCTGTTTGAAACCTATGCCGTTACCTCAGTCGCCACGATGCTTCTAGGTTCGCTTCTCTTTGCAGAATTTCAAAATGCAATTGTTTATCCGCTGGTAATCGGCGGAATGGCAATCTTTGCGTCAATTATCGGAACTTGGTTCGTAAAACTTGGAAAACCTGAAAACCCCGAAGGAAAGCGAGCTTCCAACGGGGCAGGTATTATGGGCGCCTTATATAAAGGCCTGATTGCTTCCGGCGTCATCGCCGCGGTTCTTTTTTATCCTATTACTAAAATACTGATGACGGGAAATGGAAAATATGAAGTAATGGATTTATTTATTTCCTCTCTGGTGGGTCTTTTCGTCACCGGAGCTCTCGTCCTGATTACTGAATATTTCACTTCTACAAAATATTCCCCTGTCCAATCCATTGCTGAAGCAAGCATTTCCGGCCACGGGACAAATGTTATTCAAGGTTTGGCCATCTCAATGAAATCCACCGCCTGGCCTCTAATTACAATCGTCTTGGGAATATTAGTCAGTTATCATTATGGCGGACTCTATGGAATCGCCGTGGCCGCCATGTCGATGCTTTCAATGACCGGAATTATTGTGGCCATAGACGCCTATGGTCCGATTACAGATAACGCCGGAGGCATTGCGGAAATGGCAAAACTTCCAAAGGAAGTTCGAGATGTAACTGATCCATTGGACGCTGTGGGAAATACCACCAAAGCTGTCACAAAAGGTTACGCTATAGGCTCGGCGGGACTCGCCGCTCTTGTCTTGTTCGCGGCTTACACAGAAGAAATTGTCAAAGCTGGCAAAAGCATAACTTTTGACTTGAGCAATCCATATGTGATTGTCGGTCTCTTTATCGGAGGGCTTCTGCCATATTATTTCGGCGCGCTCTGTATGGAGGCGGTCGGAAAAACTGCCGGCAAGGTGGTGGAAGAAATCCGCAGACAATTCAGAGAAATAAAAGGAATTATGGAAGGCAAAGCAAAACCGGATTACGCTAAAGCTGTTTCAATCATCACCGGCGCGGCTATAAAGCAAATGATCTTGCCGGCTCTGATCCCAGTGCTAGCGCCAGTTTTAGTAATTTTAATCTTTGGAAAAGAAAAGGGGTGGGTGGTTTTAGGAGGTCTGCTTGTCGGCTCTATTATTACCGGACTTTTTGTGGCTATCTCCATGACCTCCGGCGGAGGCGCGTGGGATAATGCCAAAAAACACATTGAACAAGGCAACCACGGCGGTAAAGGAAGCGATGCCCATAAGGCTGCCGTGACTGGGGATACTGTCGGCGATCCTTATAAAGACACCGCTGGTCCGGCCATCAACCCGATGATAAAAATTCTGAACATTGTCGCTTTGCTTCTGGTTGCCTTTTTGATATAATTCAAACGGGTCCCGTTAGAAGTTTGACTGGCGGGTAAAATATTAAAAATTAATTAAGTTTTATATAGTTACGTAATACATTATATAATAAGTATAGAACTTCTAAGCGGGATGAAAAAATATCTAAACTTGTTTTTTATTTTAGCAATAGCATTTACTATAAGCGCTAATATGGCAAGAGCGGAAGATACCGCCGCTTCTAATAATGCTTCTTTGGGAGCAGAAATAAAAACTAAAGCGCAAACACAGATTCGGGCAGGCATAAAAATTAAGCTGGAAGAGATGCAAAAGCAGAACGAAGCTAGGCGAGAAGAGGCAAAGAAAAAGATGGAAGATTTGAAAGCTAAAATAAAAGAAGAAAAAAACACAATAAAGGCAAAAATAAAAGAAACCAGAGTGGCCGGACGAGAGCAGGCTTTGACAAGATTTGACGCGGCGGTCAAAAGAGTAACTGACTTGAAAACCAGAATAAATGAACAGATAAGTAAACTGGAAGCAAAAGCGGTGGATGTGACAAATGCAAAAAGTTTTATAGTAACGGCTGAAACTAAATTGACTGCTATTGGGGAAAAGATTGTTGAAGTAAATGCTCTTCTAGCTATTTCTATTGACGTGCTTACAGCCGAAAATAAAACTGCGTTAAAAACACTCACCAAGGATATTGAAACCCTCATAAAAGAGGCTCATAAAGCGCTGAATGACGGCATTAAAGCATTAAAAGATGCGACAAGAATAGAGGCAACTTCCGCCGCAATTAAAACTGCCCAATAACTTTAGGAACTTTATAACATTAAAAACTTTAAGAACTAAACAATATGGAACCAGAAACAAAATCAAATGGAGCGCTTGTGGGACTAGTCATAATTATCATCATTCTTGTCGTGGGAGGAATATACATCTGGCAATCAAATAAAGATGCTTTAGAAAAAAAGCAAAGTCCGGCTGAATTAGAAGCTATCACAGGCCAAGAAGCGGCGGCATTAGATGCGCTAGAATCAGATGCTGAAACGATAGACACCAGCACTGGTGTTGACGCGGATGCGGTGAATTAGGGATGAAAATAACCGTCAAAAAACTGCCAAAAAGTGAAGTGGAAATTGAGGGAGAACTTGAAACACAGGTGTTTGAAAGTTATTTCACTAAAGCGCTAAAAAAACTCGGTGAGAATTTAAAACTGGACGGATTTAGAAAGGGTAAAATACCCGAGAATGTTCTCGTTTCCAATATTCCGGAAATTAATATCTTGGAAGAAATGGCCGAGCTCGCGCTCGCGGAACATTATCCAAAAATAATTGAGAGTGAGAAGATAGACGCGATCAGCCGGCCGGAGGTGTCTATTACTAAATTGGCTCGTAAAAATCCCCTGGGATTTAAAATAAAGACTGCCGTATTGCCAAAAATTAAGCTTCCCGACTACAAAGATGTCGCCAAGAAAATAATATCAAGCATTGCGGATGCGGAGAGAAACATTGTTGTGACTGAAAAAGAATTGGAAGATACAATAATAGACATCCGAAAATCCCGCGCTCCTAAAAAGAAGATGAAAGATGCAACCCCACCCCAACCTCACCTCAATCCTCTCCTGAAAGGAGAGGAAGGGTCCAGCCCCTTCCCCTTTCAGGGGAAGGCGGGGGATGAGGTTGAGCTTCCGGAATTTAATGATGAATTTGTGAGAACTCTGGGACCATTCAAAGACATAACAGACTTTAAAATAAAATTGAAAGAAAACATAAAACTAGAAAAAGAGAATCAGCAAAAAGAAAAAACGAGATTAAAAATCATTGAAAAAATAATAGCAGAGAGCGAACTGGAAGTGCCGGAAATTCTGACTGAAATTGAGCTGGATAAAATTTTATACAGAATGGAATCCGATATCACTCAAATGGGGCTTAAATTTGAAGATTATTTAAAACATTTGAATAAAACCAAAGAAGTTCTGCGCGGTGAATTTAGAACGGAAGGCGAAAAGAAAGCCAAACTTGCTCTCCTCTTGAACGAAATAGCCAAAGTGGAAAAAATTGTCGCCGACGAAGAGCAAATTGTGAAAGAAGTGGAGCATATCTTAGAACATTATAAAGACGCCGATCCTGAACGCGCTAGAATGCACGCCGAAAACGTTCTCACCAACGAAAAAATTTTTGCCTTTCTAGAAAGTCAGTAAAAAACAGCATTAGTGCGCGACCGTTTGTTATTGCTGTTTTGTTAAAGGACGAAAAAATATTTTAATTTTTGGAGAATCAATAAAACTTGCCAAACTATTGCATAGGCAAGCGCTTGAAAAAATTTTTAATAAGATATATTATACAGTTATGTTAATACCAACCGTCATTGAAAAAAGTCAGTTTGGGGAAAGAGCCTATGATATCTATTCCCGGCTTTTGCGAGAACGTATCATATTTCTAGGCGGACCGATCGATGACCACACGGCCAACATCGTCATTGCTCAATTGCTATTTCTTGAATCTGAAGATGCAAAAAAGGACATTTTTCTTTACATAAACTCTCCCGGTGGTTCAGTTACTTCTACAATGGCGATAGTGGATACGATGAATCATGTCCGCCCGGATATTTCCACTTTTTGTGTCGGATTGGCCGCAAGTGGTGGAGCGATTATTCTTTCCGCCGGAAAAAAGGGAAAACGTTATATCTTGCCAAATGCGGAAGTGATGATTCACCAACCGATGGGTGGAGTGGAAGGTCAAGCAACCGACATTGCCATCACCGCCAAACATATTTTAAAAACGAGAGATAATTTAAATAAACTGCTAGCAAAAAATACTAGCAAATCTTTAGCTCAGGTAGAAAAAGATGTGGAAAGAGATTTCTTTATGGATGCCGAAGAAGCTAAAAAGTATGGGATTATTGACGAGATAGTCACCAAATCAAAAGCGCCAGTTGTAAAATTAAAGGACTAGACACTTTCTTTTTTATTTGTTATACTGAAAATGTTGAATTTAAAAATTTATTTTATCGGTTTAGAGGGATATTCCATAATAATTATGCAGTGTTTAAAGACAAAAAGAATGAGTCTAAAAATCTTTTCTGAAGTCCTTTCTGGACTTGAGGTGAATCCATAAATATAGTGGCATATTCTTGTAAGCTGACATAAAGCTTATGAGCATAACATTGGTGATAGTTTTAATAGGCGCGGGAGCGCTTCTTTTGGGTGTCGGCATAGGATATTACTTGCGCGTAATTGTCGCGCTCGGGAAAAGGCGCTCAATTGAAATTGACATCAAGCAAATGATGGTCAGCGCCAAAGAAGAGGCGCAAAAAATCACCGATGAAGCAAAAAAAGAGTCGGGAGTGAAGCTTACAGAATTAAAAGAGGAAGAAAAAAAGAAAGAACAAGAATTTAGAGAAACGGAAAAAAGACTTATCAAAAAAGATGAGTTTTTGGATGCTCGGCAAGTTGAGATAGACAAGGAAGTTGATAATATAAAAATAAAAGTAGAAGAAGTAAAAAAAATTCAGGAAAAAGTGACAAAAATAGAGGAAGAGAAAAAAGCAGAATTGGAGAGAGTCGCCAAACTGACCGAAGGAGACGCTAAAGAAGAACTCTTGCGGGATATTGAAAAGAAATATGAAGAAGATATTTTAACTAGAATCCAAAAACTGGAGAGTGGCAATCAAGAAAAATTAGACCGTAGAGCGAAAGATATATTGGCTACTTCTATCCAACGTTTGGCATCTAGCACGGCATCTGAACTAATGACAACCGTCGTGTCTATTCCAAATAATGAAATTAAAGGAAAAATAATAGGCAAAGAAGGCAGAAATATCAGAGCTTTTGAAAGAGCGGCCGGAGTCGAGCTCATTGTGGATGATACTCCGGGATCTATTGTTATTTCTTCCTTTGATCCGATTAGAAGACAAGTCGCGCGACTGGCGCTGGAAAATTTGATTTTGGACGGACGCATTCAACCAGCAAAAATAGAAGAACTGGTAGAAAAAGCGAAGGAAGAAATAAATAAAATAATTAAAGAAAAAGGCGAACAAGCAGTCTATGAATGCGGAATATTGAATTTTGATCCGCGGATTGTCGCTATTATTGGACGGTTGTATTTCCGCACCAGTTACGGACAAAATGTGCTCCAGCATTCTATTGAAATGGCGCATATTGCCGGCATGCTCGCCGAAGAACTTGGCGCCGATGTCGCCATCGCTAAAGCCGGAGCGTTGGTTCACGATATCGGCAAGGCTCTCGACCACGAAGTGCAGGGCACCCACATTGAGATAGGAATCAGAATCTTGCAAAAGTTCGGCGCGGATGAACGCATCATCACCGCAATGAAAAGCCACCACGAAGATTACCCTTATGAGACCATTGAAGCCATCATTGTTCAAACGGCTGACTCAATTTCTGGCGGCCGTCCTGGAGCGCGCCGAGATTCGGTGGAAAATTACTTAAAGAGATTGCAAGAACTGGAAGCGTTGGTTAATGCCTTCCCGGCAGTTGAAAAATCATACGCTTTGCAAGCCGGCCGCGAAATTCGCATTTTTGTCACTCCGGAGAAAATTTCCGACGCGGAAGCAAAAATTATGGCCCACGATATCGCTATGAAAATAGAACAGGAATTGAAGTATCCAGGAGAAATAAAGGTGACAATGATCCGAGAAATGAGAGTGATTGAATACGCAAGATAGAAAGACACCTTACCCCCTCACCTTTTTTCAAAAGGTGAGGGGGTTGCCCTTAAAAAACCCTTGATATATAATAGGTAGGTGGTAATTTTATAAGCAAATGGCCATCGCTATGGCGTGGCAAAGGTCGAAGAATTATTAATATTTAGTTAACTAGGTTCTAGTTTCTAGGTTTTACTAGCAACTAGCCAAATAGAGCTTAAGTCTCTATTTGGAAGCACCTAAAAATTTTATGAATAAACAAGCATTAGCTGAGTGGGTACACGGAAAACTTGGCGGGACAAAAGTGCAGGCCGAGGAAATCGTTGACGGGTTGTTCGGCGCTATCGTCAATACTTTAAAGGGTGGTGGCGAAGTATCCATCGCTGGTTTTGGCATTTTTTCTGTTAAACAAAGAGCTGCCAGAATGGCTCGCAATCCAAAAACTGGAGCGCAAGTCAAAGTGGAGGCCAAGAAAGTGCCAAAATTCCGACCGGCCAAAGGTTTGAAGGATATGATTGCATAATTTTATCTCGAGATAAAAAACAAAAAACGCCTTACGGGCGCTTTTTGTTTTTTAGAACTATTAATATTTCCTTATGACTGCTTTGACTACCGCATTGATATTCAAAGAATGTTCCGGATAAATCGGCTGATAATTTTTATTTGCCGGCTCGAGCCAGACTTTGCCTCCGGCTTGACGAAAATACTTCATCGTAAATTCGCCATCCACTTCCGCAATGACTATCTGCCCATCTTTCGCCTGATTCGCCCTTTCCACCAGCACCATATCCCCTTTTTCTATATGCGCGTCAATCATCGAATCTCCGTCCACTTCCAGCATATAGGTCGAGGCTTTCTTTTCAATCAGCAAATCATCAAGATTAACGGTGTCGGCTAATTCCTCCTCAACCGTAGCCGGCAATCCGGCTGTGACAAAACCAAGCATCGGAACACTGGCAATATTTTCTGTAAAAGTTTTATTTGGAGTGAGCCGGCCTAAATGATCTTTCGCCACTAATCCCGCTTCCAGCAATTTTTCCACTACTCTGAACACCGCATTTTTAGATTTGAAGCTAAAAAGTTTCATCATCTCGGAATAAGTGGGCATTCTTTTATTCTGTAAGTAGAAAGATTCTAATTTATTTTGGTATTGATTACACATCCCATTAGAAAATTAAAATAATAAAGTTTTTCTTTTTTACAAGCCCGTTAATTTTCTAACGGGACAAGTAGATTAGAAAGATAATTTAGAAAAATGCGGAAAAAACCTGCCAAAAAAACTTCTCCTAGAATGAAAACGGACTTTTTTCAGAAGCAATTTATGGTCTCTGGCTTCCTTGGAATATGCTTCCCCCTGAAGAATCTTCAAATCAATTTTGTTATTGATCTTTTGTATCTCCTTCTCTAACATTTTTAAATATTGCGCTTGTGACATAATTTTTAGCTATCTAGCTATTAGCTAACTAGCTGATTAGCTTGTAATGTAATAAGTATAAGTGAACGAGCGTTCACTTGTCAATCACCCAACTGTGGATAACTCAATTGGCTAGATATTTAAAAGCTTTATCTAGCACCTTCTTTTCTTCTGAAAAAGTAATTAATTTTTTTGCTTCTTCATAATTAACCCATTTTAATTCAGGGATTTCCTTCTTGAAACTTTCCGGAGTCTCTGTAATCATAGATGAAACAAAACCAAGAAAATATTTCACAGACTTATTATATTGAATATCGTTTTTCTTAAATGGATATTCCACTATGAATGATTTATCATTTACAAAATTAACGACACTGACACCTGTTTCCTCTTTTAGCTCTCTTACGGCAGTTTCCTTTTCTGATTCACCTGCATCTTGATGACCTTTTGGAAAACCCCAATGCCCTTGCTCATGCTGAATAAGACAAAAATTAAAATTATTGCTACTGTCTTTGAAAACTGGAATAACACCGAATGATTTATCTTCTTTTATTTCCATAATTTTAATTTCTGACCTTCAATTCAATTTCTTCCTTCAAAAGATCAAACTTCACAATAAAATTGTCAAAAAAACCTTTAGAACTTCGTATTTAAAATTTAGATGTTTTAATTTAACACGAACTGGAATGACGGGACGAAGAGTATCCCCATATTTTATGTATCTAAATTTCATAGATTAAAAACCTCCGACATATGCATTCATATTGTCAGGTACACGCATCATTATAGGGTCTTTATTGCCTCCCTTTTTTGCTTTCAAGAGAGCTTCAGACAATTTTTTATCTGAACTCAAAACTGTAACTTCGTCATCAGCCAGAGCAACCCAAAGACCCTTATATTTCTTATAGATTTTAGTCCAATCAATAGCCATACACTTAATAATATCAAAAAATTAAAAATTTTACAACTTTTTAGTTATTCACTTTCGGTCGATATTGGATTGCCTCGAGAATATGATTCGCTTCGACATTGGGAGAATTTTCGAGGTCAGCGATGGTGCGGGCAATTTTGATGACTCGATGATACGCGCGGGCGGAGAGCGCCAACTGCTCGGCGCTGTCATCAAGCAAGTTTCTTACTTCTTTGGTAAGCTTCACCATCTTTCCTAAATCTTTCACATTCATTTCGCTATTGGTTTTTATTCTGCGCCCGCCAGAGCCTCGTGCGGAGGCGGGTTTCTCTAAATTCGCAAATCTTTTTTCTTGAATAAATCGCGCCTGTTTTACTCTGGCTTTTATTGTATGTGTTTTCTCACTTCTCACAATTTCATCGCCCAATTTTCGATAATCCACATTCCCGACGGTTACCCATAAATCTATCCGATCAATGATCGGACCAGAAATGCGACGCGCGTATCTTTCTAAATCATTCGGCCGGCAAATGCAGACTTTGTCTTTGTTGCCTTTATTGCCGCAAGGACAAGGATTCATCGCCGCCACCAAAATAAAATTGGACGGGAAAATAGCGGAACCGCGCGCTCGAGAAATAGAAACAATGTTGTCTTCCAACGGCTGGCGAAGCGCTTCTAAAACCCTTTTTTCAAATTCTGGAAATTCGTCCAGAAAAAGCACGCCTTTATGCGCCAAAGTCACTTCTCCCGGTTTTGGATTTGATCCGCCACCAATCATTGATACATAACTGGCAGTATGATGCGGAGCGCGAAAGGGCGGTTCAGTCACCAGCGTGTCTTCTAGTAATCCCACAATCGAATGAATCCCGGTAATTTCTAAAATATCATCATTGGAGAGTGCCGGCAATATATGGGAAAATACTCTTGCCAGCATAGTCTTGCCTGTGCCCGGTGGTCCGGAAAGCGCAATATTGTGTCCACCCGCCGCCGCAATTTCCAGCCCGCGTTTGGCGCTCTCTTGTCCTCTAATATCAGAAAAATCTAGATCATGAATTATGTCTTTATGAATTATTTCCGTCGGCTTTTGGGGCAGAATTTTTGGGCGTTCTTTTTCTAGAGGATTTCCCTTTCTATCATAGTGAATTTTTCCGCCAGAGGCGGATCCGCCTTGGGCGGAGGAAACATGCTCGATAACTTCCTTTAAACTCTTCGCTCCATAAATCGTGATTCCTTTCACTAGCGCCGCTTCTTTGGCATTTACCATCGGCACAAATATTTCTTTAAAACCAAGACGCATCGCTTGTTCGGTGAGAGGAAGCACGCCTTTGATGGGTTGCAATTCGCCATTGAGTGATAATTCTCCCAAAAATATTTTCCCCTTGGGATCAAAATCAATTTCTTCGGCGGAAAGCAGATAGGCGAGCGCAATCGCCAAATCAAAATATGGCCCCTCTTTTTTTAGATCGGCTGGAGATAACGATATAACTATTTTTTGATTTTTACTTTTCGGAGATTTGTAACCGGAGTTCTTCAAAGCAGAACTCATCCGGTCTTTGGACTCATCTACCGCTTTGTCTGGAAGTCCAACCACATTGAAAGCGTGTAATGTTTTTGGTGTAATATCAACCTCCACCGTAACAATTTTACCTTTTAAAAGATGTGTCTGCGCAGAATATACTCTGGAGAAACTCATTGAATTAGTTGCTAGGGGCTAGTGACTAGTTGCTAGTATCTTTTCTAGAACCTAGAAGCCAGAACCTAATTTAATTATTTTCTAAATGCTCTTTGCAGGTTTGGGCGGCCGGATTGGCTTCCAAGCGCGTCATCTCAATATCTTTCTTGCAAACTTCGCACTTGCCAAAAGATTCTCTGTTTAATCCCTTCAGCGCTCTCAAAATATTATTTAACCTCGGTTCTAGTGTTTTAATCATCGAGCTCCTCGCCTCAAAATCCTCAAACCGGTCGGCCATATCGTTCTGGTCTGATTCTGGAGAATTCAATTCTTCCGGGGTTGCCTCCCACTCGCCTGTTTCGGTGTTCAATTTGCCCATATCCCGCAATTCCTCCAGAAGCACATCTCTTTCCGTTTCCAATTTTTCTTTAATTTTTTTCTTGTCTAACATAGACTCATCATAACATTTTAAGTTTTCATAGCAAGCCCCAACACCTATTTTGGTATTGCTTTTTATTCTGCTTGTAAATAAATAATCTAAATGAGTGATTTTTGTAAAAATTTAAAATAAATAAAAATTAAAATTAAAAAAGCAGAGAATAATACCAAAATAGGTGTGGGGGCAAGGGTTTGTGTAAGGAGTATCGACCGTTAGAACGAGGGCCCTTTTTCATTTTCCTCTTAATTATCTTTTCAAACAATTATCTAATTTGAAATGTTGCGTTTCTAGCTAATTTCATGTTACAATGCATTTACAATTAAATAGTATTTTATCGAGAGTGATGGTATCCTCCTTCGTTATAACTACGGACGGAGAACGAGATTTGGCTCGTGAACCCCACAGCAACCTATACAAATAGTATACAAGGTGCTAACTCCAACCCTAACGGGAAAGATAGCTGGTCGTTATTTTTCCTGCATTATCAGGAATTTTTTATTTATATACCGAACCATGAAGAAAACAGCCGAGTTTGTAAGCCAAAAGCATCCAGACAAAATTTGCGACTTCATCGCCGATAGTATTTTAGACGCCTATTTAGAAAAAGACAAAGAAAGCCGAACCGCCATTGAAGTGATGGGCGGACATAATTTGATTACCATCAACGGTGAAGTGACTTCAAGGGGCAATCTAAATATAGAAAAATTAATAAAAGAGATTGTCGGACCAAAATATAAAGTAATAATCAATCTCGTCCGACAAAGTCCGGAAATCGCGCAAGGCGTAAATAAAGGCGGAGCCGGAGACCAAGGAATTATGAAAGGTTATGCGACGGATGAAACTCCGGAATATCTGCCTCTTGAATATGTTTTGGCTCGCAAGCTGTGCCAAAAAATATTCGCGGTCTATCCGTATGACGGCAAGACGCAAGTGACGGTGGAAAACGGCAAAGCGCTGACGGTGGTAGCCAGCTTTCAAAATACTAAAAACAGCGAGCTTTTGAAATTAGTCAAAAAAATAATCAAGGCGGATGAATATCTGATTAATCCCGCCGGAGAATGGAAACAGGGAGGTTTTGACGCCGACACCGGTCTTTCCGGTCGAAAATTAATCATCGATAATTATGGGCCGGAAATACCAATCGGCGGCGGTTCTTTCTCCGGCAAAGATGCCACCAAAGTTGACCGCTCTGGAGCCTACATGGCGCGATATGTGGCAAAAAATTTGGTCGCCGGCGGATACGGCAAAGAAATTTTTGTGTCGGTTGCTTACGCCATCGGCCTGGCGGAACCTTTGATGATCGAAGCTATCAATGAAAAAGGTGAAAACTTGTCGAAAATTGTCCGAAAAAATTTTGATTTCCGTCCCTTGGCTATTATTGAACGTCTGGGGCTCCGCAACCCTATTTTCCGCCCAACCGCCACCTATGGCCACTTCGGCAAAAAAAATCTTCCATGGGAAAAAATAGAGGGGATAAAATAAAAATTTGGAAGATATGTTGAATAATCAAAACCAACCAGAACGAGACCGGACGAACGATATCACGAGCGGCGCGCTTCACCTTATTGGTGTCGGCCTTGCGAGCGCGGTGCTTGTGATGCTCCTCGTGCTCGGCGCGAAGCGAGGCGATGCGTGGCATATCGTCGGCTATTCCATCTATGGCGCCGGTCTCATTCTTCTCTATCTCGCGAGCGCGAGCTATCACCTTGTCCCGCACAGCCAAGAGCGGCTGAAGGCAGTGCTGCGAAAACTGGACCACGCGATGATTTATATTCTCATCGCCGCAACCTATACCCCCATAACTTTCCTTGCTCTCTCGGGCGGCTGGCGCTGGTCAATCTTCGGGGTCATTTGGGGTCTCGCAATATTAGGAATATTTATTAAGCTTCTCTCGTGGAAAATATCCCCCGCCGTTTCCATCTCGCTCTATATCGCGATGGGGTGGCTTATTACTATCGCCTTCTCCCCTCTCATGAATGGAATAAACACCGCAACGCTCTGGCTTCTTATCTCCGGCGGAGTATCCTACACCCTCGGCGCCATCTTCTTCGCGCTGGAGCGCGTTCTCCCCCAGAGAAAATACTTTTGGGCGCATGAAATCTTCCATGTCTTTGTGCTTGGCGGAAGCACGCTTCACACGATTGCAATGTTCTTCCTGTTGTAGAACTTGCGCATCTTTTTCTTATTCTCTCTATTTTTCGCAAGAACGGTTCTTGCGAAAACTCTTCCGAAAACTTTATTTACCTCTTTCGAGCGATAAAATGAAAAAGCCCGGGAACCACAGAGTGACAACACGGGACTTTTTGAGGGTTTAGATAACAAGCAACCCACAAGTTTTAATTAAGAACATGGAAGATGGAGACACAACCAACACGTGAATTCCTGAAGGAGTTTCAGCGCAGCTTGTTGACCTCCAGTTCCGAAGTTTCCTTCAACGAAAACGGAGATATCCAGCCTCTTGCCTCCTTCCCGTACGGTTACCATAATTTCAGCCCGCGTTACCTTCCCGACGCCGATTTCGTTAACCATAGATCTACCGCCTTTTAGTAAAATGGCGTTGTTCTCTTTGTCGAGCAGGTAAATCTCAAACTTTAGTGATTTACCGACTGACTCGATAACCTCCAGGATATCCGTCCGAGGGGAAACAAGGGTGACGGAATCTTTTACTTTGGAGTGTTCGAACCCGCTAAACATACCTAGTCCAGTGCAACCAACGAGAAGAAGTGCGAAAATAGGAAACAATGCGTATTTCATAATAGTACCTTTCAAAAAACTTTATCACGAATAATATACCATGATAGAACAATAGCGTCTAGGCAAACAGAGACTAAAGCTTTGTCAACAGTACAAATATGCTATACTAGCTTTATGCCTGAGGGAGATAAAAAGAAACAGCTAAAAACAATCCAATTCGGGGAACATATCACGATTGATGGTTATGGAGGAGATTATGAGTCGCTAAATAGTAAAGAGACAATTCTTTTCTTGTTGTCGGATTTAACTGAAAAACTCGGGATGAAAATGCTTTCCGGACCGATGGTAGTTTCCGCTCCCGGCAATTGGGCAAAAGATCCGGGAGGTTGGAGCGGGGTTGTGATAATTGCGGAAAGCCATGTGTCAGTTCATACTTTTCCCAAGCGTCGTTTTGTGAGCGCTGATGTTTATTCTTGTAAAAATGGTTTAGATGTGCAGAAAATTGTCGCTTATTTTACTAAAACTTTTAAACTCTCTGATGTTGAAACTCATTTCATTAGACGCGGGACAAGATATCCGGCGGAGAATTTGGTGTAATTAAAGTAATTTTGACTCCTTATTTTTTATATGATTCCAGAATTCAAACCGATTGAGCTCTTGGATAATTTTTAGATAAATAACAATGAAATACGATATAAAAGATATAAATCTGGCAAAAAGAGGAATGGTAAGAATTGAATGGGCAAAGAGAGATATGCCGGTGCTTTCGGGTATTGCCTCAGATTTTAAAAAAAGAAAACTATTTAAAAATATAACCATCGGCGCTTGTTTGCATGTAACGGCCGAGACGGCAAATTTGATGATTGCGCTGAAAGAAGCCGGCGCCAAAGTGGGACTTTGCGCTTCCAATCCCCTCTCCACCCAGGACGAAGTCGCAGCAACACTGGTGAAAAATTTTAATATTCCTGTTTTCGCAAAAAAAGGAGAAAATAAAAAAGAGTATTTCTTGCATTTGCGCAGTGTTCTTGGTATGAAGCCTGATATCACTATGGATGACGGAGCTGATTTGGCAGGAGAATTGCATTCTAGAAGATTGAATCAGGCTAAAAAAATAATAGGCGGAACGGAAGAAACAACTACGGGTGTTTCTCGTTTGAAATCAATGGCAGAAGAAGGAACTTTGCTTTTCCCCGTCCTTGCCGTGAATGACTCTATGACAAAACATTTTTTTGACAATCGTTACGGCACAGGACAATCCACGCTGGATGGCATAATTCGCGCCACCAATAAACTAATTGCGGGTTCCGTTTTTGTCGTGGCAGGCTACGGTTGGTGCGGAAAAGGACTCGCGATGCGAGCTCGCGGAATGGGAGCAAATGTAATAATTACGGAAATTGACGCCGTGAAAGCGATCGAGGCGTTGATGGATGGATTCCGCGTGATGCCGATGGTAGAAGCAGGAAAAGTTGCTGATTTTATCTGTACTGTTACTGGTAATATAAATGTTGTCGGACCAGAAACCTTCAAAACTATCAAGGACGGATGTGTAATTTCAAATTCCGGACATTTTGATGTGGAAATTGATTTAGTCGCTCTAAAGAAAATTACCAAAAACAAAAAAGCGCTTCGCCATTTCGTTGAAGCTTATATTTTGAAAAACGGCAAAACTGTTTTTGTGCTCGCTGGCGGACGATTGGTTAATTTGGGCAGCGCCGAAGGCCATCCTGCATCAGTTATGGATATGAGTTTTGCCAATCAGCTCCTTGCCCTGGAATTCATTCTGCAAAACAAAGAAAAACTTTCTAATTCAGTTCATATTTTGCCTGAAATTCTGGACAGAAAAATTGCCGCTTTGAAATTAAAAAGTTTAGGAGCCAACATTGACACCCTGTCACAAAGGCAAAAAGAGTATATGGCTGACTGGAGAGAGGGTGCCAAAGCGCAGCTTTTGTGACCGAAATAAATTATTTTATGAAAAAAAATAGAATTTTAGTTAACGGTTCAGTCGTTTTGGATAAAATTTTAGAAAAAGAACTTTTTGGAGGTACGGGCGCCAATATTGCTTATGGATTAGGAAAATTGAAAGCTTCTCCGATTCTCTTTTCTTTGGCGGGGCAAGATTTTAAAAAAGATTTTGAAAATCACCTAAAAAGTTCCGGGGTTGATTCAAGAGTTCATGTTGTAGAAAATGACCTGACTGCTCGTTTTTTTAGTAAAATGGATGAAAAAGGCAAACAATTTAATCTTTGGCGACCAAATATTTATAAAAAAATAAATGAAATTTCCTTAACACAAAACATGAAAATTAATGAACTGAAGAAAGTATCAGTCGCCATTTTTTCTCCTGGCACAAAGGAAAGTATCTTGAAACATATATTAGAATTCAAGAAGATTAACACGAAGGCTATTATTATATTTGATCCGGGACAAGAAATTTATAACTTTTCAAAAAAAATATTAAAACAATGTGTTGAATTTTGCGACATTTTTATTGTGAATGAAATAGAATATACGCAGGCTAAGAAAATTTTAGAGAAAGATCCAAGAAAGTTTATTAAAAATAAAATTATCATTGAAACGAGAGGAGAAAAAGGCAGTGTTATTTTTGATCGTAAAAAAATGATAAAAATTCCGGCAGTAAAATCTAGGCGTATTTTAGATTTAACTGGCGCTGGAGATGCTTATCGCGCCGGTTTAATATTTGGTTTATGGAAAGGTATTACCTTGACAAAAGCTTGCGCGCTAGGAGCCAAAATGGCCTCTAGAAATATAGAGTGTATAGGCTGTCAGAAATACTAGTTTTATGATATACTCATAATAAAAACATGAATACAAATTTTCCAACATTAGAATTTATTCTCAAAAATTATAAAAACTTTAACGCTCGCGCTACTCGTGACGCGCTTATCGCTTATTGGCAACATTTGGAAAAAGGCGGCAAAATGTTTTGGGCCGTGGCTGGAGCCATGTCTTCCGCTCAGTTGGGTATAACCTTGGCGCCTGCGATTCGTGGCGGACTTATTCACGGAATGTCAGTGACAGGCGCGAATCTGGAAGAATCCCTTTTTCGCCTGGTAGCGCATGATAGCTATAAAGATTTCCCCGATTACCGATATTTCACTAAAGAAGACGACGCAAAAATCCTTGAAAATAGAATGCGTCGAGTTACCGACACAAGTATTCCGGAAGACGAAGCATTCCGCGCAGTAGAAGGGCTTATTTTGCCTGTCTGGAAAAAGGCAACGAAAGAAAAAACCCACAAGTTTTGGCACGAATATTTTTATGATTTGATTCAAGCGATAGATAAAAAGAAACATGAAGGCAAAGCGGAAGAGTGTTGGCTCTTGGCGGCAGCCGAAAATAATATCCCGATAGTGGTGCCCGGCTATGAGGACTCCACTTTTGGCAATATTTTCGCTTCGCATGTAAAACTGGGCGATGCCAGCGCCAATATCGCGAAAAGCGGAATAGAATACATGGCAACTTTTTATGATCAATATCAAAAACTTTCTGAAGGTCAAGGTGTTGGCTTTTTCCAAATCGGCGGGGGTATCGCCGGAGATTTTCCAATCTGCGTCGTGCCATCGCTCAAATATGATATGGAAGTGAAGGTAAAACCGTGGGCATATTTCTGTCAAATTTCCGATTCAACCACTTCTTATGGTTCATATTCCGGCGCTACCCCAAATGAGAAAATAACTTGGGACAAATTGACCAAAGATACCCCGATGTTTGTGGTGGAATCCGATGCCACTATTGTTGTTCCGCTTATGCTGACGGCGCTTTTGGAATGCAAAGCGAATCCTGTTTTGGCGAACCAATTAATAGAAAAATATACGGCCTAATATAGAAGTAGAGTTAATAGATCCTAATACCGCAAGGACAGTCCTTGCGGAAATTGGACTGTCCTTGCGGAAATTGAAATACGAAAGATTTTAAGGTTCAAGATATTCGCACCATAAAAGTTTAATTTTAAAATCATTATTGAGGGTGAGTAGCAAAATGAATTAGTTTAGTTTTTCAAACATAATCTGTGGATAACCCTTTTTAACCATAGTGTTCTCCACATTTTTTACGCCAAGCTTCTCTAAAAATTTCACGCAGGCCCGCTTAGCTTCCTGGTTGCTCTCAAAATCACCTTTGGCCTCCGCCTCGATAAAATCTCCCAAATTTTTCACTTTGTCGAGGGCCATTTCAATATCTCCGCACATCCAGTATTCCCTGTCTTTTTCCACCGTCAATACTTTCGTAAAATTCAAAAACCCTAAAATTTTTTCCAGCTCTTTTTTATCCTGAATCTCCGTTTCGTATTCTTCCGCATAATCATAGTCGCCATCGTCGCGCGGATTTATTTTCCGGTCGTATTCTAAAACTACTTTATCCGGATTGGTCCGAATCCGAAGCCACTCTATCGGGTTGGGCTTGTGCAAAAAGAAATTCCGGTGAACAGGAATATAATAATCATCAATTTGCTTTATCGCCTTGACCAGCTTTCCCAGCTTGGAAACCTTTTCTTTAATTTCAGCTAGCTTATCCACTTTCACTTTTATTTCTACTTCGATGTTCATAATCAAATATTATCAGATAATTACGAGAATGCCTATTATATAGTATAATCTTTAACAATATAAATAAATTCTTACTTATTATGTACAGAAAAGGTGTTTCAGCGCTTATTATTAATAAAAACGATGAATTTCTTTTAGTGAATTTAGAATCTTTTGAAGATAAGTATTTTGCAGTTCCTGGCGGCGGAATCAAGCAGGGAGAAACTTTAGAAAATGCAGTATATCGGGAAGTGTATGAAGAGTTAGGCATAGCAAAAACATCTCTTAAATTTGTGGGTCAAAGCAATATTCCAATAAAGTTTAAATTTAAAGTCATTAAAATGAATCGCGGCGGCAAAGACTATGAAGGTTCAGAAAAATACTTTTTCGGATTCCGCTTTATCGGTGCTGACAATGAAATAAAACTAAAAAATGGGGAGGTCAGATTTTATAAGTGGATACCCTTTGCGCGATTGAAAGATTATTTGCTTTTTGCTGAACAACTAAAAGATACTCAGGAAAAAATAAAAGAAATTTTTACTGATTTTTAAAATGATAAAAAAACCAAAACTTTTATACATAGAATGTTGCATGAATAATTTAATTAACAAATGGCATTCGATTTTAAATATGCCGAAAAAAGATTTAGGTTGGCACAAAGAAGATATTTCTGATGAATTGCAAGAATTTAAGGAAGCAAGAGGATTAATAAATAAATGGAGCGAATTGTCGGACATTGTTTATACCTACACCCGAGCCCGCTGGTCTGGTCACAAGACAATAGAATATCCCCTTGATAAAATTAGATTTTTTGTGGGACTTATATATATGTTTCCCAAATACACTCTCCGCTGGAGATTTTTTAGAGCTCTGGGAGAGAAGATTGATAAGAGTATAAAAATAACAGAAGTGCGTAATCCTAAAAAGATAGAGAAATTAGAACATATCGCAAAAAAATATAACCTAGATCCGATAATGTTTAAAAACGAAGCGAATAAACTAATGAAAAAATGGATTTTCCTCAAATAGAATATCCTTGTTTACCTTATTCACCTCCTTCAGGTTTTCTAATACCTTGCACTTCCTTTACAAAAAAGTTCACTCTGTCATTTCCTTATTTATTAAAATGGCTCTTACTCTTTTTTTTATAATTATTTTTAAGCTTAGCCCCCTTGTCTATAAAGTCAAGTAACACATTATCTCCCTGGATTCAGCAGATATGTTACAATAAAAATATGAAAGATAATTTAGAAAAAATAAGAAAACTACCGTTGGTATTAGAAGCTAGAAGAGTATTTTTAAAAGAAATATCCAATAATCTTGTTCCCGAATTATTTAAAAAAGCGAAAAAAAGCAATAGGAATATTTTTGTTTATAAAATTATATACAAATCACAAGGACACAAAGTTGTCGGTTATATTATTGAACCCAGTAAAGGTAAAAAATTACCTAACATTATCTGGAATAGAGGTGGCTCAAATAATATTGGGGCAATAAAACTTGGACAACTTTTTACTAAAATTGCAAAGTTTGCGGAACACGGTTATATAACCATAGCAACTCAATATTCTGGCGGAGGTGGTAGTGAAGGGAGAGATGAATTTGGGGGATCAGATATTAAAGATGTTTTGAACTTATATAAAATTTTGAAAGGTTATAAACGAAGTGATATTTCTAATATTGGCATGTATGGAATAAGTCGAGGAGGTCTGATGACATATCTTTCTTTAGCCCGTGTTAAGTGGATTAAGGCGGCAGTTGTTATATCAGCCCCAACGGATCAGTTATCAGCTGTGAAATTCCGCGAGGGTTGGAAACAACATCAAATAAAAATGTATGGTGGTAGTTTAAAAGAGAGCAAAAAACGCTCTCCCATCTTTTGGATAAAAAAATTTAATAAAAAAACTCCATTACTTATAATGCACGGGTCAGCGGATTGGAGAGTGAATCCAAAAGACTCGATACTTTTAGCAGAAAAATTATATAAAAAAAAAATTCCCTACCGATTAATTATTTTTGAAGGTGGAGATCATGCACTATCAGAATATTCCAAAGCTCGAAATAAATACGCTTTTGAATGGTTCGATCGTTTTCTAAAAAAAGAAAAATTACCACTACTCGTGCCACACGGAAAATAAAGAAAGGGCCGGAAAAGTTGCATCAGCCCTTTCCCCGACCCTTCGATAAGAGTCTGCGAATTTCAGTCGTCGCTACTGTCGTCGCTTCCGTCATCCGTGGAACATGGATCGCTACAATCCGCCACGTGTCCCGCACCCAGAAGCGCTGTATTGGCATCAGTGCCAAACTCCTGACGGTACAGCATGTTTGTTTCTTGGAAGGCAGCCCTAAGTTCTTCCCGGTCGCCCCGCAATCCGAAGTACGGAAAGTGGTGAACGAAGTGCCCAAAGATCGTTTGGCAGTCTTCAGCATAGCGCCGAGTGTCGAGGATGTGAGCGTGCCAAAACTTATCAACCGGGACACTGGGACTGTTCTTGTGCTTCGGATAAAGAACACGAAGCATAAGGAAACGCTTGTACCAGATCTCGGCTCCATCCGTCTGTTCCTTGCTCCATCCATAGCCTTCGGGCTCGGGGATCATGAGCTTTGCCTTGAGTTCAGCAAAGTCAAGTGCTTCGATTCCCTGAATAGCGCGCGTAGCTTGCACACTATTACGACCAATTCCCTGAGTGGTTTTCTGAACCGGGAGTGAGTTATCTTTCATTGTTGTCATAACTGTCTTTTTTTGTGTCGGATTCGCCCCGACGGTTGCGTCTTGGCTCAAAGAAATGAGACAAGCTTTCTAAGTCCTAGTAGTTAAGGCTCAAAAAGCTTGTCTCATAGACAATAACTTTTTTCAAAGAACCACTTATATTAGCAGTCGAGCCCCCTGTGCCAGAAAGTCAAGAAGTTATTTTTTCTATAAAAATGTGCTAGAATGGCAGTATGGATAAAAAATCAAAAATTCTTTTAGTTGCTTTATTGTTGCTAACTATAGCTTCAATATATTTGACTTATAGGAGGTCATTTGTCACTAAAGATTATGAGGTTATTCCCATAGCAGAAGAAGCGCCTGAGTAATTTTTATAGATAAAAAAAGCGCAATTAATCTAACTTAAAACAATGTCACTTAATTTAAACCTAAAGATCATTTCACTTTTAATCATCACATTTCTAGTCTTTCAACCACTTTCTTTTACTTCTGCTCAAGCCACTACCACCACCTACCCCTCCAAATATTACAACATTGATTCCAATGGCAAAGTCACCAAGCATATCTTTGCTAATGGAGTGGAAATTGCTACGATAGAAGGAACAGGCGATGAGGCAAAAATTAAATACATTCACACAGACAATCTAGGCTCAACCAATGTAGTAACTGACGAGACTGGAGCGGTTGTGGAAACTTTGGACTACTTGCCGTTTGGCGGTGTTAGGGTGGATAAAAAAACTGGAAGTTTTAGCGAGCAACGAAAATTCATCGGAGAAGAATATGATGCTGACACCAAACTCAACTATCTGAATGCGAGATACTATGATTCGGCAACGGGTAGGTTTTTGAGTGAAGATCCGGCGTACTGGGCTTTACCGCAAGAGCTTCTTCTTGATCCCCAACAACAAAATAGTTATAGCTATGCTAGGAATAATCCGATAAACTTAAGCGACCCAAGCGGATTGCTGACCGTTGTAGTTCCCGGAACTTATTACAATAAAAAAGCATGGTCTACAAATGGAAATGCAAAAGATTTTATTTCAGCAGTCGGTAAAACTTTTGGAGAAAGCCCAACTATACTTAATTGGTCTGGTAGGGATAACATTTGGGCGAGAAAAGATGCGGCGAATTCTTTGACAAATATGATAAAAGATCATGACTTTGTTAAGGGAGAAAAACTTAACATTGTTGGGCATAGTCATGGAGGCAACATAGCAATACTTGCCAGCCAAATGGTCAACAGAAAAATTGACAATTTAGTTACTCTTGGGACACCCGCTAGGTCTGATTATCAGCCAAATTATGATATGATTGGTAATCATGTTAATGTCTACAACGCTTCAGACGGCGTACAACAAATTGGCGGAAGCCAAATAAAAGCAAGTGGAATTGTGGGTGGTGTAATTGGAGGTTTAGCGGGTGGCCTAGTAGGATCCCTTGCTGGACTGATAGTGGGTAACGCAATAGGGTGGGGGGAAGTTGGTTCAGCAAGTCGTACGTTTAGCGGAGCACGAAATATGACTGTTCCGGGAAGAGGTTCTTCGGTTAGTGCCCATTCTAATTTATGGAGTGATTTAAATGTTTGGTCAACACTTAGTAGACAAATAAAATAAACATGAAAAAAAGTATAATAATAATTTTTTTTCTCACGTTGTTAATTTTAGTAGGTGTATATTGTATTTATAATGAAATTTTTAATTGGGAAGAGTTTGCTGAAGTGTTTAAATATTTAATTTTTCGTTTACCCATAGGTCTCTTGTTGTTGGTACTTTCTAAATACAACAGAAGCCTTGAATATAATTATAAAGATGCTCTGTCTTATTTAGGTTTCGTTATAGGTGGTATATTATTATTGCCACCAGGAATTATATACACCCTATTTATAAATTAGACTTTGATATTTGAAAATTAAGGAAACAAAAGCCAGCGAAAAATTCGCTGGCGGGCGAGAGGATTAGTCTCGCGAAGATATTAACCACCTCCTCTCTTAATCATGATGGGGATAAGTTTCGTCGACTTCTCTTGTAAGCCGCTCGATCTTAGCCCGACGTTCTTTGAAGCTAAGTCTGATCCGCCGAAGATGTCGGCGTCTTCGATTATTCTTCTTTTTCATATTTGTACTATCCTTTTTTCTTTATTATATCATATTCATCTCCTATTGTTTCACCGCATCCAAGGTCTTGCGTTAGGCAAGACCTAACGCAAGACCCGCTAAAAACCTTGACAATTCTCTTAAATCATATATAGTAAGAGCAATGAAATCAATCAGAAAATTAAGCGCAACCTTGTTGGCTTTTTCTTTCATTCTAACTCCCCTTGCTTCTGTCTCTGCTCAAGAAACAACCACCTACCCCTCCAAGTATTACAACGTTGATTCCAATGGCAAAGTCACCAAGCATATCTTTGCTAATGGAGTGGAAATTGCTACGATAGAAGGAACAGGCGATGAGGCAAAAATTAAATACATTCACACAGACAATCTAGGCTCAACCAATGTAGTAACTGACGAGACTGGAGCGGTTGTGGAAACTTTGGACTACTTACCGTTTGGCGGTGTTAGGGTGGATAAAAAAACTGGAAGTTTTTCAGAACAGAGAAAGTATATCGGACAGGAATATGACGCTGACACCAAGTTAAACTATCTTAACGCTAGATATTATGATGGAAGCGTGGGGAGGTTTTTGTCGCAAGACCCTGTATTTCTAAACCCACAAGGTCAAGGTAAAGAAATTTACACAACTTTCCTTACCGATCCACAATCCCAAAATTCATATTCCTACGCCAAGAACAATCCAATCACATTCAGTGATCCGGAGGGGAAATGGTACGAGGAATACTTAACCGGGAAGCAATCATGGAATGATTTTTCAGGAGAAGTTGGAGAAGCGACACAATATATGAGTAACGGCTGGCAGACAGCGATGGAACATCCGATAATTGCGGGGGCAGTAGTTGGGGCTGGAGCATGGTTAGCAGCCTATGGAACTGCGACAGGATTAACTGTACTAAGTCTTGAGAATGCAGCCGGATGGGGAACTAGAAACTTAGCAAATCTCGGTAAGCTTGGCACACTTACTCAGGTACCTTCTGCTACTGATAAAATAGGAAACCTAGCGACCCGACTCGGGCAAACTCCTGGAAGTTTGCTTAGCGAAGCGTCACGAAATGGGCAAAGCTTTGTTGATTATGCTGCGAAAAACTTAGGGAATATAAATACATACATACAACAATCTTCAGATAAATTAACTAGAGTCACTACTGATCCAACTATTTCTAGAATTATTTCTGTTGGAACTGCAAAAGTTAGTCAACTTGTAAATAATATTGCAAGCGGTCGACAAGTACCGTTATCACAGTCACAAGGTATTAATGGTTTGATTAAAGGCATTATTAATTCTTTAAAAAAATAAGATGAGAGATAGCACAAAAAAAATAATAATATTGATTGATAAATATATAACTGAGGAGATTAAGTACAAAGAATTTTATGATTATTTTAACGATATAATGCAAAGTAGCCTAGATATTGATGATGAAGAGGCTCATCTTGAGTGGGATATAAATGACAGGCTTGCATATGCAACTGATGACCCGGTAGACGAAGAGGAATCAAAAAAATATGGATATATTGGCGCAAAAGAATTACGTGACTGGTTAAAGGAATACAAACAAAAAAATATTCACTTTTGGGAAGGAAATAATATAAATAAATAGTATTAGTCTTTATTATTAAATCAAAAAAATGTCACACAATTTTAAACCTAAAATCATTTCACTTTTAATCATCGCATTTTTGGTCTTTCAACCAATTTCTTTTGTCTTGGCTGAAAAGGCAACATCGAATACTGCATCTACGCCCGCCAAGGTTGTAAATTCTTCTTCAAAAACAGCGTCTAAAACTTCCGCGGCTGTTTCTTCTGTGTCAAAAACCGATAAATCCGTAGCAGGCAAGATTACAAAAAAATCACAAAGCAATGTTACAGCCAGCACAGTTAGTCAGGGGACAACAGAATCATCTAATACATCCAGTGCTCAAAAAACCTTGCAACCAAAGACTGATTTAAATAGTGGGGCTTTAACCTTTGATTATCCAATAGCCGTTCCTCCGTGGAGAAATGGTCTCACTCCAGACCTTAAACTTCAATACAATAGCAACAACAAAAACAACGATAATATTTTTGGTTATGGTTGGAATATCAATCTCCCATATATTGAAAGAATAAATAAAACGGGTACCGACAAACTTTATTCAGAAAATTATTTCTATTCTTCGCTCGCTGGGGAATTAGTCTCTCAAGGCGGGGGAAAATTCATGCCCAAAACAGAGTCTGGAAATTTTTCCAGCTATGCTTTCACAAATAACCAATGGCTGGTGACTGATAAGCAAGGGACGACATATAAATTTGGCTCCGATTCTTCTACTAGACAAGATGATTCCGAAAATTCAGCTCATATTTATAAATGGATGCTGGCAGAGACGAGAGATACAAATAATAATTATATAACGTATGAATATTATAAAGACACCGGACAGATTTATCCTGAAAAAATAAAATACACAGGCAATGGGACAACTGGTGGCATTTTTGAAGTTGAATTTCTGCGAGAAGTGAGAGCGGATGTAAATAAATCATACACTACGGCATTTCTCGTGCAAACAAATTACCGAATTAATGAAATTCAGACGAAAGTGAATGATGTTTGGGTAAAAAAATATGTTATGTCTTATACAACAGGTGATAACGGCTACCGTTCTTTGCTTTCAGGTATTACAGGATTAGGTCAGGATGAGTCTGGTATTAGTTCTATAGCAATACCTCCTGTCACTTTTGAATATCAAAAATCCACTGATTCTTGGACTCAAAGCAATACTACTTATGTTCCACCAAATAATATTAGTGGTAATATTGGTGATAGCGCCATCCGACAGTATGAACGAATGCAGGATATTAATGGCGATTCTTACCCCGATATCATTGAGTCATTTTATCACACTAACTATTCTCAACTTCGAGCTACATATTTGAATACCGGGAAGAATACTTGGGATTACAGTTATAGTTATTACCCCCCTATTCTTTTTGAAAAATTTGAAAATCGAGGCGGATTTTCGGAGATATGGGACCAAGGAGCTAGAATAGTTGATGTTGACGGTGATCAACTCCCGGATATTATTGAAAGTCGCGCTAATCCCAATGGCGCCACTTCCGCATACCGAAATACCGGCAGTGGTTGGAGTTTAGAAACACTTTGGAAACCAACCATGCCATTTTTAGAAACTTATCCTTACGCCCCGGCGGCCTATGCTGTTGACTTAAATGCTGATGCTCTTACAGATATCATAAAAGGTGCAGGTGATAATCCAAACGAACAAATAAATAATGGAAATGGATTTAATGCTCCCAGTACAATTTGGGATACACATATTGTTGGTTTAACTTATCCAGTTGCCCGCATTGTTGATGTAAACGGAGATCATTTGCCGGATATTTTGGAGAATTATTATAAAAATGTTCCAGACGGGAAGGTTCAGGTTAAAAATGCATATATAAACAAAGGCAATGGCCAATGGCAACAAGATAACACCTGGGCTCCACCTGTTCTATTTGAAAATCCATCTCAAAGGGATAATTACTTTGGAGTCAATTTTGTGGATATTAATGGTGATTCTTTGGTGGACCTCATAATGAATCCACGCCTTGAAAATGGGCCAGACAGAGTGAGTTATTTAAATACTGGTTCTGGCTGGACGCCTGCTGATATCCAGAATTTATCACCTCTATTTTTTGATGTAACAAATCATATAACAGATTTAAATGCTGATGGTTTGATAGATGCTTTAAAGATATATACTTATTATGTTAACTCTGCTGTTCACAAGGGCTTAATACCAGATCTTCTTTCCTCCATCACCCTTCCTTCAGGCGGGAAAGTTTCTGCCACCTATAAATCTTCCGCCCAATATAAAGATAAAAATAACAATCTGCTTAATCCAA
>CAZKPK010000010.1:0-36693 GCA_964554645.1 uncultured Candidatus Saccharibacteria bacterium | reverse complement strand
CCTTGGGAAGAAGCAAAGAAGGAGTCAGGGGAACAACCACTGGCTGGTTCACCACCGGAATAGCGGAGGGCGCTGGCCCGCCTGCATCAGCTGTGCTGGAAGCACTGCGGGCAGGTTTTACATTGTTCTCCCAAGCTTTCAATAAATCGGTTTGACTAATGCTGGCGGTCTGGTTGACGGGAACAATCTTTTCAATTATTTTGTTAAAAGTGAGACTGGTTTGTTCAATCATTATCGCTCCCGGCTGTAAAATGTAATGATCGTAAGCCTGCAGGAGAGCAGTGAAGGGATTGAAAGCCAGAGCCGGAGTGGCGGAAAAGAGAAAAAATCCTAGAGCAAACAGAAAAACCAGTTTCTTCCTTTTTATCTGAAAAAATCTAGCAAACATATGCCTACATTTTATCATACCGCCCCCCCCGGCAAGAAGAAAGGTGGGGATAACTTCCGACGACGCTCCAACGAAAAATTCCAGCGCCTTCGCAACTAAAATTTGTAATTGACTATAATTATGCTATAGCATTTAAATAGTAAATAAATATAGTAAATGACATATTCGCTGAAGTCTCTACCTCTTCGGCACCGGTTTAGAATACAAATTCGGATTTATGGTTTGCGTAAAACAATATTTGCCCGCTTCATGCACCCAGGATGCAGTTCCATACGGATATTTTACCGGAGCAGTTATATTGTTGCTGTTGTCATTCGATGCTTTATTGAATTCGGCGCACAGCTCGTATGACAAGTTGCCTGTTTTTTTATATTCGTATGATTTGTCACTTTGGGGATCTTTATTCAGAAAAAAATGTCTGGAAGTTTCTAAACTCTCCAGAGAATCAGGCAAAGAATTATTGGCGCTAAAATAAACTTCAATCTCGCTTTGAAAACTTTGCAAATCATTTACTTTCTGTTGATCATATTTTAATAATTGCTGCGCGCGAGGCGAGCCGAGAACGGAAAAACCCCAAATGATAGATCCTAAAATAATAATGAAGGCGACCCAACTCCAAACTTTTCGGGATGTTGAATTGAGCCTGCCCATTGCATCGGAAATATAGTAAAAGAACATAGCCAGCGCGACAACTAATACGGACAATGCTTTCATAATAAATCCCGCCGTCAATTCCCGGCCATCAATGAAATAATATAAAACGGTGACTAAATCTCCGGCGGTCGCAAATCCAGCCAAAAAGAGCGTAATATACGTCAGCCATTTGCGAATGCCCACATATCTCCTCTCCGGTTCTTGCGCATATTCTCTTTCTAAAAGCCACATCAGTAAAATGTAAATCGGAAAAACGATAATCAGCGCGGCGACGGGAAAACTGATTGAATAACTTCCATAATAATTATATCCGGTCGTAACCGGATAAGCTCTGTTTATCACGGTGAATAAAAGATTGAGGAGATTGCCCACAAATACGCCCAGAGCGATAATCGCTCCCAAATTTATAAAGAAATCCTTCGCCCCGCCACTTGTTTTTGTTTTTGTTTCCATAGCTTTATTATTATAGCATAAGTAGCTTTAGCAAAAGAAGGTCAATCTTTTGAGTAAGAAATTTTAATTTGGTTTTTTATTAGAAAATCCTAGAAAATAATCGGTTTTCTGTCTATAGAGATTGATTCAACAAACCTAACTTTATTTTTTAAATCTTGCGAATAGTATACAATTATCAAACGATTACCGACATAAAAATCAAGTTCTTGCCACGAACCCAAAGACTTGTGTCCTAAAACTTGTTTTTTACCTAATTTACTTTCTATTTCTTGTAAAATTTGTAAAAATAATTTTCTAGCGCTTTCTTGATAAGTCTGAATGATTAAGTCCTCGCTCCAAATACCGGTATCCTTATATAATTCATAAAAAGCTTCTTCGTAATTACGAATAAAACTTTTAAGTTCAGATAAAGCCTGAGATTTAAATCTTAGCTTCAGCATGTGTTAATTGTATTGCTGTGACCTGTTTCTTCCAAGCATTTTTAAGACGAATGCGAAGTCTTTCTGCGGAAGAATTCAAATATTGATCCAAATTTTCTTGAACTTCTTCAATAGTATATGTTTGTTCACTTGTTTTCTTCATAATAATATAATAGCACCTAGATATTATTAGTCAACAGCAAAAAAAATTAGATTAAAAACTCAATCATACATTCGCTTCGCTCAGTATCTACGAATTTATATTAGAAACTCTATGACATCGCCGTCTTGCACGATATAATCTTTCCCCTCGGTTCGAACCCAACCTTTCTCTCGCGCTTTGATAAAAGAGCCAGCTTCCACTAATTGGTTATAAGACACGACTTCCGCGCGGATAAATTTATGCTGGAAATCAGTATGGATTGATTTGCCTGCAAAAGGAGCAGTCGCTCCACGAAGCGTGGTCCAAGCTCTTGATTCATCTTCGCCGGTGGTAAAAAAAGTGATCAGATTCAGCAAATCGTAGCCAGCCTGAATGAGTCTATCCAAACCTTTGCTAAAAATCGGATCAACTTCTATGTAAGGACCGGGGAGTTTTGACGTGTCAAAGAGACACTTTGACATCGCTTCGGAAGTATTCAGAACATACAAAGTCGGTTTTTTTATATTGGCAAGTTCAAGCTCCATATTTATAACTTCAACATCAAAAAGCGGATCAATTTTATCGTGCACATGAGGTACCTCTCCGCCATAGGCGGATCCGCCTATGGCGGAAAAAATCCGCACTACTTCAATGATGGCATCCACCTCGCGGATATGAGAGAGAAACTTATTACCCAGTCCCGCGCCTTCGGATGCCCCTTTCACTAACCCCGCAATATCCACAAACTCAACGACGGCAGGTATGGTTTTTTTTGATTTAAACATTTCCGAAAGCTTAGTTAGGCGTTCATCGGGCACGGGCACAATGCCGACGGACGGATCAATCGTGCAAAATGGATAATTCTCCGCTGGCATATTTTGTTTGGTCAGCGCGTTAAAAAGCGTGGACTTGCCTACATTTGGGAGGCCGACAATTCCGATTTTTAGAGACATAAAATTATACTAGCAGAAATTCCAAGAAAAATCATTGCAAAATCATTCATCTAAAATTTTAAAATCATCTCCCGGGGCGTTGGGAATAATCCTCTTTTGGCGGATAAAATAAACCGCGCCGGCAGAAGCCCCAATTAGGATAGTTAAAATCGTTGTCAAAATATATGTGCGCCATGAATTGCCTGTCGCGACATCGCTCCCCACCACTGAAGCTTGCCCGCCTAGATTATTTTCTGGCGGGGCCTCTAAGTTTTCAACAGGGATTTGTAAGTCCGCAAGGGGATTTGTTTTATTTTCATTTTTCAAATACTCTCCCAGCGGTTCAACCGCTGTAAAATCTATTTTATCTTGACTAACAGATATTTTGGGCTTTGGTTGAATTATTGTTTTTGTCGGAATAGCCGCAACTGGAGCAAGAATAGAAGCTGAATAATCAAAAATCAATTCTCCTTGCGGATTAAGCAATTTTAAATTATTTTTATCGGAAATAGAAAAATTAGTAATTTTTTGGGAAAAAATTATTTTCTTTTTTGATCCTATTATTGTGTTTCGAGGCATCGTAAAACTTTTAGCACTGCTTGATAAAATCCATTTTGAAATATCAGCGTCATAATTAGTATTGTTTGACAATTCTACAAAAAAATCTTTTTCCTCCCCTATTCGGGATATTAAAAAATCCGCCGGCACAACTTTGATTATCATTTTATCGGACGCGTCTGGAACATTCCCATAATAATTTACATAATATTCCAAAGTAACATTGTATTCGCCTGGATAAAAATAAGCATGAGCAAGTTTTTCCACATCACTTAGGCCATTTGCTTTTATTTCTTTTGAATCGCCATCGCCAAAATTCCAAAAATATTTGCCATAATACAATGGCTCTTTATTATAGCCAAAAGCATTGGCTTGAAATGATACAGGAATTCCGGAAAATGCAAGCGCTTGGGCCGTAATTTTAGTTTTAATTTTTGGTTCTTCTGTTGTTTTATTTTTTGTTTCTAGGGTGAACGTATTTTGACTGGAAGAATTATCATTGGTTGAATTTTCATTGCCAAAAGAATTCAATGAGTTAACTTCATTGGCTGTTCCAGGCGTCGGTATCCGACCCCTCCAAGCGCCTGATATTTTTTGCAAAGAATTTCCCGATTCCTTGCTTCCGCCTAAACTTGGGTCATATTTGATGGAATCAAAAATTACTTTATTAGAATCAGAAATAGCAATATAAGTATTATCACCACTATCAGGCAGAGAAACAGTGGACGCGCTCAAAATCATTCCGGAAAAATTTAACCAAGCATAATTGGTTTGACTTTTTGCAACAATCGCATACTCCGATGGTTGCAATACAGTCGTGTTGCCGTTCCGGAGTGTAAGAGGACCTGAATTTGTTTCGCCATGAAAAAATCTATAATTGTTTAAGTCAATTGCATTGCCGCCTGAATTAAAAATTTCAATCCATTCATAATCACTTCCAGCGGCTGGCGCATACATTATTTCATTGATAATCAGATTGGCATAAGCTAAATGATATCCGGAAAAGAAAAGGATTCCAACGAAAAACAAAATAATTTTTTTCATGCTATAATCATAACATGAGTAAAATAGATTTTTTGGCAATTGGGGATATCGTTATAGATGCTTTTATAAAATTAAAAGACGCTCATGTGCATTGTAAAATTGACACGGACGCCTGTGAGTTGTGTTTGCGTTTCGGGGATAAAGTTCCTTATGAATCAGTCAATGTGATCTCGGCAGTCGGCAATAGTCCAAACGCCGCTGTTTCAGCCGCTCGATTGGGACTGCGTTCCGCTATTGTTACCAATATTGGAGATGATAAACATGGCAAAGATTGTCTAGATAGTCTAAAAAAGGACAAAGTGATCACCGATTACGTGACAACAGAAAAAGACAAACCGACAAATTATCATTATGTTCTCTGGTATGACACTGACCGCACAATTTTGGTCAAACACACAGAATTTGATTATAAATTCCCCGAAATAGGAGATGCGCCTTGGATATATTTAAGCTCATTGGCCGATAATTCTCTAGACTATCATAAAGAAATAGCGGAATATTTAAGAAATCATCCTAAAACAAAACTCGCTTTTCAGCCGGGAACTTTTCAAATAAAATTCGGCGTGGAAAGATTAAAAGATATTTACGCGCGCGCGGAAATCTTTTTCTGTAATGTCGAAGAAGCGGAGAAAATTTTAGGATTAGAAAATGAAAGCGGAAGTAGGGATATTTTAAAATTATCAAAAGGCATTGCAGTTTTGGGTCCTAAAATGGTTTCGATAAGCGACGGATCTAAAGGCGCTTATCTTTATTGTAATGGCGAGCTTTGGTATATTCCAATCTATCCTGATGTTACTCCCCCACTTCAGCGCACCGGCGCCGGAGACGCTTTTTCTTCCACTTTTGTCGTTGCTCTTGCTTTGGGCAAGTCCCCCCTTGAAGCATTTTCTTGGGGACCGATAAATTCAATGTCCGTGGTTCAACAAATCGGCGCGCAAAAAGGGCTTCTCACTCGCGAAAAATTGGAAGAATACTTAAAAAACGCCCCAGAAAACTACAAAGCAAGGAAAATATAGATTTAACTCGTTGAAAAAGTTTCTAAATTTTTCTTGCCAGCACTTTCTTCACCGCTTCTTTGATAGCATTTTTACCCAAACCATAATGCTCGATAAGCTCCTCCGGCGTGCCGGATTGGCCGAATTTATCCCGCACTCCGATGAACTCCATCGGCACAGAATAATTTTGCGCAAGGACTTCTGTCACCGCCGAACCCATTCCCCCCGCCACTTGATGTTCCTCGACTGTCACAATTTTTTTGGTTTCTTTCGCTAGAGCTACGATAGCATTTACATCGATTGGTTTTACAGAAGAAAGATTCATTACTTTGACCTTCACGCCTTCAGTTTCTAATTCTTTAGCCGCAAGCAACGCGCGATACATTAGTCCACCCGTGACAATTATTCCCACCTGCGCGAGTCCCATATTTGGCATCCAGTAAATTTCCGCTTTACCTATTTGCATAGGAGTTTCCTCTGTGGTAATAGCTGGTGTTTTTTCTCGAGCTAGACGCAAATACGCCGGTCTTTTGCTTTTTACTAGCGCCAGCGTTGCTTTTTTAGCCTCTAATGCATCACAAGGAGAAATAACATCCATATTAGGCATCACGCGCATTAAAGCAATATCTTCAAGGGCTTGATGGGTGCCGCCATCGGGCCCGACGGAGACACCCGCATGCGAGCCTGCTATTATTACTTTTCTATCGTTATAAGCTATCGTCGTTCTTGTCTGTTCCCAATTCCGACCGGGAGAAAACATCGCGTAAGAAGAACAAAAAGGAATTTTTCCCATCGCCGCCATACCGGAAGCGATGGTCACCAAATTCTGTTCTGCCACGCCAACTTCCACAAAACGTTCTGGAAACTTTTCCTTAAAAAAAATCATCTGGGTGGACTCGGTCAGATCGGCGCAAAGCGCGACAACATTTTTATTTTCCTCCCCCGCCAAAACCAACCCCTCTCCAAAGCCTTTTCGGATTGGCGCTTGTTCGACTGCATTTTCTCCTGCATTATTGAAAATTTTTGGATTAAGTTTTAATTTTGGATTTAACATGTAAATTAGGTTTTAGTTTCTAGGTTTTAGGCTCTAGTACTAGCAACTAGTCCCTAGCACCTGATTTCATTGATGTTCACTTTTAATCCCGAAGGAAAGCGAAGCTTCCTACGGGACAAGTTTTCCACTCACTCATGTTCTGACCTTATTTTACCTGATAATGTCCTAAGCTCGCTTAATGCCATTTTTGCTTCTTCTTTATTCGGCGCCTTGCCGTGCCATTTATAGTCCCTTTCAAATTCTCGCACGCCTTTGCCGGGTATAGTATGCGCAATAATAACTGTCGGTTTTTCATAAATCGCTTGCGCTTCTTCTATCGCCTCGTTTAGAGCTCGAAAATCGTGCCCGCTTACTTCTATCACATGCCAATTGAAAGCCCGCCATTTATCCGCTAATGGCTCAAGCGGCATAATATTTTCCGTGAAGCCGTCTATTTGAATATTATTCCTATCCACCACTGCAATTAAATTTCGCAATTTATTTTTCCCGGCAAACATTATCGCTTCCCAAGAATTCCCTTCATCTTGTTCGCCATCGGACATAAAACAATAAATGAATCTGTCTTTGTCTTGGCGATCCATCTTATCAGCCAAAGCCATGCCCGCCGCCTGCGAAAGTCCCAGACCAAGAGGTCCGGAGGAAGTTTCAACATAAGGCAGATACTCTCTGTGCGGATGTCCCTGTAGACGAGCGCCAAATTTGCGCAAGGTTTTTAATTCTTCAAGCGGAAAATATCCGGCGTGCGCCATGGTTGCATAGAGAACCGGACAAATATGCCCATTGCTTAAGACCAGCCTGTCGCGCTCCTCCCAAGCTGGATTTTTGGGATTATGATTTAAAACGTGAAAATAAAAAAGGGTAAAAATATCCGCCATGCCAAGCGGCCCAGCCGTGTGTCCGCTTCCCGCTTCTAAAAGCATTTCAATAATACTTTTGCGAATCTCATTCGCTTTAGTTTCTAAATCTTTTATTTTCTCCTCCGATAAGTAAGACATAATATTTTCTAAAATTCCTGCCCCGTAGGGAGCTCTGTTCTCCTTCGGGGTTTTCTTCAGTTAAAAACATTTGCTTTATTATACCAAACTTTGGAAAGCTTGGAGCGTACCAATCGGATCTCCGCTTTTCCAAATGCTAGAACCTACTATCAGCCTGCTTGCGCCGGCATCTAGAATACTTTTAGCATTTTGTAAATTAATGCCGATATCCACCGAAATAGCCACTCCGGGCAGATTTTTTTTAAGAAATTTTATGTTTTCTAGCGCTTGATCGGAAAACTTTTCACCCTGAAAACCAATTCTATCGGAACCCAGACAATGCAAAAAATCGACTTTAGGCGATAATTTAGAAACTAGCCTTAAATCGTCGCTAGGTTTGAAAGCAAGACCTATTTGAACATTATCCCTTATATACATATCTAAACCCTCCAAAAAATTCTCAAATTCCTCCACATTTTTCTGCGCTCCTAGGTGAAAAATAAATCTCTTCGGTCCTAATTTCAGATACAAATCAAAATTTTCTACTGCATCTGTCACCATTAGATCAAATTCAAAATCAAATTCTTCCCAAAACGGCATCCCCTCTTCTTCATTCATAATTTTCTGAAAATCAAAATCCTCAAATCCGCCGGAGCTAAAAGGCCAACTCACGCTAGGCGCAAAGACGCCATCACAAATATCAATATGCGCGCACTTTGCATTCTCACGCAAGGCCGTAAGCTTATTTTTTATTTCACCAAAATTTTTTTCTAAAATTGCCGGAATTATTTCGCTCATTAGTTTTATTTATTTTTGGTCTATTAGAATTTTATCTATCTTTGCCAATCGACGGACATGCCTTTCATCTCCGCTGTAAGAGGTTTTAAGCCAAAGATTAACTGCTTCCATCATGCTTTCTTCGGTAAAATATCTGGCGCCCAAAGAGAGAATATTTGAATTATTGTGTTGTCTGGACCTAATTATAATGTTTGATTCATCATCCACGATAGGATTAGCATGACCATAATAAACTACCGCCCGAACATGAGGAAATTTATTCGCGGCAATAGCTTCTCCTTCCCCGGTGCCCCCTAAAATAATTCCTTTAACGCTGTCGGGAGCTTTTGAAACCTCTTCTGCAACTGGGATGACAAAGTCTGGATAATCATCATCCTCATCATATTTATATGCGCCCTTGTCTATAACCTCATACCCTGCTCCTTTCAAAGAGATTACCAAGTGCCCCTTGAGCACATACCCCGCATGATCTGTTCCAATAAAAATTTTCATATCATTGCATTATACAACTAAACTACATTCTATTCAATTTTTAACTCCACGAGCCGTTTTGCTTCTTTCATAAAAAACTCTTGCCATTCTTTTGGATCAATTTTTTTTATCATATTCGGATAGTCTTTCAATTTTTCATTACTGAGGAATGTAAGAAGATTGATTTGATTTTTTGAGAGTATTGACGACATAAAATATAAAACTTAAAAAAGCGCAAGAGAAATAGCTTTTCGTTTCCATTCATCTATATCAAGTCTATGCCAATATTTAATAAGATTAACTTTCTTTGCTTTAGGCGCACCAATACCCCAATTTATCCACTGCTCAAGTCGCCAAACAGCAAGACTCTCCGGATCTTTTGCAAGCTCTTTTGTGCTAACTGACCAGTGTTTGTTCATGCCTCCATTATAACATAATTTCACTAAAATTGCTGAAAATTTTTATCTTAATTTTTTATACTACCGCCAGTTTTAATCACATGCTCGACTAAGGTATACGCATACCCCATTTCGTTGTCATACCAGCCCATCACTTTTATCAGGTTTCCTCCGACTACACGAGTGAGCTTCAGGTCCGCAATAGAACCATATGGGCTTCCTAAAATATCACTGGAGACGAGGTCTTCTTCAGTAACAGTAAAGATACCTTCCCATCTTTTATCTTTCGCCGCTTTTCTAAGAATCTCATTCACCTCTGCTGTAGACGTCGGACGTCTACAGATAAAAGTGATGTCTGCGATTGATCCCGCAGGCACTGGCACTCGCATGGAAATGCCGTCAAAAAGTCCTTCAAATTTCGTAAATGCTTTTGTCACAGCAATGGCCGCGCCGGTAGACGAAGGCACAATATTTTGCGCCGCGGCTCTTCCTTCTCTAAAGTCCTTTTTGTTTGGCCCGTCAACAATACTTTGACTAGCTGTATATCCGTGCACCGTATTTAAAATTGCTTTTTCAATTCCCAAAGCTTCATCCAAAATAGCAATGAGCGGTGAAGCCGCATTGGTCGTGCAAGAGGCGTTCGAAGTAATATCGCAGGTGCCGAATTTATTTTCATTCACGCCCATAAGAACAGTTGGGGATTCATCATCTTTTATTGGCGCGGTAATTACTACCTTTTTTGCCCCTGCTACAATATGAGCTTGAGCTTTTTCAGTTGAAGTAAATAAACCGGTAGATTCTACCACCACCTCCACGCCCAAATCTTTCCATGGAAGTTTGTTGGGTTCCTTTTCCGCTAAAACTTTTATCTTTTTATTATCAATAATTATTTCTTGCCCTTCTACTTTTATCTGATGTTTCCATTCTCGATAAACTGTATCGTATTTCAAAAGGTAGGCCATATTTTCCACACTTCCCAAATCATTCACCGCCACGATTTCAATCTCCGGTCGCTCCCAAGCCACTTTTAAAAAAGCTCGTCCAATCCTCCCAAAACCATTAATGCCAACTTTGATTTTCTTCATTTTTGTATACTATATTTTTCGAATTAAATTTTAATTTCTAACTTTCCCCCAAGCGTAGTAGAAAGCTTTTTTAAAAATGAAAGCGTCGGATTGTAATTGCCAGATTCAAGGCGTGAAACCGCGGACTGTTTTGTTCCAAGTTTCTTTGCCAAATCCTTTTGCGACATCTTACTTTCAATACGTTTTTTAATGATTGCATGAATGATAGCATACTCTGGCTGAAGTTCTTCATAAGCCTTTCTAAATTTTGGATTCCTCATCCACTTTTTTTTTAAATCAGACCAAGAAGTCATGTCCTTTATTGATTTTTTTTGTTCCTTTTTCATACTTTAGAGTATAACATATACGTTATATATCATGCAAGCAAGCCCTTTCTCTTTTTTGCTAAATTCAGATCTTTAACACTTATTTTATGAGTCTTTTTTATAAAAGCATGCAATAAAATCGCGTGTCCTTCGTGAAAGCAGTATATAATTCTAACGGGAACTTTTCCAGAAACTCTTAATTCAAAAAGTCCCTCTCCAAGACTTTTACTAAAAGGCATGCCAATCTCACTGCCAAACATTTCCAACATATCGAAAAGTTGTGCAATTTTATTTCTTGTTATTTCTTCTAAACCATCCAAGAATTCATCTATGTTGGTTGTAAAGTTCTTGATTTCCACCTTGGAATAAAATTACTTTATAAGGTGTTCGTTTGGCAAACTTTTATAATCGTATGAAGATCTAACTAAAAAGAAAAAAATATAATTATTGAGATTAAATAAACAGTCACAAACACCACCCACAATCTTGGGTCGTATTCAGGATAATATCTTATATTGTTACCACACAAATCTATAGTATTAAACCCATTCAGTAAATACTTAAAGAAACTAAAGGAGCCAAAATTATCTCCGCAATCCATTCTGTTAGACAGTAGTGCTAATAACTGAAAGACGAGAAGTGGTAATAATCCCCAAAAACCAAAAAAAACATGTTTTACACCTTTAAAATTTCTAACAAGACTAACTATAAGCATTGTTAAAGCCAATACAACAAACGGTAAAAAGACAAATATAGCAACGTAAAATCCGCTCCACCCCGCAGTTGTAAGTGTAAACAACAACCCGCTAACAAATAAGTAAGCCAAAAACACAACAAAGAAAGTCCAATTACTTATTTTTATTTTTTTCATATTAGTTTATCTTTATCCCATAAAACCAATCAATTAATAATCCTATCAAACCTCCTAACCAATATTTTTTTGTCATATTTGTATTATACCAAAAAAATAATTTTTAATCTGTAACATATTTTACATATTCAAGCTGAATACGAGCGATTTCATTTTGATCAAGGTGTCCTATCTTTTTTTCTAAAAGACTTATATCGGCAGCAAATGACTGGGAAAGAAGCACAAAAGATATATTGTGTAGTCCATTGTTTTTAGTAGGTGCTATTTCCACAACATACTATTTGATGAACTTTTCTAGCAACAGACGTGCATGGGGCGACTGTTACAGTTTCACCTGTTACCTGCGTGACAACAACATGGGGACGAATTCCATTTTGCATATGACCCATCGCACCTATGTTTTCAATAAGCCATACATCACCCTTCTGTATATTTTTATGTTCTGTTTTTTGCATGAAGAATTATTTGCTGTTCTAAAGCAATTTTTTGCCAAAATTGAGATTCACTGACAGGTTTTCTAGTTAATACGGAAATATATTTCCCATCAGCTTTTTTTTTAATTATTATTTTTTTCATACACCTTAAGTATATTAAATTGTTTATAAAAAATCAAAAAGGAAAGGTTAGATTTTATTTCTATATCTTTTTCTCATACCTTTGTATTATACCAAAAAAATAATAAAAAAGGTATAATCAGAAAATGGAAAAAGACCTAAAATTCATCCATTTACATACCCACAGCCACTATTCCCTCCTGGACGGGCTTTCAAAACTTGAAGATTTGGTGGCACTGGCTAAAAAATTTAATATGCCCGCCATGGCCATCACGGACCACGGCAATATGTATGGCGCAATTGAATTTTATAAACTTGCCAAGAAAGAAGGCATCAAGCCCATTGTCGGAGTAGAAGCCTATATGACGGCCGGGAGCCGCAAAGACAGAACAGCGGAAGCTGGAGGCGTGAAACGCTATTATCATCTCACCTTGCTTGCAAAAAACTTGGAGGGCTATAAAAATTTAATGAAGCTGGTAACGCTCGCAAATTTGGAAGGATATTATTATAAACCGAGAATGGATAAAGAAATATTGAGAAAATATTCGGGCGGAATTATTGCTTTATCCGGATGTTTGGGAGGTGAACTGTCCCAAACAGTTTTAAATGGCAATCTGGAAAAAGCAGATGCGCTCATCGCCGAGTATCAGGATATTTTTGGCAAAGAAAATTATTTTATAGAAATCCAATATCATCCATTGGTTGAAAATGACAAACATGTTCGGGAAATGCTAATTAGGCTTGCAAAAAAACATAATATTCTAATCGTTGGAACGCAAGACTCGCACTATCCATGCAGTGATGATCATAATGCTCACCATACTTTGCTACAAATAAATACTCAGGGAGACGTAAAGGACGGGGCAAAATTTGAGTTCTCGAATGATGATTTTTCTTTTATTGATACGGAAAAAGCCTTAGAATTTTTTAAAGATATTCCGGAAGCAGTGGAGAATACGATGAAAATTGCCCAGATGTGCAACCTAGAACTAGAACTTGGAAAATGGGTCTTCCCTGATTTTAAAATTGAAGCAGGCATTACTTATGATGAAAAACTGCGCGAGCTTGCTTATGCTGGATTTAAAAGACTGGACCTAAAAAAAAACCCAGAAATCAAAGAGCGAGTGGAGTATGAACTGAAAATAATTAAAGATAAAGGATACGCCCCATATTTCCTGGTAGTGGGCGACCTCTTGCGATATGCTAAAGAAAATGGAATTTTAACTGCCATCAGAGGCTCTGTGGCAGGTTCGATGGTTACTTACCTTCTGGGCATCACCAGCATCAACCCGGTAGAATATAAAATTCCGTTTGAAAGATTTTTAAATCCTTTTCGCCCTTCGGCGCCAGATATTGATATGGATTTCGCCGATAATCGCCGAGACGAAATGATTGAGTATGTAAAAAATAAATATGGAGAAAAAAAAGTGGCGCAAATCGGAACTTTCGGCACCATGATGGCGCGCGGAGCAGTGCGAGATGTGGCTCGAGCGCTTGGCTATCCCTATACCATCGGAGACCGGCTTTCTAAAATGATCCCAATGGGTTCTCAAGGACTCCCAATGACCATAGATCATGCGATGGAAATAGTGCCAGAACTCAAAGAAGCGTATGAAAAAGAAAAAGATACTAAAAAAATAATAGATTTAGCAAAAAAATTAGAAGGAGGTGTGAGACACATTTCCGTCCACGCCGCCGGAGTCGTCATCGCTCCCTTGCCACTGACCGAATATACTCCTCTTCAATATGATCCAAAGGGTGAAGCCATAATAACTCAATATGATATGTATTCGCTGGATCCTGATTACGGCGGAGGCGCTGGATTGCTAAAATTCGATTTTCTGGGTATTCGAAATTTGTCCATTTTGGCTGATACGGTAAATTTAGTAAAAAAATTTTATAACATAGAAATAGACATTGAGCGTGTTTCGCTCAATGATAAGAAAACTTTTGCCTTGTTGGCCAATGGCCAGACCGAAGGACTCTTTCAATTAAATGGTTCTGGGATGACCAGATATTTGAAAGAATTAAAACCCACTTCTATCCACGACATCAACGCTATGGTCGCCCTCTATCGTCCCGGACCGATGGAAACAATTCCTGAATATATAAAACGCAAGCATAATCCACAATTAGTAACGTATCTAGATCCAAGAATGAAGAAATACTTGGGAGAATCTTATGGACTCATCGTCTATCAAGACGACCTTTTGTACTCGGCTATTGAACTGGCTGGCTACAACTGGGAGGAGGCAGACAAATTCCGCAAGGCGGTTGGAAAAAAAATCCCAAAGGAAATGGCGGCGCAGAGAGAAAAATTCACCAAAGGAATTATTTCAAACGGGCAAACTCCGGAATTCGCGGAAAAACTTTGGAAACTTTTCGAGCCTTTCCAGGCCTACGGATTTAACAAAGCGCATGCTGCCAGTTATGGTAAGGTTGCTTACCAAACGGCTTATATGAAAGCAAATTATCCAGTGGAGTATATGGCTGCGATACTTACGGCCGAGTCTGGAGATATAGAAAAAATTTCGGAAATCATCGAGGAATGTAAAAATATGAAGATTTTAGTTCTTCCTCCAAATATTAATGAAAGCTACGGGGGATTCACTTGTTTGCCGAATGACAAGGACACGGCGATAAACAGCAAAAACAAAAGCGTAAAAATAAGATTCGGATTATACACAATCAAAAATCTGGGCACGGATATTTCCGACAGCATAATAAATGAACGAAAATTGAACGGTAAATTTAAATCAATTACCGACTTTTTGGACAGGATCAGGCATAAAAATTTAAATAAAAAATCGATGGAAGCATTAATCAAATCGGGATGTATGGATGAATGGGAAGATCGAGTAGTAATGCTCGCAAACTTGGAAGGAATACTTCTATACAATCATGAAACAAATAAGCAAAACGAAAATCAGGTTTCTCTTTTCGGCGGAACTACTTTAATAAAAGCTCCCGAATTCAAATTGCAAAGCGCCCCCGAGGCGACACAAGCGGAAAAACTGCTTTGGGAAAAAGAATTATTAGGACTTTATATTTCTGGACATCCGCTTGATCGCATTCGCGAGAAATTAGAAAGTCGAGATATCAATATAAAAAAAATAAAAGAGGGCGTGGGTAATGGCATGCAAGTAACCATCGCTGGAATAATAGAAACCGCGAGACAAGTAATTACCAAAAACAATGAGAGAATGGCCTTCTTGAAAATAGCGGATTTAACTGGCTCCATCGAAGCGGTAGCTTTCCCTTCTATTTTTAAAGAAACAATGGATATATTGGTGCCCGAAAAATGCATCGCCCTTTCCGGCAAAGTCTCTTTGCGCAACGGAGAAAAGAGCATTATAATAGAAGCAATAAAAGAGGTCTGAAATTTTTATTAATAATTTTATTTTAAAAAAATGACATTGGAACAATTAGATTTAATAAAAAAAACAGAAGAAGAGTTAGAAGCAAGTATTTTTAAAAAAAGAAAGGAGCAAGGTCCAAATGCTAAACTAGATACTGAAGAAGAAGCATTATTAATTAAACAAATGCATGAAGAACAAGAAGATAGAAACAATACCTATCCACATTAATTATACAAACTTCCCACATGTCAGACATGTGGGAATTAATTATAAAGAGACATCGCTTTTTCTTTGCCTTCGGTAAAAATAGTTTCCACCGCTTCGGCAACTTTTTGGGAAAGTTTTTTGATTGTTTCAAATTCCGACTTTCTGAATTCTCCTAAAATAAAATCTATCACTGCTTTTTCCCCTTTGGGCTTTCTGGCAACAGCCAGTTCGCCTTGGGCGGATTTCTTGGCTCCTGAAATACCAATTCTGATGCGTAGAAATTCCTCGCTCTTGAGCGCCTTGATAATTGAACCCAAGCCATTGTGCCCGCCCGAAGATCGATTAAAGGAGATTTTTATTTTCCCCAACGGCAAATCAATATCATCATAAATTACAATTAAATCCTTTAGAGTTTTCTTGCCCGCTAAAGCCTTGGCGACGGCGGGGCCGGAATTATTCATAAAAGTATCCGGTCTAACAAACTTAATTTTGAGTTTGTCCGCCAATTTCTTTTCAACCAGACCAGCCATAATCCGTCCGGTATTATGTCTGGTATTCTCATACTCCTTCCCAGGATTTCCTAAACCAACGACTAGTTTCATTTCTATATAATAACATATAATTGCAATATAATGTCAAGAATTTTTTGTGCTATACTGTGGCAATGGAACCGGTAAAAACAAAAGGACAATCATTCTGGGAACTTGCCCGTTTTGCGGTTATCGCGTTAATAATCGTTATTCCCATCCGCGTTTTTATTGCGGAGCCGTTTGTGGTTTCGGGAAGTTCCATGCTTCCTGCTTTTGAGAACGCGGATTATTTGATCGTGGACAAAATATCTTACAAACTGGGCAATCCAGAGAGAGATGATGTGGTTGTTTTTCGATATCCAAATGATCAAAAAAAATTCTTTATAAAGAGAATAATTGGCCTGCCGAATGACATAGTGGATATAGAAGGCAATATTGTGACCATAACCAACGAAGAGCATAAAGGCGGATTAAAACTTGACGAACCCTACGTAAAAAATTTTTCAAACGACAAGGTGCATTTTGAACTAAAGAATGATGAATATTTTGTAATGGGTGATAACAGAAGCGGAAGTTCTGATTCAAGATATTGGGGAGCAGTTAAAAAAAATCTCATTATGGGGAGAGTATTTCTGCGTTTGCTGCCAATAAATAAGATAAGCGTATGGCCCGGACATTATCCATTAAAATAGAATAGAAAAAGAAGGAAATATATTTTATGAAAAAAATAACACACAGTGATAAAAATAAAGCGTCAGGCGTATCCTCGCCTAAAGGAATGAGAGATCTAATCAACGAAGAATATTATTCTTTTCAGGGATTTTTTGAAAAAGCGCAAGAGGTAGCGGTATATTATGGTTTTAAGCCAATTGAAACCCCGATGCTGGAACAAGAAGAAATTTTCACTTCAAGCATCGGCGAAGGCACAGATATTGTGGATAAAGAAATGTACACCCTGAAAACTAAAGGCGGAGATCACTTGGCGCTCCGACCGGAACATACCGCGCCACTCGTGCGCGCTTATATTGAACACGGAATGCAAACCTTGCCCCAACCAGTAATGCTTTATCAGTATGGACCGTCTTTTAGACACGACAAGCCCCAGCACGGACGTTATAGACAATTTTGGCAATTTGATTGTGACGCGCTTGGAAGCGATAAAAGCATTATGGACGCGTTGCTAATTAAGACTTGTATGAGTATTTTAGAAGAGGCCGGAGCATCTAATTTATCCATTGATATCAACTCTATTGGCGACAAAGAGTGCCGAAATGGATATATCAAAGAGCTGGCAAGTTATTACAGAAAAAATATAAGCCAGCTTCCGGCGGTTGATCGAGAGCGCTTGAAAATAAATCCGCTGCGCATATTGGATTCTAAAGAAGAAAAAACAAAAGAAATAAATGAAAATGCTCCGGACTCGGTTTCATTCTTGTGCCCTCCCTGCAAGAAACATTTCAAAGAAGTATTGGAATATCTGGAGGAAATGAATATCTCCTACAATATAAATAAAAATCTAGTGCGCGGACTTTCCTATTATACCCGCACTGTTTTTGAAATCATCGAACAAGAAGGTGGAGAAAACAACGCGCCTCTCGCGCTCGCTGGTGGCGGACGTTATGATTATCTGGCTCGTCAAATAGGAAGCAAGAAAGATGTTCCTGGTGTGGGATTTTCCATAGGAGTGGACAGAATAGTCGCCTCGCCTTGGTATAAAAAGCTTGCGCCTCGCATCTTAAAGAAACCAAAAATCTATTTCATTCAACTTGGTCCGGAAGCAAAATTAAAGAGCCTGAACATAATTGAAACTCTGCGCAAAGCCCATATTCCTATCGCCCAATCTCTTTCCAGAGACAGTCTGGGCTCACAATTGGCCATTGCCGAGAAATTGGCCATACCTTATAGCATTATTTTCGGGGTTAAAGAAGCATTGGAAAATTCTGTAATAGTGCGAGATATGGGAAATAGATCCCAAGATACTGTCAAATTAAACAAGCTCCTAGAGTATTTAAAGGAATTGAAGTAAAAATAGATGAAAAAGATTTTGCAAAAACAAGAAAAGATACTGCGTCGAATGGCGCAGGAAGTGCTCATAAACGACATCAAAAAAATTAAAATAAAAAAAGTGTTGAAGGAAATGTCGGAAGCGTTAAACAGCCAAGATGATGGCGTAGCGATAGCGGCGCCGCAGATCGGATATCCGCTGCGAATTTTTATCGTGTCTGGAAAAATTTTGAAGGCAGGATTTCCTTTGCGGGGTGTCTCGCAGGCTGGCGAGCCGACCCGCCCGCCATCGCTTCGCTCTGGCGAAAGCGGGCGGGGAGGCAGCGCTGCGCTAACAGGCGCAGACAGCGACCCTGCAAAGGAAAATCCTACCGAAAAGAATTTAATTTTCATCAATCCGAAAATTTCAAAACTTTCTCGGGAAAAGCAGTGGGTGCCAGAAGGATGCCTCTCTGTTCGTCCGCTTTATGGCAAAACCTTTAGATCTACAAAAGCAACTGTCACAGCCTATGACGAAAACGGAAAGAAGTTCACTAGAGGGGCATCGAAATTGTTGGCCCAAATTTTTCAGCATGAAACAGATCATTTGAATGGAATACTTTTCATTGACCATGCTAAAGATATAAAAGAAGAACTGCCTAAATAGTTTATAAAGTAAAAAGTTAATAAAGCTGTTAAAGTGAATAATAATAATCTTAATTTTATATTCTGGGGCACGCCAGACGTGGCTAGTGAGACTCTACAAATCTTAAAGGAAAATGGTTTTTTGCCATCTATGATTGTAACTGCACTTGATAGACCCCAGGGACGCAAAATGATCGTTACTCCCCCACTGGTAAAAGTATGGGCCATAGAAAACAATATTCCGTATTTGCAACCTAAAAAATTAGACGATGAATTTTTTAATAAGCTAAAAGCTAAAAGCTACAACCTATCCATCGTCGTTGCCTATGGAAAAATAATTCCGGAAAATATATTAAAGATACCAAAACTCGGCTCTATAAATATTCATTATTCTTTGCTTCCCAAATATCGCGGAGCTTCTCCCGTAGAATCGGCTATTTTGAACGGTGATCTAGAAACAGGCGTCACCATACAGCAAATGGAATATAAAATGGATGCTGGGCCAATTATCACGCAGGAAAAAGTGGCAATATTGCCTGATGAAAAAGCGCCCGACTTGCGCAAGCGTCTGATAAAAATAGGCAGCGAACTTTTGCTAAAAATCCTGCAGACCCCTTTGACCCCTGGCCGCTTCCCCTTCGCAGGGAGAAAAAAACAAGATGAATCCAAAGCGACTTATTGCAAAAAAATTGAAAAAGAAGACGGACTGATAAATTTAAATGATAATGCAATCGTGAATTATAATAAATTCCGCGCCTACGCCACATGGCCCAGAACTTTTTTCTTTGAAGAAGGTAAAAGAATAATTGTCACTGACGCAGAACTTAAAAACGGAAAGTTCGTGATAAAAAAAATCATACCGGAAAATGGAAAAGAAATAAATTATATAAAAAACCAACAACTAGTATAATAACAACGGCCGTTGCTATTATAATACTTAGATTAGTATTTAGAGGTAAAAGGATTACGCTTGGAAAGACCTTTCATCATTTTTTTTATACTGCGAGCCCCGCGGTATAAAAGCGTCTGACTGCGATCTTTGTTTTTATTTATTTCGTTGTAAAGACTGTCTTTCAAGGCATCTATCGCCTGATAGAGATCTTCTTTATCAGCGCTTCCGTAAAATTCTTTTCCGTCTATTTTAATCAGGCAATCTGCATGAAAAATCTCGCCTGATTTATGATGATTGGTGGACTTGCTTACCTCAAAATTTACCATTACCCTTCCTTCCCCTTCTTCAATTCTGGAAAGCAATTTCTCTAAATTGGTGACTCTCTTTAAAACATAATTCCTAATGGCTTCTGTCAGCTCCATATTTTTCCCCAATAAATTTATTTGCATACAGTTATTTATATTTCTCCTCTTAATCATTGATAAATTTCCCAAGAGAACTTGTTAGTTTTAGTTCTGAATCCATAAAGTTGATTATATCACAAGTATTCTATTTTTTAATGTTTCTCGTCAAAGTTTTTAGAACAATCTCCAGTTCTATGGTTGCGACACCGACAACTGTGTCCGCGCCGCCATAGTAAATATAAAGCAAACCATCTTTCAGAACCATTCCGCAGGGAAAAACAACATTATTAACTATTCCCTTTTTTTCGTATAATTCCCGTGGCTCAAATATAGGGTCAGTGGTGCGCGCGAGAACTATCGCCGGATCATTAAGATCAAGCAGAACTGCTCCAACGCGATAGGTATTATGACTTTTGGAAACGCCATGATAGAGAAGCAACCAGCCGTTTTTTGTTTTTATTGGTGGAGCGGCAATGCCGACTTTCGCGCTGTCCCAACTATTTATTCTGGGTCCTATAATCCTAATGCATTTCTTGACGATCTCTTTTTTGAAATTAAGAGATTTCAAATAATCCCCGCACATTTCATTGCTGACGCGATGCAAAAAAAAGTATTGGCCCTTGATTTTTTCAGGGAAAATACAAGTATCCTTATCATCAAAACCGGCCGGGGTGATCAAAACAGGTTTTTCCCATTTCCAATTTTTCTGCAGAAAGTTTTTCTCGGTAATGGAAGTAATCGCCACTCGAGGCGGACTAATGCCATCAAACGCCGTATAGCACATATAGATAGTTTCCCCGATTTTTGTCAGACGCGGATCTTCGCAACCTGAATTACCCCCCGTGGCTTTTTTTGATTCAAAATCTTCTCTTGGGCTGTAAATGGGCTCCGCTAACCGCTCGTCAATATTGATACCATCTCTGGTCGATGCATAGCCGATACAAGAAGTATTGTCATCTGAAAACGCTCGATACAATATGTGGGTTATATTTCGTATCCGTAAGGCAGCCGGATTAAATGTCGCTTTCGCTTCCCAGAGATGTTTTTTATTAGGCGTAATAATTGGATTATTAAAAGCACGTCTGAAATGCCATCTTGAGTTTTCCTCCTCAAGAACAGTTCCCATGAGATCACCCAAGTTCAGATGAGCAACGCATACCGTCATGTCCACTGCTCCGTAGTATATGAAAAGCGTATCCCCGCCGACCAATTGGCGGGCAGATTTTTTAATAATTGCCCCGGAGGGAAAGATAATATTCGGAACATGTCCCAGAAATTCGTATGATTCTCGGGGAGCAAACAAGGGACCGCGTGTGCGCCCAAGAATTTTAAACGGATTATTAAAATCTAAAATCACCGCCTCAATCCCGAAGATGCGATCCAAATTTTCAGGGGAGGAAAAATAATTTTGAATATGCGAATACAGAAGAAGCCAGCCGTGAGAAGTTTTGACAGGCGGAGCGCCGATTTCAACATGATCATAAGAAGATCTTTTGAGATCAATAACATGCTTGTCTATATTTTTATACCACTCATCCCAGAATTTTGAATTCCATAACTCTTCTATTTTGTCCACTTGCGCTAGGGCAATCTTCGCAGGAGGCATGTCCGTGTTGACTGTCACAATTACTGTGATTTTTCCTGAAATTCGCTCCGGGAAAAGTGTCATCGCTTTCGCATTGAAAGGCGTTACTAAATGCCGTTCGTCAATTTCTTTTAGATTTTTTGAGATAGCAATCGCAACTTTAATTCCATCAGCTTCAAATGGGTAACGAGAGAGCGCAGTATAAAAGATGTAATAATTTCCTTCAAAATAAGTGAGGCGCGGATCTTCGCAGCCATATTTTTCCCACTCTTCTTGTGGCGAAATAAAAGGCGCGCGTTCTTCAAAATGCGTGCCGTCTTTGCTTTTCCCAATACCAATGATTGAAATCCGCTCGGGCGTGCGCAATTTATCTATCGCGGAAATAGCGCGATAAACGCCGTAAAATATTTTGTCTTTTTTAATGACACTCATATTAAAAGTCGCAAAAGCCTCCCAATAATGGTCTTTATCTGGCACAAGAATTGGATTGTGGTGAGATCTTTTTACAACAAACATAAAATTTATGTTTTCTTATTTCCTTTTAAAAATTTCTTGTCTTCGGACTTTAATCTTCTTTCAACTTTTTTTATATCTTCTTCTGGTGGTAAATTTTCAGGAACAATTCCTCTTTTTACAAGCAAATCTCTGGTGTCCTTATTATTTTTTACATGTTCATTTGTGATAGATTGCTCGCCTCGAACATGATTATCTCGTTTTAAGGTAAAATTTGTAATTTCATTTGCGAAGTCTTTGGCTTTAATTGTAATAGTTGGTAAAAAATCAGCTAATGCACGGCTTCCTTTTATGCCAAGCTTTTGCTTCATATCAAGAGTGGTTTTGCCTCCGAAAAGAGCTTGGTCGCCCTTGCTACGAATTCTAGCAAAGCCCATATTGTCTACCCCGCGTTCATAGATAATTCCTGACAATTCTTTTTCCGAATTGGTAAGTTTTTCTCTAAAACCAAGACGCTCCATCTCTTCAATCCGTTTTTCAACTAATTCCTGCTTACGTGTTTGAATTGCAAAATACGCCATTGCAAAAGCTATTTCTTCTTTGCGGGGATCGCCATTTTGAGCTATAAGATAACACGCATGCCGGGTAAGAGCCATATCGTCAATCTCTCTCTTTGCGCCCTTTGGGAGAGTTATCATTTTCCCGACGTCAGGAAAATGATCATCCACCATTAAACCCGCCGTTTTACAGGCAATTTTTGCTTTTTCTATAACCTTTTGGAAATTTTCCCATTTATCATAACCGAGCAAGCCTTGTAAATCACGGGCAAACCAAAATTCCAAACCGCTCTCTGTCTTTTGAGCATAATCATTAAAATTTTCATGAAGTTTTTGTACAATTTCGTGTTTCATAAAATTTTATGCTTTAAGTTTTTTTATTTCTTAATCAATGCCCCTCCGGAATGCACCAGCTCTTTTAAAAATTTATCCAAACTCGCGGTGGCAACGCAAGAAACTTTATCGGCTCCTCCATAATACACAAATAACTGCCTGTTTTTAATGACCGCTCCGCAAGAATACACCACGCCGCTTTTATATCCTTCATTCTCATACCACAAATCCGGTTCAAGAATCGGCCGGTTTGAATTATAAAGAATTTTAGTTGGATTTTTGAGGTCTAGAATCATCGCCCATAATTTATATCTATGGGAATCATGTTTCTCCATTTTGTGATAAAAAACCAGCCAGCCATACTTCGTCTTTAGCGGCGCAGGCCCGACGCCTCGGATAAGCTTATCCCTGAATTCCCATAAAGAACTGCCCTGATGAACACTGTGTATATAAGTTTCTCCGTCAAGTTCGTCTAAAGATTCAAAATAATCTATCATAATTTTAGGAGAAATACTGTGCAAGATCGCGAACTTGCCATTTCCGCCAGAGGCGGATCCAGATATTTTTTCTGGAAAAAGAACCCAGTTTTTGTGTATTTCTCCAGGCGGAGAAATTAGAACCGGCTCTTTCCAGTTCCAGCGTCTGGATATAAAATCATCTAAATTTATAGATGTTAAAGCCATTCGCACAGACCCCCAGCCGTCAAAAGAGGTGAAGAGCATGTGAATTTGATCGCCCAAAAGAGTTAATCTGGGATCTTCGCAGCCGCCACCCCAGCCGCCGCCGGAAGATGTAATTCGGGACGCTAATTTTTTTTCAACAACAGCTCTTCCTTTGTTGAAAAAAGCTATCTCTCTTGATTTTTTATCAAAGAAATAACCATCGTCGCTTCTGGCATATCCCAACACGGAAACATCGCTGTCGCCGATAGCTCGGTAAATAACGTGTATCTTACCGTCGTTATAAATTGCGCTGGGATTGAAGGTCGCTTTTGATTCCCAGTATACATGGCTTTCCGGCTCAATAATCGGATTTTTCTTTGACCTTTTTAGGTCAAGAACAGAAACTTTTTTAGTAATTTTTTTTACTATTTTCTTGACTTTTTTTGTTATTATCTTTTTTCCCGACGCTTTCGGTCGGGACCCCGACCCCTTTGGGCGTCGGGGCTTTTTAAGTGCGGCCATATTTATCTTCAAGTCTTATAATATCATTTTCGTCAAAATTTCCAGAAGAAATTTCTAAAATTTCAGCGTCAGTATCAACCGCATAAACGCGATGATTTATTTTTGGTGATATCTTAAATTCGTCTCCTTTTTTTGTGTGAAGGATAGATTTTCCGATTGTAATTTCTGGGGTACCAGAAAGAATTTTCCAAAACTCAGTTCGATGATTATGATACTGCAAACTAAAAGCTTCGCCTTTTTTTATAAAAATAATTTTTACCGTCGAGGGACTATTATGGGTAAACTGTCGAAAAGCTCCCCATGGACGCTTGATTGTAAATGGTTTGAATTCTGCCATACTCTTTATATTATACAACAGAGAAATTTTTTAACTAATCCATTGTTTTATAATTGCTGCTGTTTCTTCCGGTCCTTCTACTGCTATTATTTCAAAACCGGCCTCATAGACTGAATAGTCATTGCCACCCGGGAAAAGCCCGTCTCCGATAAACACCATATCAGACTTTTCCAAGCCCAGTTTATTGAGTAGTCGCATAAGTCCTACTGCTTTATTAAACCCTTTTGGAACAATATCAATACTAGAATATGCATTAATAAGGAGACTGGCTTCAGGCAACTCAGGAGCAAGTACTGATGCGATTTTTTGTCTTTTCTTTTTATTAGGGTCCCAACTCCTTTTTGCTTCAATTGACGCAAGTTGACCACATGCAGAGAAAGTAATTTGAGTGTCTCTATCTTCGACAATATCACCTGTTGGATTTGATGGTATATCATATAAACCAGAATCAATTATTTCTTTTAATAATTTTTTGGCTTTCTCTTTTACATAATCTGGTAAAGGTTCTTTGTCTGTCACTTGCCAATCTTTTTTTTCTTTATCATATTCATATCTTTGACTTCCGCTAGTTGGTAATAATATTAAATTATGTATCAAAGACATCATGGAATCATCATTAAGAAAAGGCGGAAGAAATTGAGTTTTAAATTGTTTAAAACTTCCACCACTAGTAACCACAACTATCTTTTGTTTAGCCAGTTGCTTTATCAATTCTCCCATCTCGAGCGTTATAGAAGATTTACTGACAGTGAGCGTACCATCAAGATCAAAAGCTATAATTTTTTTATCTGGCAACATTTTATTTTTTCTTTTTATTTTTATTTTTATTTTTATTCTTTTGCACTCGTTTTACCAATTCCGATGAACTCTGGACCTTGCCGCCGAAACCAACATCATTGATTATCTCACAGCCAATTTCTTCACAAACCAATACTTCCGGAGTTGGAATATTACTATGATGGCGATCTCCTCCTTTAGCAAAAATATGCGGACGCAGAGCTAGCAAATCTTTGCTAATACTAATATCTTTTGTATTTTTCTGATGACTGCTTAAAAGCACCCGATCCACTGCTTCAAAGGCTTCAATGATTTCTTTCCGTTCATGTTCCGGCATAAAAACATACCCCTTTTTTAATTTTAGCCAATGGTCATTATTAATGACCACCACAAGCTCATCTCCAAGCTTTTTTGCTTCCTTGAACAGCCGCACATGCCCGATGTGAACCGGGTCGAATCCCCCGCTGACCATGACTGTCTTTTTCTTTTTTTGAGACGGATTTTTTTTCTTCATCCCAGTGCTAAAATTTTACCTGAATTTCCTTCGAAACGCTTTTCGGTCAAGCATCAGCTTCTTAATCGCCAGCCGCTTCTTGGTTTTGTGGGAATGTCTGGATCTATTCTTAGGACTAAGGGTCGTATTTCTTTTTGCCATATTTATATTGTAGCATGTTTCTTAATTTGTGTATAATGTCGTTATGAATTATAAATTTTTCACCAATTCGCAAAAGGCCTGGAAAGCGATGTTTGAAACCGCGTCAAATGCCAAAAAATCTATCTATCTGGAAATGTATATTTTCCAAGACGATATGAAGGAATTTGATTTCTCTAATTTATTGAAAGAAAAAGGGAGGCAAGGTCTGCGAGTCAGATTAATATTGGATTCTCTGGCCAGCGCCGGCTTAAGCGAAGACGCAGTCCGAGAATTGGAGGGGGCGGGAGTGGAAATACTTTATCAGAGTTATTTACTTCATCGTATGCACCGAAAAGTTCTAGTGGTGGACGAGCGTATTGCCTTTATCGGAGGCGTAAATCTTCATCAAACTTCAAGATTTTGGAATGATTTAATGGTCAGGATAAAAGGCACTCTGGTTAGAAAAGTAGTCAGATCTTTTGTCAAATCTTATATAAATGCCGGAGGGAAAGATCCTGCGCTACTTGGCCAAAACAGCAAAATTACAGAAACGAAAATGAATAATTGGATTGTGGAACATTCTCCGGTCAAGAAAAAGTTTAGCTTCAAAAGAATTTATAAAAGATATTTGAATAAAGCGGAAAAGAGCATTATCCTAATTACTCCGTATTTTATACCCAAACGCTGGCTTTCAGCCGCGCTGCACCAAGCGGTATTGCGCGGAGTGAATGTGGAAGCGCTGGTGCCGAAAAGTACAGATCATTTTTTTGTCGATCGCGTGAATTATTTTTATATATACAAGCTTTCCAAACTAGGTATTAAGTTTTATCTAGAGCCGAAAATGAATCACGCTAAAGCGATAATTATAGACGGGAAAGAAGGCATGGTTGGATCGCAGAATCTGGATTTTTTGTCTTTTGATTTTAATTCGGAAGTGGGTATTTTCTTCAAGGACTCGGAAGCAGTTTCAAAACTTTGTTCTATCGCCAAAGAATGGCAAAAGGACGCTGTTTTATTCGATTACAAAACTTACCGGCCAAAATGGTTCGACTATATTCTGTCGCCCTTAATCAACCTTTTTAATCTTTTCTCCAAGATCTTTTAATTCGTCTGCTTTTTTAGCCAATCGATCATTTTATTGAAAGTGTTTCTTCCGGCTTCGCCATCGGCATTTAGTTCTGAATTCTTTTGGAAAGCTGCTACTTCTTTAGCCGTGCCTGCGCCATAATCGTTGTCCACTTCACTGGAAGTATTGTTATAGACATTTAAAAATTTTTGCACCGTGCCCACATTAGCGCCACGAGATTTTTGCTTCAGAAAAACATTGTCTTCCGCGAGTTTTTGCAATTCATCCATTAAGCTCTGATATTTATACACAATTGGCTCTGGCTCTGGCTTTACACTTGGCGTAAACTGTTCTAATTTAGACTGTAAAACATTGAGTTCATCTTTCTGTTTTTGCGCTTCTGTTTTTAAATCTTTATTTTCTTTTTCTAGCTGTTTAATTTTCTGGTCTTTTACATACTCCGTGCCAGACTGCAAGGTAACAAAAGACCAATATCCAAGAAGCCCCAATAACCCTAAAGTAACGATTGAAAATAATATAAATTTTAATTTATCCATATGCACTATCTTACCAGAAAATTTTAATATTAGAAACTAGCCTTTATTTACCAAGGGAACAAAAACAAAATCTCCATTTCTTGTTTCGGTGAACTTATTTTTTTTCTTTCTTAATTTTATAAGTTTTTGGGCGTATTTCCCTACTGGCGCAAGTAGAATTCCATTGTCAGCTAGTTGTTCCTTAAATTCTTCGGCAATTTTTTCCGGCGCCGCAGTTAAAATTATCTTATTATATGGAGCATATTCAGCCAGCCCGTGCGAGGCATCTGCATTCAAAACAACAACATTTTTATATTCTTTTAATTTCCCTTTCGCTTCTTCAGCAAGCTCTTTTACAATTTCAACACTATAAATTTTTCCTTCTTCCCCAATAAGATCAGAAATTAAAGCGGCATTCCATCCGCTACCTGTTCCAATCTCCAAAACTTTGTCGCCTTTTTTCAATTCAAGTTTCTGTAGCATAAAAGCCACGGTATACGGCTGGCTTATCGTCTGCCCATAGCCAATGGGGAGAGGATGATCTTCATAAACCACATTTAAATTTTTTTCCGAGACAAAATCCTTCCTATCATTTTTTTCTATAACTTTCAATATTTCTTCTCTAATTCCCCTGCTTTTAAGTTTTTCAATAAGTTCTCTTTTATTCATCACATTTTGCCCCGCTCGTATAAACCAACCAGCGCGGCATTTTCAATGAGATGCCTTTCCATCGCCCGAAGAAGGTTAGCCTTATTTGAGGAATTTGGTATGGAAAAAAAAGTGTCCAGGGCGTAAAGTTTAAAATTGTAACGATGAACGCCAGACGGCGGACACGGCGCTACCCAGCCCGGTTTATTCAAACTTGTATAACCCTCTGTGGCACCCCTAGGCACATTGCCATTTTTAATGACCGATATCTTCGGGTTAATATTCCAAATTATCCAATGTACGAAATCTCTGCTTGGAGCATCGGGGTCATCAACAATCAGCGCCAAACTTTCTGCCTCCTCCGGCACGCCGGATATTTTGAGCGCAGGCTGCATCCCCTTTCCATCGCAAGTATATTCGGCTGGAATCCTGCCATTATTTGCAAAAAAATCGCTTTTAATTTTCATAAAATTAATTTTTTAGTTAAAGTTAATAACAGAGATTATAACATTTTTAATCTGGCTCGCCCTGCTCAACGATTTTCGAACTTTGGATTGGGTTGAAGAATACAAATATCCAACAGTCATCCTTTCCCAAATGAAGCAGTTACTGGCCGAACAGCAAGAAGGATAACCCCGATTTGCCACCTATTTGCCCCTGGGGCACGCAATTGAGTACTTGTAACAGCCTTGCACCACTTCTAAGCCCGATCCACCGGTTTGACCAAAGTTGAGAGCTTGGGACAGACTGCCAATTACAAGTAATCGAGCAGGCTTTCGTAGTTGATGAAATCAAACCATTGATAAAAATAGGCGATCCATACACCGAGTTTATTAGTAAGAAGAAGAATGCCGAGGAAAACAAGGAATACTCCGCCTATGACTGATATGATGTTAAGGTATTTGCTTAACTTTGTGAGATATTTGGATGCAGAACCGATACTTGCGGCAATTACCAGAAACGGTACGGCGAGACCAAGAGAAAATACTGCCAGAAGAAATGCCCCCTGACCGATAGTGGCCGTAGAGGCTGCCAGCGTGAGTATTGATCCGAGAATGGGTCCGACGCACGGCGTCCAACCGAAAGCGAATGCCGCTCCGAAAATAAGGGAGCTTACCGGATTGCCGGGCTTAAGAGCTCTTACGCTGGTAATATGTTTTTCAACATTTAAAAATGGAAGCTTCAAAATACCCATCATAAAGAGTCCGAAAAATATCACAAAGATGCCTCCGATCCGCGAAAACCAAATCCGATATTTAATGAGTGCGGCTCCTCCAAGGCCAAAAAGACTGCCGAGAACTATGAAAACCAAGCTGAAGCCAATTACATACAGAACACCGTTAAAAAAGATTTTTCTCCGCGCAAGTTTTGCCTTAGTCGGGTCTTGCAGGTCATTGGTAGAAACGCCGCTGATGAATCCTAAATAGCCTGGCACTAAAGGAAGCGTGCAGGGCGCAAGAAATGTGAGAATGCCGGCTATGAATGCTGGGATAATAAGTGAAAAGTCCATAGTTATTTTGTATCTTTTATAGTGTATTTAATCAAGTCGATATTGCAACTTTTGTGCTCGCTGCACCACGCTTGGCACTTCTCCGCAATTTCCTTGCTCTCGTACTTCAAACCGCATTCCTCGCATTGATACAGTTCCTGATTTTGATTTTTGATGATCTTAACCATAGTCTTTAGTATTTATAATTGGAAAAGCTCTTTAATCTTCGCACGAATTTCTTCCGTATCCATGGGTCCCCGTTTGTGGAAAACGATATTGCCTTTGGAATCCACAAATATGGTTTCCGGCATCGAGAAGCCGCCGATAGATTGGTAGAAGCTGTCAGAAGGATCAAGGAGAAACACCATGTCCCAGGTGACGCCGAGCTCATCCGTATATTTCTTCGCGATGTCCCGCGATTCCGCTCTATCAATGGCAATGATTGCAACCTTATCGCCGAACTCTTTTTGTGCCACCGCAAAATCGACCAGCTCTTTGCGACAGAACGGACACCACGCCGCCCACGAATTTATAACAAGCGGTATTCCTGCAAAATCTGCAAGTCGCACTGTTTTGCCGCTATAGTCCTGCAAGCTAAAGTCCGGAGCTGCATCGGATGGCTTTGTTTGCGTGGCCGAGTTGCCGCCCGGACTCATATTCTGGTGATTGCCAGTGTTAGAAACGATAAGCCAGCCGACAACAGCAATAACCGCGATACCGAGTATAAGTGGGAATTTATTCATACGCCTTGATGCGGTATTCTATTAAGCTCGTGACCATTTACTGGCGGTTTTCGGAAAAGCCGTTTGTTATAGATCACTGCTCCAATGATGAGCAGTGCGCCGGGTACCCAAATCCACCAAGCTCCCCATGTGCTTGAGAATACATATCGGCCAATATAAAGAAGTACCGTACCAAGAGAAAGAAGCGCGAGTGGATAGGGATTCTTATGAGACCGGTAATCCAGAATAAAACCGATTGCGCCAATACCAATGAGTCCGAAAGCAAGCCAGCGCCACACTGGTATGAGTGATCCCAGACCCAAATAGGTAAGAAGCGATGCCGAGCCAAGCCAACAGAGCGGACAGACTCCGATTGCCCCCGCGCCTAAAATTGGTGTTAATCTTGTAAGTAGTTTTTTAAGCATACTATCTCGGATATATTACTTGCAGCCGCAATCGCATGACCCGTTCGCTTTGTGCTCGTGGCCACACATCTTGCATACTTTTGCTTCGGTATTCCGCTCGTCCTCTGCCGGATGGTTGTGCTCTTTATGCATCTCGCACGGACAAGAACATGCCATGCAGGTGTCTTTGTTATTGTTATTCATATTTTTATTGATTAAATTAATTGATTAATTTTTCGACCTTTACTATCTATTTTCCTTCATCAGTTTTGCCAAACGAATTGGCATCATAAAAAGAAGGAAAACAATAGCAAGAAGCGAAAGGAAGATGCCGGTCAAAATTTTCCCGACACCTACGAGCTTCAGGCGCATCAGTTCAGACGGATAATTCTGAATTTGAACAAGTTTTTGATTCAGCTCCGAACCGGTTACCGCCGCTTCACGCTCCACCTTGCTCATAATGAAGTAGTCCTGTTGAAGCGCGTGGAATTTCGGTTCCTCAATCGACACCTGGCTGTGCATGCCGATTCCCCGCCAGACGAATATGATTGAAGCAACCACAAGAATGAGAAGGATCAGCATTGGCATCATCATTGATTTCATATTTTGCATAATATTTTTGAATTGATTAATAATAATTATTTTCGACCTTTTTGCTTCCGTTCGGATTTCTGTTTCCGTTTTTTTATCATTGCTTTTTCTATTCTCTCCTTGGCTATTGACATCGCCACCTCGCGCGGATTTTTCTTGGTCTTGATGCTTCGCTCTAAAACCAGCCGGGTGCTTTTCGTAATCTTTTTCTCCACCAAATCAAACATCTTTTTGGGATTGTAGCCGCGATATTCGGCGTATGACGAGATGACCCCTCCGGCATTCGCGACAAAATCAGGCACAATCAGTATTCCTTTACGCCAGAGTTTTTCTTCAATATGTTCCCGCATCGGGATATTGCCGGCTTCAACGATGATTTTCGCTTTTATTGCCCGGTAATTTGACTCATTGATCACATCCGTAACGGAAGCGGGAATCAATATATCAACCGGTTCGGCCCAAAACCTCTCATGCGAAATCTTGCGCGCCCCTCGATACTGGTCCAATTTTCCACGCGTATCTATTATTTTCTTGAGTTGGGCGTGGTCAAATCCGGAGGGCGAGATGAGCGCGGTCTTGCTGTCCGCGAGAGCGACAACTCGCGCCCCCATCTCACTCAGTATCTTGTACGCAAAAGACCCGACATTCCCGAATCCATGGATTGCCACGGTCGCATTTTTGAGAGGAATATCGAGTACTTCCGCCGCCACCCGCGTTGCCTGAGCAACGCCAAAGCCGGTGCTGCCGAATTCGTGCGGCAGTCCGCATTTTTCTCCGGGTTTGCCGAAGACTTTCATGCATAAATCCGCCGGCTTGCCGGTCGCAGAGCGGAAATTACCCGTTGCCTCCACAAACCACTGCATTTCCCTCTCGCCGCTATTAACATCCGGTCCGGCGATATACAAACGCGGAATAAATGGCTTTAACAAGCGGGCAAAACTTTGTACGAATTGTTTTTTCCTTTCCGGAGTTCCGCCTTCCCAAACCATGCCGGCTTTCGCGCCGCCAAACGGAATACCGGCCAGCGCGTTTTTAAAAGTCATGCCCCGGGCGAGACGCCCGACTTCCTCTCCGGTCACATTCGGAGTCATGCGGATGCCGCCCTTTCCGGGGCCAAGCACGGTATTGTCAACCACCAGAAAACCCTTCATCCCGATTGACGGATCGGATACTTTTATAATATATTGTGGTCCAAAAGAGTTATTCATATGTTTATTTTTTTATCCATTACCAGTGCTGCGTGGAGCGGACAAAGCTCGCCGTGGATTTTGCGGTCATTGTAGGCAGAGGTAGCGGCAACGGCGCCGGTGGCCGCCGCCGTAATGTCCTGTTTAAACGAACCGAAATGATTGACGGCGTCGCCGGCGGCAAAGACGCCGTCAACATTGGTCTGCATCATGTTGTCGACCTTGATATAGCCGCGCTCGTCAAGTTCTACACTAAGGGATTTCGCAAGTGAGACATTCGGCACTGCGCCTATTTCCACAAACAATCCATCAACAACCAACTCGGCAGAACCTTTAAACTCGCGGGAAAGAATTACTTTTTCCAGCTTATTTTTGCCGACAATTTCCTTCACCGAGGTTTCCGGCAGTACTTCTATTTTATCGCTTAACTTCTTCATTCGTTCCAAATTGATAGGTTCGGCGTTCACTTCTTTTCCGCGGATAATGAGAAAGATTTTTTTCACATATTCTGCGGCAAGCACCGCGCCTTTTACCGAAGCGTCTCCTCCGCCGACGAGCGCGATTGTCTTGTCGGTATAGACTGGCCCGTCGCAGGTAACGCAATAGTGCACGCCTCTACCCGTGAGTTCCTTCTCATTCGGAAGTCCCAAACGGCGGCGCTCCGCGCCGGTGGCGAGAATAACGCCGTGCGTCTGATATTCTTTTCCTCCGGCCGTTACCGTGAAGCAATGTCCACCCCTCTCCATCTTTGTTGCTTCCGCGTCTATTATCTCCGTTTTGAGCGCGGCCACCTGTTGTTTCATAGCGTCCATCAGTTCAAAGCCGTCAATAGACTGGAACCCCGGATAATTTTCAATGGCGCCCGCTTTGGCGGTTTCGCCGCCAAACTCCTTGCCAATCACAAGAACTTTCATACGGTATCTGCCGGCATAAATTGCCGCTCCAAATCCTGCCGCACCCGAACCAATAATGATAAGGTCGTAAATCATAATTTATTTCTTCTTTAAAATTGCTTCCTCCAGCATTTCTCTCGGAGGTCCTTCGTGCAGTTTGTCTTTCCAGATATAGAATCTGCAGCCTGACTCATGATAGTTGGTGACTTTCTCCGCCATGGGGTCAATATCCTGTCCGTCTATGAGCACTTGGGGCGAACCGGCAAAATGGCGTTCTTTTGCCTGCGCGTCATCAGCTATCACCACCTCTTCGATTTCTGCCGAGGTCCCGTTTTCTTTCAGAATCGCCTCAATAGTTCCTTTGGTGGTTCGCCAGATGTTGCAGGTTTTGTTATGAAGTATTGTGATTTTCATATTATTTTATATCCAACAACTGGGAAAGGCGCTCCTTGTCGAAACCAACGCTGATGTCGCCGCCAATATCAACGACCGGCACGCCCATCTGACCGCTCTTTTCAATCATTTCCCGCCGCGCGTCCGCGTCCTCGGCGACATTCCTCTCTTCATAGGAAACGTTGTGTTCCTTGAAAAACGCCTTGGTCATTTTGCAATAGACACAAGTCGGGGTGGTATAAATAGTTACTTTTTTATTATTCATATTATTTTCTCCTCTTGCGAGGGCGTTATTAATTAATAATGTACCAAGAATATATTAAGCTGTTTTTTATTTCCGTAATCTGGCTCACAATTTTTCTTTCCTGATACGATCTTTGCGTTTAAGCTCCCAGAGTTCCAGATTGTCGGCCACCATATCTTCAGCAAACTCGTCCACTTCCTCGCCTGTTGTCGCCGCCTCAAGGAATTCACTCTCGCTCACGGGTCGGCTAACGCGCATACAATTGATACAGGACGGAAAAATATCATCTTCGTAGAGATGCAGTTTGTATCCGCACGGCACGCAGACATACCAGCCGTTAATAGATACTCGTTCCCCAACTTTGTATATGTCTGACATACGCATGTTAATTATACACTATAACAAGGCGAGGCGCTCCGCAGTAATCTGAATCACAACGAGATAATTATGTCATAGGACGGCGCGAGGTGTTTTGCATGGATGCGATGTCAAGGCAGCCGGCGCACTCTTTGGTCATCTTCCGGATATTGAGACTAATCATTTTAAGCGGAGTATGGGCAATGAATCCTTTCTCTTCCAGCACACCGAGTGTTTTGGTTACGGTCTCTCGGGCCAGACCGGAAAGATCAGCCAGATGCTGATGAGTCAGTCGGCCGCCGATGTTATAGAAACCGTTCTCCTCTTTTCCGTATGAAGCGGCATAACGGATGAGTTCGTTGAGTAGCCGGGTGGGCGCCTCGGAGATAGCGAGGTCTTTAATCTTGCTCTCGGCATGGTGCAAGCGGTTGCGCAGATTAAGAAGCAGGGCCATGGTAAAAAGCGCGTTAGTCTCAAGGAGCCGCGCCATGTCGCTCGCCATCAAAACGCGAACTTCCGTTTCTTGAGTTGCTTGCGCGTATTCTTCCTGAGGAAACGGAGTCGGATGATTGACAAAAGACAGATCACCGAAAAAATCTCCCTCCCGAAATACCTGAATCACAATGCGCGCTCCTCCACTCCCCATAAAGAGCTCAACTTCGCCTTTGAGGACAATAAAGACGCGACCGCCCGAGTCGCCGCGCAAATAGATAATCTCCTGCCTGCCGAAAGTACGCGGCACGCAAACGCGAGAAACCGCCTCAAGGGTTTGTTCCGGCATCCCTTTGAAAACAGAGAGATTTTTGAGGGAATTGGAATGATCCATTGGGTTAATTTATTAAATTCCAATCGCGCCGCCACCATTCACCAGAATGAAGATGTTGGCCGCCAAAAGAATGAGATCAAACTCCCATCCCGTTTTGTCCATCGCCCCAAATGGCACATGCCACTTCACCATTTTGAAATAGATGGCTCCGACCATAACCATCGCCAGAAGGAATGCGGCGATTTGAATATACACGCCGAATATAATCCCTAAAGACGAAACGGACTCGACCAATCCGAGCATGAAGATCATACCGGCGGGCATACCCATCATCTGGCTCATGCCGGAAGCGTTCTTTAATTTGGGCAGAGCGTGATAGATAAAAATCACCGCAATGGCCAGCCGCAGAATCAAGAACGCGATATCACTGTACTGACTAAGTTCAATTATCATAAGTTTGAAATTTTAATGTTAATTTTCACCTGCCCCGTAGCGAGCTTCGCTCTGCTACTGGGGTCGACCATTGACTTTATTTTAGCAATTCCGTGCTCGGATGTGCAGCCGCCCAAGAAAACCAGAATGCTCCGAACGGATTGATGCGTTCGACCGTGCCGTCGGCTTTTTTCTCAAAAAGCCGAACCGCATCAATCTCTTTTTCATACCGCGCGATTATATCTTTTCCCTCGAACCGATCCGATACCTCGCCGGCTTTCTTTACTGCCTCCGGCCAATATGCCTTCGCTTTTCCGTTTACCACGATACCGAGAATAAAATCCTTATCACCTAATCGGTCATCTTTCTTGCCGACGGGGAAATAAGTTCCCGGAGTAGTGTAGTAGTCGCCATACGGGTCCTGCCCATAGAAGCGCGTTGCTCCGGTATCACGAGAAAGCACTGTCCCTTGCGGATACTGTTTCTTAAACTCGCCGAATCTGATCATGTCGGAGGGAAGGACTTTGAGCTGTGTGCCAGTCATATCTCCGACAATCGCTTCGCCAAGAATCTGCGACCAGAGCGAATCGGTTTTGCGGTCGTACATCACCAAATTAGAATTCCACAATTTGCCGGATGTGCCGAATTCCACGCGCTCACCCTGCACCATAGGATCAAACACAATTCCGGAAAGGCACAGCGGACAGTAGGTTACGAGCACGCGTTGGCCATTGATCGTGTCGTTGACGATCTCGTGCCAGACCAGAATTTGAAAAGGGTAGAATCTTGCCTCGCCATTTATTTCAAAAGCAATACCCGGCTCGCTGTCTTTTAGAAATTTGCCAGCATCAGAAGAAGAAACGAACTTCGGATTATCGATAGACGGAATCCCGTCTTTCGGCGGGCCGCCTCCCAGAATCTCATCAAGCGGAACACTGTGTTTTGTGCCGTCGGTTTTCATGATTTCTTTTGTGGTAAAAGTTTGATTGC
>CAZKPK010000009.1:0-38634 GCA_964554645.1 uncultured Candidatus Saccharibacteria bacterium | reverse complement strand
ATTGACGCATTTCCTAACTTAATTAGGAGTGCCATATGTATCTGAACTTATGCAACCATACAGACCCTTGTGCCAATATGGAATAAATGATATGATATTAGTATGAGAGATTTAATCAGGAAAATATTTAAAAAAAGAAACAATTCTGATTCTAAGGCTGAAAATATGTCGCCAAACTACATAAGCGATATGACTGATGCTGTGTTTGAAAGATATAAAAAAAGCTTTAAAGATTTAGCTCGCTATGACAGAGAAGAAAAAATCAGAGTTAATTAGACATTTATCAAAAAAAGATATAACAGATATTTATCTAGTTCTTTTTGATAAGTTCCAAGAAATTGGTGAACCGATTCCTCCTTTCACGCAAATAAACATAAAAGAAATAGAAAACCTCGTAGTTATACCTCAAACCAAACATTTCGGCGAAGAACAATATCCAACATTAGAATCAAAAGCGGCAATTTTATTCTACAAAATAAATAAGGGGCATATTTTTCTAAATGGGAATAAAAGAATATCTCTCGCCTGCCTTTTTGTGTTTCTCGAAATAAACAATAAAATGCTTGAAATCACTGAAGATGAAGCGACTGCGAAAGCTATTGAAATAGCTAATTCAGACCCCAGAAACTTTGATAGTGTAAAAGAGAAACTTGAATCTTGGATAAGAAAAAACTTGAGAGAAAAGTCAAAATAACAAAGCCCCAGACGATGATATTGCCTATTGATTTCGAGCAGTGCGGGGATTGGAACCCCGCACTGCTCCCCGAGCCTCGGACTTCACCGTGGTCCGAAAACTTTCATCTTGAACACGACCACCCCAACAGCCCACAAAAAATAGTGTTTCTGTCAAGTGCTACGCAATCCCTTTATTTTATAGCCTGTATTTTCTTATCTCCTCGCAAAGTTTTTGGGCTTCTTCCCTCGGATTTTCGGCAAAAATTATGCCACGGGAGGAATTGATGATGAGACCCAAGCCTTCGCTGTTCAAACCCGCTTTTATTACTTGCTCTACATTCCCCCCTTGCGCGCCGATGCCCGGCACTAGGAAAGTCATATCGCCCGCAATTTCCCGGACCTTTTTCATCTCTTCCGGGTAAGTCGCTCCCACTACCAGCAGGCAATTTTTATTTTTATTCCAATTTTTGGAAACTTTTTCCGCCACTATCTGCCAAAGCGGCACTCCAATGTTAAACACCGAGTGTTTAACACTTAGATCTTGAAATTCTCCCGCGCCGGGATTGGATGTCCGGCAAAGAATAATGCAACCTTTATCTTTTCTGTCCAAAAACGGAAGCAAGGCTTCCTTTCCCAAGTATGGATGGAGTGTCACAGCGTTAAAGCCCAACCAATCAAAAATCGCCGACACATAGCCATTATTTGTGTTGCCGATGTCTGCTCGTTTCGCATCCAATATTGTAAAAATATCCGGGTGATTTTTATTTAAATAATCCATTGTCATTTTCAGCTCTTTTATTCCCCTGTCGCCCTGCGCTTCATAAAATGCGCTATTCGGTTTATAAGCGGCGGCATATTCGTGCGTCTCTTTTATAATCCATTTATTAAATTCAAACTGCGGAAATTCCATTACCTTAAATTTTTTTGGCAACTTTTCAAAATCCGCATCCAAACCGACGCAAAGAAGCGAATTTATTTTTTTGGCTCTTTGGTTGTATTTGTCGAGGATACTCATTTTTTATTTTTCGTTTCTAGAAACTTTTTCCCATGACCAAACGTTGTGTTTACAGGAATCCCCTTTTTACACATTAAACAATCTTTTGCTTCATAGGATTTCATTTCAATTTCAGCCAGTGGAAAAAATGGAACGCCAAAAAATTCGGAAGTAACTTCTTCGCGATTTTTATTGACCATAACACTTACTGCAACCACCTTGCCACCAACAGCATTCACAATTTCAACAACTTTTTTGGCTGAACCGCCAGTGGTCGGAGCGTCCTCCACAATTAAAATATTCTTTTCTTTCACGAGCTTGTCATATCCGCGAGTAAAAATCTGAACCCCTTCTTTATTTTTTTCGGTGTAAATAGCCAGAATTTCTTTTCCTTTTATTTTGGACAAATGATACGCAGTCCACTGTGACAAAATTATACCACCCAAGGCCGGACCCACCACAGCATCAATGTCAAAATTTTTAACTTTTTGCGCCATCAGTTCACACACTTGAGAGGTTTCTTTGGTATGCACATAAAGTGCATCTTTATTAACATAAGTATCAATGTGAATTCCGGATGTTCCAACAAAGTGGCCATTGGTCATAAAAGCTCCAACTTTTTTTAATATCTCAAGAACTTCATCATTCATATGCTTATCTTAACTTTTCCTTAATCTCTTTCGCAAGATACGGATTCCACATTGCCCCGGTGGCCGACATTACGAAATCCGCTCCGGCCTTTCGGTATTGAAAAAAATCATCCGGCGCCATCACTCCTCCGACGCCGATAATTTTAAAATCGGCTCCGCTTTCCTTCCGAGCCATCTTCAATTTTTTTACCATTTCTAGCCCCGCCCACTTTATGGAAGCGCCGCACACGCCGGACTTTATTCTGTTGGACCCAGGCAAAGCTGGATGTCCCTCTGCATCCACAATTTCAGCTGGAATAGTATTGATCGCCGAAATCGCCTGCGCATATTTCTTAGCAAGAATTGCCAATTTCTTTATATCTTCATAATTTTTATAGTAACCGACTTTTAAAATTAAAGGAATGTTTCCGATTTCTTTTCTGATTGCTTTACAAATTTCTTCTGTAATCAAGAAATCGTAGCAGACCAATCCCTCGTTGCCGATATTGGGACAGGATAAATTTGTTTCCAAAACTTTGGCTCCCGTTTCGGCCGCCAATTTTCCTGCCAGTTTATAATCCATTATGAATTCCTCCCTGGTTTGATTTTTTCTTATCGTTCCCATAAAGCTTAAAACCAAAATTTGTCCAACCCTCGCGTAAGACATCGCTTTTTTTACATCTTTTTGCCAAATTTTGGGATCTCTGGATGGCACTCCGAAAGAATTGGTAATGGAGATAGGCGAGGAATATTTATCGTCCGCTCTCAATTTTTCTTTCGCTTTTTCTAAGGTCAAATCGCCTTTGACTTTTACAGACAATATGTTGGGAAATGGATGGCACGGAAAAATTGCCGACCGGACGGTTTTATAAACGCAGATATCAAAACCTTTCGCAAAAGCGCCTTGGCAAAAATTGCTATTAATAAGCGGACCGGCCGGAATGCCAAAAGGTGAATTTACTTTGAAGCCTAGAAAATCATACTTGGGTTTAACTTGGACATCCGATGTCCAAGTTGTTGTTTCTTTATCAGTAAAAACTCCAAAAGGGCCTTTTTGAAAATTCTCTTCATAAGATTTTTGCGGATTGTAAAATGGGGTGAGAAACATCTTAGTATTTAGTTTGGCCTATCACTTATACTGCAATATTTTAGCTCCGTTGACAGAAGCGATTTTTACTAATTCGTCAAGATTGTAATATCGGCAGGCTTCTTGCATCAAACGCAATTCAGTCCACATATCACCATCTACAAAGGGTTCGTAGAAATCGGCGATATTGTCCACGCCGAGACCCACTAGCACACCAGCTTGAAGCATCTCCGGCATATTCGCTATGGAGTTATGAACCGGAGCGGAAAATTGATCAAGCTGTCGCATGGAAAGCGCGGCCGAGGGACAGACAACCACAGCGATACCGAGCTTGGCCAGTTCCTTGTAAATTTTTGCGCGATATTCTTTGGGCTGCGCCGAGACAGAGATGGCATGAACGGCGACAGTCCTGTTTTGGTAGTCATGGCGCTTAACTGCAGAAATTAATTTTTCGGTATCGCGCTCATTCGGATTATTTTCTTGGTCAATATGCACGTGCACAGGTTTGTCTAATTTTTTGGCAATTTCAAAAAGATAATCTAAACTTTTTTCATCGTTTGGGCGATCTTTCGAAGGAAGCCCGCCGGCAATATCCGCCTTGGCGGTAATTTCTTCGTAAAGAGCGCGAGCTTTATCATCCACCAGTCCGCCCAGAGGCTGGGTTGCAATCAACATAGTTATTTTATTTCTATATTCTTCTTTTACCGCCACGGCTGCATCAATCGCTTTGTGCCCAACAGCATCGTAGGCATCCACAAAAGTGCAAGTATGCTGACATCCTTGAGCAATGAGGACATCAAGCGCCCTTCGAATCCGTTCCTGAATGTCTTCCACCGTGCTGTCCCTTTTTATACCATCGCTCATGCGCCATTTTTCTTCCATGCTAACCATAGACTTATCTAAACCCTCCCGAGTTATAAAATACGCCTTATCAAAATGCGCATGACAATTTACAAACCCCCCGCTTTGGCGAATTTCTTCCAGCATTTCTGTTTTTAAATCCCAGGGATTTTTCATTTTTTCTTAAAAAGTGAATCTAAAGTTTTTTGCCTGGAGCAACTGGATTCTTTTTTGCTCCCAAAAAAATTTTAGATTCACTTTTTTTTATATTATTTATTTCTTTAGCCAATCTCATTTGCAAAGTGTAAATCTCTATGAATCCAGCGCTATTGTTCACATTGAAATTATACCCCTCGCTGTTATTGAAAGAGGTGTAAGAAAGCGCATAGGGGGAAACGAGCGCCACTACTGTCGTATTTCCTTTATAGAGCCTGATGGTGACTTCTCCGGTAACGCGCTCGTTCACAGAATCATTGAATGCATTAATCGCTTCCATTGATTGATCAAACCACAAAGCGCCATAACACAGATATCCCCATTTTGTGTCCATCATTTCCTTCAATTCATTCAGTTGCCTGGTGGAAACATATTTTTCGAGATTTTTGTGCGCCTCGATGATGATATGCGCGGCCGGATGCTCATAAACGCCTCTATTTTTTAAACCAACTAATCGATCTTCAAGGAGTTGCGCTGTGCCGACTCCGTGTTTTCCGGCAATTTTATTTAAATTAATTATCAACTCATGCAGAGGTAAATTTTTGCCATTCAAGGCCGTCGGAATTCCTTTCTTGAAAGATAATCTTACGAGTTCGGCAGTATCGGGCCCGTTTTCTGGCAGAGTGTAAGTAGTCAAAAATTTTTCGACTGGAGCGATAAGCTTCGGGTCTGTTATTTCTCCGCCTTCCCAAGTAATCCCCCACATATTATCGTCATCGCTGTAAGGAAAATCAACGGTGGCCGGCACCGGAATTTTGTTCCGGTGGGCATATTTAATTTCTTCCTCTCTGTCCATTCCCCATTCTCTGACCGGAGCAATAATCTTCATATTTTTATCAATAGCTAGAATGTAACCATCTATGCGCACCTGGTCATTGCCTTTGCCCGTGGAGCCGTGGGCAATGCAATTGATACCTTCCTTCTGGGCAATTTCTACCGCCTTTTGAGCCAGAATAGCGCGACCGATAGGAGTGGAAAGATGGTATTCACCCTGATAATGAGCATTTGCTTTTATGCCTTTGGCAATGTATTGAGTAGCAAATTCCTCTCGAACATCCAGAGTGTAGGTTTTTATCGCGCCGAACTGGATAGCTTTTTTCTCGATGGCCTTAAGATCATCGTGTTGTTGTCCAAGATCTATGGTGAGAGTCACCACTTTTGCCTTATAATTATCCTGGATCCATTTCAGCATAACCGACGTATCTAGGCCGCCAGAATATAGAAGCAGAACTTTTTTGACTTCTCCATTTTTTGCCTCATAAGATGATGTTTTTATGTATGATGTTTTTTTATTTATCATAAAATTTTTCTTTTACTTCTTGATAAGCCTCCCGAAAACTTTTGCCAGCTTTGACTAACCGAAGCGCTTCATCGGTGGCATAAAGTTCCGCGCTGCAAGCATTCTCTAAACTTATTTTCCTTGCCTCTAAGTTCTTTATGACAAGAATCGCAATTTGGATAGTTTCTAAAGCTAACTTAAGACCTTTTATATAAGGTTCTTTGGTAAGTTGAAAATCTCGGTTGTATCCGAGAGGCAAGTTTTTTGTGACATTTTCTATCTGATGCTGATAACCGTTAAAAATTGCAATATTTCCCCTAATTAATTCCAGCACGTCATAATTTTTCTTTTGCGGCATAATGCTCGAGCCGGTTTTGAAAGAATCCGGCAGGGTAAAAAAATTAAATTCCTTAGTGGTAAAAAGAAGCAAGTCGCTAGAAATTTTACCAATATCAAACATTACGCTGGAAATGCCTTGCAAGATGATATTTTCAAATTTACCTCTGGAAAAAGCGCAATACATCGGATTTTTCTGAACTTTTCCAAAGTTTAATTCTTGGGTGGTAAATTTTCTGTCCAATCCTAAAATATTTTCTCCGTAACCAGCCGCGGATCCCAGAGGATTCTGATCAATAATTTTTAGAATCGCATCTAAAAGAATCAGGTCATCTTCTAAACTATCATGATACGAACCAAGCCACATGCCGACAGAACTCGGCATGGCTCTTTGCATGTGAGTATAGCCGGGCATTTTTAGCTTGCCTTGCTTTTTGATTTGTTGCTTCAGCCCTTCGATAAGACTTTCTGTTTCTTTTTTAATTTCCAAAAGTTTCTCTTTGCTGAAAAGTCTGGTCATCGTCAAAGACTGATCATTTCTGGAACGACCGGTGTGGACTTTCTTGCCAACCTCGCCATAATTTTCCGTCAAATATGTTTCTATGGCTGTATGCCCGTCTTCTTGCGATTTATCAATTTTAAATTTTCCCATTTTCCAAAGCGCTAAAATTTTATTGAGTCCGCCCAATAAAACATCCAGTTCTTTTGCAGTCAATATTTTTATTTTATGAAGCATCTTGGCGTGAGCGATTGTTCCTTTTACATCGTAAGGCAGAAGTTTTAAATCTAAAAGATAATCCACTCCGACAGTGTAATTTTCTACCGCTTCGTTTGTCTTCGCTCCCCCTTTTTTATCCCAGAGTTTTTTCATATAAAAAAATAACCCCGTTATGGGGTTGTTGTTGAACAAATTATAATAGAAACATCAAAAAGTTTTGGGGTGATTTTCATCGTATAAAACTTTTTTCCGATAGCATACATTGAGCGAAATGATATCACCTTTTAAAAAAGAAAGCAAGTGGATAACTCGACCCTATTTTCTCCCCGCAATGATAGTTTCCGCTACATTATTTGGGACAACATCGTATCGAAAGAATTCCATTGTGAAAGACGCGCGGCCTTCGGTCATTGAACGAAGTCCGGTCATATAGCCGAACATTTCGGATAAGGGCACAATCGCTTTAATGACTTTATTCATTCCCCGGTCTTCCATTCCTTCAATCAGAGCCCGCTTGGAAGAAAGATTTCCTGTGACATCTCCCATAAATTTATCCGGGGTGACAACTTCCACTTTCATCATCGGTTCAAGTATCACCGGCTTAGCTTGGCGGCAAGCATCTTGCACTGCCATCGATGAAGCGATTTTAAAAGCCATTTCATTAGAGTCAACTTCGTGATAGCTTCCGTCCCAGAGTTCCACCGAGACATTCACAATTTTAAAGCCGGCCAAAACTCCGCGATCTAAACCTTCCTTGAATCCCTTTTCACACGGCGCGATATATTCTTGCGGAATGACTCCTCCTTTAATAGTATTAATGAATTCAAAACCGGGAGATCTTTTGGTATTTTTTGGTAAATCTTCCAATTCTTCTTTAGTCAGAACTTCCATCGGTTTAACTTTGATCCTCACATGCCCGTAGTTTCCGCGTCCGCCTGATTGCTTGATGTATTTTCCTTCCGCTTCGGCGATGCCACTGATGGTCTCGCGATACGCCACTTGTGGTTTGCCAACATCCGCCTCCACGGTAAACTCGCGTTTCATTCGATCAACAATAATTTCCAAGTGCAATTCTCCCATCCCGGCAATAATGGTTTCGCCTGTTTCTTGGTCGGTGCTAACTTTGAAAGTAGGATCTTCTTGGGCCAGGCGATTGAGAGCCATTCCCATTTTTTCTTGGTCCGCTTTTGTCTTCGGCTCAATACGCAGGGAGATCACCGGCTCCGGAAAAATAATTCTATCTAGAATAATCGGATTATTTTCATCGCAAATCGTATCAGAAGTTATCGTGTCCTTCAGACCGACGGCGGCGGCAATTTCTCCGGCAAAAACTTTTTTCACTTCTTCTCGATCGTTCGCGTGCATCCTTAAAATTCGCCCGATGCGCTCTTTGTTGCGGGTGCGGGGATTGTAAATATAACTGCCGGCAGCAAGCGTTCCAGAATAAACACGGAAGAAAATGAGTTGGCCGACAAAAGGATCGGTTGCGACTTTGAAAGCGAGAGCGGCGAAAGGTTCTATATCTGAAGCTTTTCGGATAACGGTTTTTTCCGTATCTGGGTGAATGCCGGAGACAGCGGCAATATCGGTGGGAGCCGGCAAATAGTCCACCACAGCATCAAGTATAAGTTGCACACCTTTATTTTTTAGCGCGCTTCCAGTAAAGACTGGGAAAATTTCATTGGCAATCACGGCCTTGCGCAAGGTCTTTTTTAATACATCAAGACCGGGGATCATTCCTTCCAGATATTCTGTCATTATGGTGTCGTCCGTTTCAACTATTTTTTCTATCAGTTCGTTGTGATATTTCTGCGCTTCTGCGATTAGACTTTCTGGAATTTCTTTTTCAATAACTTTGTTGCCCATTTCCCCTTCAAAGTAATAGGCTTTCATTCGCAGTAAATCAATTACGCCTTCAAATTTTTCTTCTAAGCCAATGGGAATCTGCGCGCGCACGGCTTTTTTGCTAAGCCTGTCTAAAATTGTCGCAAATGAATGTTCAAAAGAAGCGCCGGTTCGATCTAATTTATTTATAAAACAAACGCGGGGAACTTTCGCTTCATCGGCATAGCGCCAGTTTGTTTCAGATTGAGGTTCTACACCAGCCACCCCATCAAAAACAACCACCGCCCCGTCAAGGACGCGCAGGGACCTTTTCACTTCCACGGTGAAATCAATGTGCCCGGGAGTATCGATGATATTAAAACGATGCTTCTTGTTTTTGTCGCCAGTAGCATAAGTTGGTATCCAAAAACATGTTACCGCCGCAGAAGTAATCGTGATGCCACGTTCTCGCTCTTGTTCCATCCAGTCGGTGGTGGTTTCACCCTCGTGCACTTCGCCGATTTTATGCTTCTTGCCAGTATAAAAAAGAACCCTCTCCGTGGTTGTCGTCTTGCCCGCATCAATATGCGCGATAATTCCAAAATTTCTAACTTTTTCTAAAGGATAATCTCGTTCCATATATTTATTTTACCAAGCGAAGTGTGCAAAAGCTTTATTCGCTTCCGCCATTTTGTGCGTATCTTCTTTTTTCTTAATCGCCGAGCCTTCGTTCTTCGAAGCGGAAATCAATTCATCGGCGAGTTTTAGATGCATTGGTTTACCTTTGCCACCCCGCGCCGCATCTCGAATCCAACGCATCGCGAGAGCGAGTCGGCGTTCTGGACGAACTTCGATCGGTATCTGATAGTTCGCGCCTCCGATCCGCTTTGAACGCACTTCGGTTGAAGGACCGACATTTTTCATCGCCAAATCAAAAATTTCCAGCGGGTTTGGATTGCCTGTTTTTTCTTTTATCACATCAAAAGCCTGATACATAACCTTCCTGGCAATTTCTTTTTTCCCAGACCACATAATGTAGTTGATAAACTTCTCCAATTTTTGAGAATTGTAGATAAAGTCGGGAAGAACCACGCTTCTATTTTTAACTTTTCTTCGCATTTTCTTTTGGCTTTTTATTCCCGTAAAGCGACCGAGCTTGCCTTCTTTTTTCCACTCCCTGCGTATCTAAAACTCCGCGCACAATGTGATATCGGACTCCGATCAAATCTTTCACCCGTCCTCCACGAATCATAACAACTGAGTGTTCCTGTAAATTATGGCCTTCACCCGGAATATAAGCCGTAACTTCCATGCCGTTCGTCAACCTAACTCTGGCAATCTTTCGAAGTGCCGAGTTCGGTTTCTTGGGAGTGGTGGTGGAAACTTTCGTGCAAACTCCGCGCTTGAAAGGCGAGGAAAAAAATATCGGTCTATTTTTCAGAACATTAAACCCCCGGGTTAAAGCAACCGTCTTGTCTTTTGGATGGGCTTTAACTCTCTTTCTTTTAATTAATTGATTAATTGTTGGCATAATTTAACACAGGCTTTAGGCGCTAGGCGCTAGCTAAAATAAAAAAGCCTGAAAAGACTCAGCCCATAATTTACTATAAATAGCTTTAAAGCGCAAGACCTGTAACGAGAGTGAAGAGATAAGAGAGTATTGGTGATAAATAATTGGCGAAGAAAACAATGAAGACAAGCAATATAATCAGTGAATATTGCTCATAAAGCAATATCGCATTTCCTAAAGAAGCGGGTAAAAGAGAAAAAAGTATTTTGGAGCCATCAAGGGGAGGAATTGGGATTAAGTTAAACAACGCCAGCGCCAAATTTACCACGACAATTACAGAGACTATAAAATAAAAACCTTCAGGCAAAAGTAGGCTTGAGGTAAAACGAACAATCAATCCAAACACAACAGCCATTAAAATATTCGCCAAAACCCCAGCGGAAGCTATTGCTATCGTTCCCCACTTCTCGTTGCTTAGATTATTGGGGTTATACGGCACTGGTTTCGCCCATCCGAGCAAAAAAGGAGAATGTGATAAAACCAGGAGCACTGGCAAGAGAACAGAGCCGAAGAGGTCTAGATGTTTAAGAGGATTTAAAGTCAGTCTTCCGGCAAAACGCGCGGTTTTGTCGCCAAAATATTCCGCCATAAAGCCATGCGAAACTTCATGGATTACCACGGACATAATGAGGACCGCTATATAAAAAACCGCGTTTGTTGCATCCATATAAATTCTATGATAGCATAAACCGGCAATGAAAATATGCGCGATCACAAAGAAAGGTTCGATCATGGGAGGCGGATACTCTAACAGGACCCGCGCCACTCAATTTAATCCAACCGGCCGAGTGCGAAAACATCTCAATCTTCAAAAGAAGAGAATTTTTGTGCCGGAAATAAATAAATTTTTAAATATTGAAGTTTCCGTCCAAGGCCTGCGCACGATGAAAAAAAACGGTGCTTACGCCACTCTTCTCAAAGCTGGTTTGATAAAAGCCTAAAATACTGTATTATTAAGGTATGAATACTTTGATGAAAAAGGTTCAGATTTTCAAGCTCGGCAAAAGTCCTGTAGTGGTTTTGCCTGTTCGCGCATGGGAATTAATAAGAGAAAGAGCCAGCATGCTTGAAGAATACTATCAAATGTCCAATTCTAAAAAATATAAGAAAGATATCGCTAATGCTCGTCGTTCTAAAAAAGAAATCCCTGCTAATCTTTTGTATAAAAAATTAGGACTTGTCTAGTATGTATTACGCCTTCAAAGGAAAATCTGCCGATGAATTTTCCAGTCTTCCGAAAGATATCCAGTTGCAAATAATGAAAAAACTTAAATTTTTTATGTCGTCTCCAGATCCGCTTTATTTTGCGGAGTATCTGAATAATTTTGATTTAGGAGAATATCGTTTTCGTATTGGAGACTATCGTGTTTCTTTTGATGTTGAAAACGACACAGCTAAAATCTTAAAAGTGGCTCATCGAAAAGATATTTATAGAAAATAAAAATTGATACAATTATTGAACACTCGGTGTTGAACAATTACGCTGGCACAAAGGTCAACGCCGTGCCTTTTTTGCCCGAACGGCCGGTTCGGCCGATGCGGTGCACGTAGGTATCATAGGTTTGGGGCACATCATAATTGATAACATGGGTTACATCTGGAATATCTAGCCCTCTCGCCGCCACGTCAGTCGCAATGAGTATGTTGATATGATCTTTCTTGAATGAATCCAGAATTCGGATCCGTTCACGACTTCTTTTGTTGCCATGAATACTGCCTACTTTGAACCCCGATCTTTCAAGTTCCTTGGTGAGAGAATCTACGCTGTGTTTCATCTCGCGGAAAATTAAAACTTTATCGGAGCCATCTTTTTTCAAAACTTCGTGCAGTCTGGATAATTTTTCTTCCTTGGTTCGCACTCGAATCACATCTTGATCAATGTTTTTTAGTGTTTCGCCGGAAATTACCGAAATAAAAACCGGCGCTTTCAAATATTGCTCGGTTAACTTTTTAATATCGGGAGAAAGCGTTGCCGAGAAGAAAAGCATTTGTCTTTCTTTTGCGGTTTTGCCGATTATATAAACCATATCGTTTCGAAATCCCATATCAAGCATTCGATCAGCCTCGTCAAGCACGACAAAATGACACTTCGATAGATCTAAAACTTTTTTATCAATCAGATCCCGTAAGCGCCCGGGCGTGCCAATGATAAAAGAAACCCCGAGTTTTATTTCCCTGATTTGCTTCATTATCGGCAAACCTCCGACACAGGCCACGGAGAACATACCAAAACCGAAAGCCAGATTCTTAAAATCACTTTCTATCTGAAGCGCGAGTTCGCGAGTCGGCGCCATGATGAGCACCATTTCTCCCTTAGCTTGTCCTTTGGTTTTGGAAATTTTCTCGATCAAAGGCAAAAGAAAGGCCGCCGTCTTGCCCGTGCCGGTGTTCGCCATACCGAAAACATCTTTGCCGGTGAGAACTATTGGGATCGCTTGATCTTGAATGGGTCTCGGAACTGTAAATCCAGCTTTTGCAATATTTTTTTGAAGTTGCGCGGGGAAAGGAAAATCAGAAAAATTGTGTTTAGGGATGTAAGGTTTTTCTTCTGCATAAACACTCTTTTTAACAAAACGCGAAAAATCTATTCGCTCGCCGCGGGATTTTCTATTATTCTTTTTTTGAAAATGAGGTCTTCCCCTGAAGGAAGACGGGCGACGCTCAAATTTGCTCGGGCGAGCCGAATGATGTGCATACATAATGGGTCACTCCCAATATGTAAATAGAGAGAATGATCTTCAGAATATAGCATTCTGCCATTTATTTGTCAATGTTTCATTAATTTATTAGGAAAAGTATACTAAGGACATGCAAGATAAACTTCAAAAAGAACCTACTGGTAAGCACGTAGATGAATCATATTTGGACTTATTAGAACACATCATAAAAAATGGCGTGACAAAGACCGATCGTACAGGAACAGGCACAAAAAGCCTACTGGGATACCAGATGAGATTCGACTTACGAGATGGGTTTCCTCTTCTCACCACAAAAAAAGTGCCAATCAAATCAATTATTCACGAGCTTCTTTGGTTTATGCGAGGAGACACAAATCTAAAATATTTAGCAGACAACAATGTCCATATCTGGGACGAATGGCCATACAAGGCATATTTAATAAGAAATAAAATTGCTGTGCCAAAAACTGGTTCGGAAGAATGGAATACGGGCATAAAAGAATTCGTAGAAAAAATAAAAACGGATGAAAAGTTTGCAAAAGAATACGGAAATCTAGGACCTATATATGGTTATCAATGGCGTTCTTGGCCCGCGCCAAATGGCAAATATATAGACCAGCTCGGAAATGTGATAGAGGAAATAAAAAAAAATCCAGATTCCCGCCGGCTTATAGTATCCGCCTGGAACGTAGCTGATATAGATGAAATGGCAAAAGCAGGGCTTCCCCCTTGCCACTGTTTCTTCCAGTTTTATGTAGTGGATGGCAAACTCTCCTGCCAGCTTTACCAACGCTCCTGCGATACATTTCTCGGCGTTCCATTTAATATTGCTTCATACGCTTTATTCACTATGATCATCGCGCAGGTCTGTGGATTAAAACCGGGAGAATTTGTTTGGACTGGCGGCGATGTGCACCTCTATCTAAACCATTTAGAGCAAGCAAACTTGCAGATCTCTCGCCGCGGAGATATTCGTCCGCTTGCAAAAATGAAAATAAATCCAAACAAAAGTAAAATTGAAGATTTCACGATAGAAGACTTTGAACTGGTTGATTATAATCCTCATGAAGGCATCAAGGCACCTATCGCCGTATAACATGATTTCCCTCATAGCAGCCATCGGCAAAAATAATGAATTAGGAAAAGGAAACGATCTCCTTTGGAAATTTCCTGCCGACCAAAAATTTTTCAAAGAAAAAACTTCCGGCCATACGGTCATCATGGGAAGGAAAACTTTTGAATCGATAGGCAGACCCCTGCCAAACAGGAAAAATATAGTAATTACACGCGACAAAAGCTACTCAGGCCTTGGCATAGATGTGATGCATTCTTTGGATGAAGCTAGAAATTCAGCAAGGACTACCCTTGCTGGAAATGAAGATAAAGAAATTTTTATCATCGGCGGAGCGGAAATTTACAAACAAGCAATCTTGATTGCCGACAAACTTTATATTACTCATATTGAGGCAACGGATAGCAAGGCCGATAGCTTTTTCCCGGAAATAATCCCGCTAGTTTGGAATGAAATTTCACACAAAGAAAACAAAAAGGATGAAAATAACCCTTTTGATTACACTTTTTCGGTGTACGAAAAAATTTAAGGCTAAAAAATTTACGAAGTAAATTTTCGCCCGATTCGCAAAGCGAATTTAGGGATCCTCCGGGGTTTTGATGCGAATGAAAATATCTTTGCCGTCGGGTGATTTTTCTTTTCGATATTTTCTCTTTTTATTAATTTCAATTTTCCGGATCAACTCTTTTTCTAGATCGAAACCGAATTTTTCGCACATTCCAAGAATAAATATCATCACATCGGCAAACTCTTCCGCCACCCCTTTCTGCCCGCGATTATGTTTGGAAAAAGCTTCCGAAAGCTCTTCGTGCGCCCGACAAAATTCTAAAGCGGTATCATTTATATTGAAACCTTTTTCTTTCTTATTCCGCATCACTTCTTTTTGTAGCTTCTTTAAATCAATCATAAATTATTGGTCTTCATACGGTTCAATTTTTTTATTAAGAATTTCTAATTTCACTCCCGCTTTTTTGAGAATCTCTTTACTTCTCTTTGAGGCATGATAATCTTTTTCAGCAACCACTCTTTTTATTCCAGCCGTAATAGCTAATTTAGCGCAAACATAACAAAGCACCATCTTGCAATACATGGTTGCACCGTCAAGCGCTATTCCAAAACGAGCGGCTTGCGCAATGGCATTTTGTTCTGCATGAGCAGTTCTGATGCAATGTTTTGATTTTGAGCCATCTTCACTTATAACAGTATGTATGTCGTGACCTACATCATCACAATGAGGAAGCCCCGGAGGTGAACCGACATAACCCGTGGAAATAACCCTTTTTTCGCGAACAATTACGCATCCGCTTCTGCCTCTGTCGCAAGTAGCTCTGGAGCCAACATAATTCATCATTCCTATAAAATATTCATCCCAGGATGGACGCTGATGTTTTACAATTTTTTTAACAGCTTTTTTCACTCCTTTAATATACTCCCAAAATTATTGAAATACAACTTTCTGCGGGGTTTCGAGGCTGACGAGCCGAGAACTTCAGGAATTTTTAAGCTTCAAAAAATCCGTACCAAAAGAAAGTTTGTATTTTAATAATTTTGTCAATCTTTTTTTCCTAATGCCTTGAGTATTTTCAAATACATTGCTTCAACAATTTTGCGCTGTTTACTGCCAATCGTGACATAGTGGTCCAAACCCGGCGCGGCGTTAATTTCAATAATATAATACTCGCATTCTTTGGGATTTTTAGTAATGTCGCCTTTTGTTACCATGATATCAACTCCAGAAATCCGCAGTCCCATATCTTTGGTCAGATTTATAGCTACTTTTTTAAAACCCGGATGAATGACATTAGTAACATCAGTAGAATCCCCGCCGGTAGATAGATTTGCGTTATCCAGAAGGAAAATTTTTTCTCCTTTGGGTAAAATGCCTTTCAGAGAATACTCTTGTCTTTTTAGTTTAATTTTTATTCTTCGATCGTTAAAATCAATTTTTGTATCTCGTCCTTGTGAAATAAAAGTTTTTTGTTTCTGCTTGAGTAAGAAGGTGACGGAACTCCTGCCATCGCCGACAACCGAAAGCGGAATACGCTCATATGCAGAAATTATTTCTTTATCCAAAACCACAATCCGATAATCGTGCCCCGGCAAATATCGCTCAACAATGGCAATTTTGTCATTTTTAAAAACTTCCAAAAATGCACGTCTCAGTTCTTTGCTGTTTGAAACTAAAAACACACCTATTCCTTGACTTTGACTATTTGGCTTTACAATAACTGGATAGCCTAATATTTTTGTATATTTGATTCCAGATGAAATTGTACGTTTACTTTTTATGGCCTTTGCCCAAGAATCTTTAAAGAAAGTTTTTCCTTCTGCTACGGGATAACCAAGTTTTTTCATAAAAAATTTTGCATAATCTTTATCGCGGGCAATATTGGAGGAAGCAATGTGATTTAAATCCAAAGAATACATCCGCAGTGAGCGCACAATGCCGTTTTTGTAAATTATCTGCGCCACGATGCCCCACTCAGGCTCTATCACAACTTTGGCGCCGACTTTCGGCGCAAGCCGTTTAATTAATTTTGTCAAATAAGGGAGCATAAATATCTTTTTTTATATTAATTTTCATTTCTTTTTTATTTATTTTTTTAGTAAACACTGCCGGCGCGCCGGTAATTATCGCCAAGGGAGTTCTTTCTTTCCCTTCCCCCATACATAATACCGCAGAAGCCGCCAAGCTGTCGGCAATATCGGTCTTAGACATTTTTAAAACTCTGCCGAAAATATCTTTCTTGCCGATATAATTTTTAATTCCCTCGAAACCGGTATATCCGACAGCCATACCGACCGCCCCGGCGCGGAGCGGCACAAACCCCGAATCCGTGACCAAAACTCCAAAATTTTTCAGCCGGAATTTTTGCATTAATTTTTCTCGCAGCATTTTTGCGCTGTGAAAACTGTCTTTCGGCAAAAGAATCAGTTTGCCGTTGCCATTTGATTCGTCTATCCCGGCAAACGCCGAAATTATGCCGTTTTTTATACTAAATAGAAAATTATTTTTTAGGGTAAAATCGCTTTCTTTTTTTATCAGTTTAATTTTTTCTTTTATATTTTTAAATTCTCTCGTCCTGCCTTCAGACAGCGCGATAATTTTAGATGTTACAACCAAAACGGAATTTTGAAGATTTTTTTGGGGAATTTTTTTTACATATTCAAGAATAAATTCCAGTAAATTTTCGTTCTCGCGGAATATTCTAGTTTTGATTGCTTTGATTTCCATTAACGAAGCGCGCCTAAAAGATATTTTGGCTCTATCATAAAACCAAGATTTAATATGCGTTTCTTTCCCAAGAAAGCGAGAAGGTTGTTTACCAAGACGAAAGAAATGCAAATGCCGAGCGCAAATAGTGAGCGCTCCAATGCCACGATGGGTATAAGCGAAATCCAAACCGGGGCCGGCAGAGCGAATACCCAAATCCACAGAGCTCCGCCTACTGCGTGAGCCGTAAAAGTGGCGCCAAGCGCTCGCGCCAAAAGAAATTTGTCGCGCAAAAAATGAGCGACTATCGGAATAATCCAAAAAAGAGTGAAATACCAAACTTCCCGACCGATGGGATGCGCTACGAAAGCGATGATAGCTATTATTGGAATGATTAGATTAAGTTTTCCTTTGCGAGCAAAGTAAAACACCGCGAACAGCATCGGAAGAAATCTGATAATTGTTCCCGCATCTTCTATGACCGCCCCGTGAGCTAAAAAATTCACAAACTGCGTCAAAAACACCGCCGCCACTCCGGGCAAGCTGCCGATAAAAGCTCCCGCCACCGGCGCAAAAGCGTCATAAACCATAAACTTCGCCTTTGACCCTTCTAATTGAGTTATTGGAATCTGCAGAGCGAAAAATCCTACAACCGCAAAAATAAGGATGAAGAGAACGTTTTTCTTTGTAAAATATTTTACCATTTTTATTTCGCTTAATTTTATAAAATTTCCACTATTTTACCTCTATACCCATAGAACGCGCGCTTCCGGCAATAATGTTTATCGCCCCTTCATCATCTTTCGCGTTCAAATCCGGCATTTTTTTCTTCGCTATTTCCAAAGCTTGAGCTTTAGTTATTTTTCCAGCCTTCGTAGCAACATTCTTTCCGGAACCCTTTTCTATTCCAGCCGCCTTTAAAATAAGTCCAGAAACAGGAGGAGTTTTCACGACAAAATCATAACTTCGGTCTTCGTAGACCGTAATCGAAACTCCAACCTTATCGCCCGCCATTTTAGCGGTGGCGGCGTTGAATTTGGTAACGAAATCTCCTATATTGATACCCGCTTGTCCGAGCGCCGGTCCTAAAGGGGGAGCCGGAGTCGCTTTGGCAGCTTGAATTTGAAGTTTTATTTTTTTAGTAACTTTTTTCATTGTTTTCTTGTGAGCGAAGCGAATTAGGAAACTATGAACCCCTCCCTACTTTTAATACCTAATCGCATCATAGCTTAAAGTTAATTGCTTGTAAAATTTTAATTATTAATAAATGTTAATGTTAAAAGTAGGGAGGGGTAAAGAAATCTATAGTCGCTGCGCTCCTTAGATTTTCTTCACTTGCAAGAAATCTAATTCTACCGGAGTCTCGCGACCAAACATTGAAACTAGCACCTTCACTTTTCCACGTTCCTCATCAACAGAATTTATCTTTCCTTCAAGATCTTTAAAAGGACCATCGGTAATCAAAATACTTTCACCGATAACCATATCGATATTATGTTTCGTCGTCCCGGCATCCATTTTTTTGAAAAGATAGTCTACTTCTTCTTTTTTGAGAGGCACTGGATTCACTCCCGCGCCCACAAAACCAGTCACTCGCGGAGTGTTGCGCACCACATACCAAGAATCATCCGTTACAATCATATCCACCAAGACATAACCTGGATAAATTTTTTCTTCCACTTCCACTCTTTTACCTGCTTTTATTTTTATTTTCTTTTCAATCGGCACAATGACATTAAAAATTTTATCGTGCATTCCAAGAGAATCAATGCGCTGTTTTAAATTGCGCAGAACAACATTTTCATACCCGGCATAAGTATGAATGGCATACCAGTTCCTCGCTCCTTGTTCTTCCTGTTTCATTTGATTAGTGGCTAGCTACTAGATGCTAGCGAGTTTAAATTCTCTAGAACCTAAAAACTAGAACCTAATAATATTTCTAAACCTTTAGAGAAAATAAAATCGAAAACACCTAAATAATATGCGACAACGACAGACAAGACTATAACAATCAGAGTATAATAAAAAGTCTGGTTTCTGTTCGGCCAAATTACATGTTTCAATTCAGTTTTCGTTTCCTTGAGATATTCAGTAATTTTTGACATCTATGTTTAAATTATAACTTAATTACTTTAAAAAAGCCCCCTTTCAAGGGCTTTCTTGAGACTACTCTTTTTCAGCAAAATAGTCAACTTTTTTTACTTTATCTCATAAGTGATCGTCACCTCGGAGCTGATGGTGTTTTCCCCTTTTGGAATTTCGGCTGGAGCAGACGCGGAACTTGCCACAGAATCCATCATCGCAGTCTTGCCATACATAATTGGATAATAATTTCCGGACTCGCTAAAATTTGCGATTCTGCCTAATCTCACGCCTAAATCTTTCGCTAAAACCTTGGCTTTTTCTCTGGCGTCGTCAATCGCTTTCTTACGAGCTTCCGCTTTTAAACCGTCTTCATCGTCTATCGCAAAATTCGGACCAGTCAGGTCCGAAACGCCAACGTTGCCTAATCCTTGCATAATAGCGCCAGCATCATCGGTGTTGCGGATTTTAACCGTAATACTTTCGCTCGCTTCATAACCGGTAAGCGCTTGTTTTCTATTACCGCAATCATAAGACGCTCCAGAGACACCATTTACGCCAACCTGCGGACACAAAGCGCGAACATAATCATATTTAGGATAAACAGAAACATTGACGGTTTTTATGTCTTGATCAGCAATATTCTTACTCTTCAAAAAATCAAGCGCGCTTTTTTCTTTTTCCGCCACCGCATCTTGCGCTTCTTTGGCTGTTTTTAATTCTTTCCGAAGAGTGAAATAAACATTGGCAATGTCCGGCACAGCTGAAACCTCTCCATGACCAGAAAGAGTAATGGTATTAGTTTCACTACTGCCCATCATTCCGTAAGATTTAAATTCAGCCAACAATTTTACTGCAAAATACAGAGAGAGAATAATTATTAGAGCGAGAAACGATCTAGAAAGATTTTTTTTATAATTTTCCGGTATTTCCATATATTTTAATTTAAGTCGTTCAGACCCTGAGAGTCTTCAGACCCGATGGGTTATTTTTTAATATCTTAATATTATACTATAAGCATTTTCAAATCAAATTTACTTCCGGTTCAAGTTTCAATCTGAATTTGGCGAAAACTGAAGCAATAATTTGTCTGGCTAAATCCTCAACTTCCTTCCCTGTTGCTCCTCCGTAATTCACCAAAACCAGCGCTTGCTTTTCATGCACGCCCACATTACCCACTCTTTTCCCCTTCCATCCACACTGTTCAATCAGCCAACCTGCCGGAATTTTCACTGAAACGGAAGCCTTGCTTCCGTTTTCTCCTTCAAAATAAGGCAGATTGGGATAAACTTTTAACAATTTTTTGATTTTTTCCTGGCTTGTAAAAACATTCTTAAAAAAACTGCCGGCATTCGGAATAAAAGCCGGATCTGGCAATTTGCTTTTGCGTATGGCAGATACTGCGTCGCTTATGTCTTTTGAATTTTTAACTTCAATTTTGTTTTTACTTAAATGTTCGGAGAGCGCTTTATAAGTTATATTTTTATTTTCCACCTTGCTTAATTTTAAAGTTATAGCGGAAATAAAATACTTGTCCTTCAATTTATTTTTAAAAATGCTGTCCCGATATTCAAGTTCGCATTCTTCTTTGCTAAAAATTTTCTTTTGCCCCGCGCTGATATCAAAAGCCTCAACATTCAAGAGGACATCTTTCAGTTCCGCCCCGTAGGCTCCGACATTTTGCATCGGCGCCGCACCGACCGTGCCTGGAATAAGCGCCAAATTTTCAATCCCCCATAAACCGCGCCCGACAGCAAAAATCACGAGATCGTGCCACATCTCCCCGCCCATCGCGCGAATATAAATATCATTTTTCCCAACGCTTGCGGTCGGGACCCCGACCCCTACAGACGTTGGGGCTATCCCCTTTAACTTATTTAAAATAACTAAGCCATCAAAATCTTTTATAAATAAAACATTGCTCCCTCCGCCCAGAAATAATTTTTTGTTATTTTTAAATTCCGGAGCGTTAAAAAGCTCCTCCAAATCAGCTTCATTGTGTATTTCAACAAAAAATCTGGCTCGAACAGATATACCGAAAGTGTTCAGTTTAAACAAATTGTAATTTTGGTGGATCTTCATCTTTTTTTTCCGCTTGTTTATATCCTATCATATAATTTATTTTGTACTTCTTTAGCTAATTTATTAGTATTGCCATGCTTGAGCATTCCTAAATATGATTGAATTGTTTCCTGTTTCGGATTATTTTCTAAATTCCTCAACATCTTTCTTTTAGTGGTTGTTCTTAAAACTCTATGCTTTGGAAAATGCACCCAGCCCAGAAAATCAACACCAGAAGTGATAGTTTTGATAAAAACCTTATCTGAATGTAATTGCAATTTTAATTTTTTTTCTAAAAAACTAGATATTTCTTGAGATAAATCTTCTAAATAATTTATATTATCACTCAATATCATAAAGTCATCAGCATAACGTATATAATATTTCACTTTCAATTCTCTTTTCATAAATTGGTCAAATTCATTCATGTATATATTTACAAGGAGTTGAGAAGTTAAATTGCCTAATGGTAAACCACTTTTACATATATCAGCCATGGCGTAAATATGTTTTGCGCAAGAGAAACTGTTTATGACCTGTGATAACAACCAAAGTATCTCTTTATCTTTTATATACTTTCCTAAAATTTCCTTCAAAATTTCATGATCAATGTTGGCAAAGAATTTCCTGATATCGCATTTCAAAACCCAGCATGTTTTTGTGTTATTTTTTGAAACTTTACGAAAGAAATCACGAAATCTATTTATCGCTTTATGTGTTCCTTTTTCTATTCTGCAAGAATATGAATCGTGAATAAACTTTTTATCAAAATACGGGTATAAAATTCTATAGATGGCATGATGTAGTAATCTGTCTTGTACTGAAGCTTTATGTATATTTCTGGGTTTTGGGTCAGAGATATTGAAAGCGTAATATCCCCCATGTAAATATGTTTTACTTTTTAAATCTTGATGCAGAGATAATATATTGTCCATTAGGTGCAACTGAAATTCCTGCACATCTTTCTTGTTTCTTTTGCCACGCAAAAATTCTTTCCAAGCTAAAAGCAGATTTTCCACAGAAATAATTTTTTCAAAATTTATTGTATTCATGTTATGATTCTACTTTATCAGATAAAAATAATTTTAAATAGAAAATGACTAATAAGACCCCCCCCCCGCTTGGAAAATTTTGCCAGTTTTAGAAATAATCAAATCAGCGTATATTTTGTGGCAAAGCTTCATACCAACAATTCCAAAAACTTCACGATATACGATAGTGGAAACTATAGATAAATATTTTATTCAAACAATTGAAAGTATCTTAGTCGCAAGCTTCTTAGAAAAACAAGAAAAGCAACCGTTTGTTAGAAAAGCGATTATCTCGCTTGATACCTTAAAATTTCTTTTGTATATACTTTGGGAGATTAAAGCGTTAGACACTAAAAAATATACAGTGCTATCAGAATCGCTTGCAGGAGTCGGTAAACAGCTTGGCGGTTGGCACGGACAGCTCGTAAAACAAAACTCTCCAGACAAAAAGTCGGGAGAGAAATGAAAAGAGTCGCGGGAGAGACCAGAAAAACGCACCGTTGTCATTCCACTTGTTGTCTGGATTAGCGTAATTCGTGTTGAGCCACCTACTATCGTCGTTGCGATTGGCACCAAGGAAACGCGGGTTGTCGTTGACTTCGAATTATGCGAAAAGCTTCCTATTTCACCACCCCTTGAATTTCTTTTGGAAAAGCTCGAGGTTGAATCTAATTCGACATCAAAATGTCCTAGCTCTTCGCACCAAGTATTTTCATTTTTTATGAAAGTTCTACATATATCACCCTGTCTAAAATCGTAATCTTAGACACTCTGGATATACGGATACCGGTTTCGGCAGAAAGAAACCGTGATCTCTTTCAGACTCGCCTAATACCACCACTCATTATACCAAAAGAAAACCGCATCGATCGAGATGCGGATTTGAAGCTTGGCGGCTACTTCCGTGCCGGGTGATATTATCACCGATTTTTTGCGAAAAAAACTAAGGTCTAAGATTTCAAGTGCTGAAGCACTGATCTCTAAGACCCGAAAACTAAACTTGCGGGAGAGACCAGAAAAACGCACCGCAGCCACCCCACTCGTAGTCTGGATCAGCGCAATACGTGAAGAGCCACCCACCATCGCCGAGGCGAAAGGCACCAAGGAAACGCGGGTTGCCGTAGACTCCGATTGGTTTGTGTATTCCTACGAGATACACAAGACCCATCTTTTCTAACTGCTTGTTAGAAAAACACCCCCTGACAATGCAGACAGCTTCTGGATGAATCTCCAGCCACTTCCGCGTGACGCCTTCTGCCTGAATATTTTTTGTGGTCCGCTCGGCATCCTTTTTCCAGAAAGTCGCTCTGAGAGCGACAAGCCTGTGAACGAAACCTGGCGCAGTTGGCTGGAAGTCTGTCGAACGCAAGACTGCCTTGGCGTCATCGGAGAGATTGACGTCCCGCTCTTCGAAATACTCGATCCATCGCAGACCCGTCACCCCTTCCGAGGGCGGGAGTGTGATGTAAATCAGGTCACCTTTAGTCTCCCATGTTGCCTTCCCGGGAACCGAGACGACATGCACAGGAAACGGATTCTCCCCGCGACCAACCGCCTTGAGACGTTCGAGATATTCGCTGGCATTTTCACCAGCAAGTTTCTCATTGATATCATCCAACGTCCCGCGAGCTTCTGCATACATGATTTTCATGTTTTCCTTTTTTCTGTCATTTGCACGTCAGGTTCTCACACAGTGAGGTTGCCCGAGATGCGCGCCGATATGTTTTTGATGGTTACGGCGTTCTTTCAAAGTTCTTCTATTTTTAAACCCTGAAAGAACGCCATAATTTCGCAAGTTTAAAAAGAACTTTATATCTCTATATTATACATACTACTACGTTTTTGGGTATTTGTCAAATTTTTCGAAATATCTAAAAACATTCACAGAACCATCTTTATGCAATTTTATAACTTTAGACGCTTGGCCTTTAATTTCTCCTCCATCCACATATAAATCAACTAGGTCTCCAAAATATTTTTTTGCTTCGGTTATATTTTGCGCCGGAGGCAACGCCTCTGGATTTGCGGAGGGGGCGATAAGCGGACCGGTTTTTTTTAATAAATTTCGCAGGCTCTCTTGCGCAGGCAGGCGAAAAGCTAGAGTCTTTGCGCCTCGATGCAGGTATCTAAATTTTTCATCCGCGCAGTCCAGAATAAAACTGGTCGGCTCTTTATATTTTTCAATTTCCATTTTTTGTTTTTCGGAAAGAATAATGGAAAATTTTTCAAGCTCACCAATCTCTCCAATGAGTATTATGCAAGGCTTATCAAGCGCGCGTTTTCGTATAACATAAATACGATTAACCGCTTTCTCACTTTCTGCCCTTCCGACAATTCCATACAAAGTATCCGTCGGCATTACAACAATACCATTCTCTTTCAATACTTTTATTAAATTTTCATCATTCCAAACATTTTGCTGTAATCGCATAAATGTATTATAATATAAAAATGATTAAAAAGATTGTGCGATTTTTTGATAAATTGGAAGACAAAGTAAGGGGAAGATTGAGCCACTATCCTATTTTTTATGCGTTTTTAGGGGGCATTGGAGTCGTGTTGTTTTGGCGCGGGGTGTGGCATACTGCGGATGATATAAACATAAGCTCTACCGCTTCACTCGTTATCGCGGTTGTTCTCCTCCTGATGACAGGAGTTTTCGTTTCCGCTTTTATCGGCAATCGGCTCATTATTTCCGGCCTGATTGGCGAAAAAAAACTGGAAGAAAAAGAAGAAAGTGAAATAGAAACAGAGGAAGCGCAAATCATAAATTTGCAAAATACTCTAAATAGAATAGAAAAAAAATTAAACGACTTCGAAAAAAAATCGTAAAGAAAATAATCGGGGGTGGTTATCGGGAGTTGAACCCGAACTAAAAGCTCCACAAGCTTCTGTGCTGCCGCTACACCATAACCACCATGTGCCCAGGGGGAGATTTGAACTCCCAATCCTTACGGAATATGCACCTCAAGCATACGCGTATACCAGTTCCGCCACCTGGGCATTTTGAGCACATCCAATTATAGCAAATTATTCCACTACTTTAGTTTCTTCTATTACTTCCTCTCCTTGGCTGGCAACGGAGCGCATTTTACTGCGCACATCTTTGACCGCTTTATCGCGGATATAATAAAGTTTTGATCGGCGGGCGCGAGATTTTTTGGTTGTTTCAATTTTATCTATCATCGGAGAATAAAGCGGAAAAATTCTTTCCACTCCAACACCAGAAGCGATTTTTCTAACCGTAAAAGTAGCGCCCATTTCCGTGCCATGTTTTCGAGCGAGCACAATACCTTCAAAAGCCTGCAATCTGAATTTATTAGCTTCACCTTTTTTTGAATCTTTCTTTTTAGAATCTTTCTTTTTTTCAATTTTCTCTTCTAAAATTTTAGACCAGACAGATACTGTGTCTCCTGCTTTGAAATCAAGCTTCTTGCGAGCTTCTATGTCCACTGGACTGAATTTGATATTGCTTGTCTTATCATTCATATCAGTAGAAGAACTTTAGCATAAAAATTTTCCAGAGGCAAATTTAGCATTAGTACGCGACCGCTTACTATTGCTGTGGCAAGTTTCTATAAAAATTCATCTTGGTAGCATTTTTCGCAATAAATTATCTCGGGACGTTCCGGGGCATATGAGGTCCTAATCGATTTATCGCACTTCATACAATTTCTGTCATAGAGTTTTGGTAAATTTATTCTAGTAAATCGTACATCTTGTCTACAGACTGGGCACTGGCGTGGAAAAGGAATATTTAACTTTTGCATTAAATTGAGTTCTCCTTGAGTGAAACGATAGGCCTTTTGGCAAGATGAACACTCTATGACTTCATCTAATATAGCTTCAGAAATTTCAGCGCTAGTGTCCGGCAAATCTTTTGCTTTCATGGAAGTTGGATAATCACTTTTTTTTCTTTCATACCACTTCCAGCCTTCCTTGAGTGCTTCGTCCTTAGTTTTTGGAAAAAATTGATTGGCAGTCGATTCATTATAGGCAAATGGAGAAAGGAAGGTAGGTAAAAATTCACCATATTTACAAACTCTTCCTTTACCATCGATGAAGGGGTTTTGATTCATGTCTTTTATGATCTGTACTTTTAGTTTTTCATATTCCTCTTTTGAATACTGCTTATTTAAAATACAATATTGTTTTTTCTTTAAATTAATACAACCAAAACAATCGCGACATCCATTAATTACATACATTGAATATTCTATATTCATTGGATTCGGCCAACATTCATCCGAAAACTTTACATTGTTCGCTCCAAGTCCAACTACTGTACATTCATATACAAGTTCTGCTCCATCACCCCATCCAGTATAATCATAACAGTCTTTGGATTTCGGAACACTTAAAAATTGGCAAAATCTACCGTCCTCTAATCCAACCACTAGATAAGAATCATGGGCATTTTTTGATTCGTAAATATAATCACCATTTACATTTTTATTTAAAGCATTTCCATTGTAAAATCTGCGCGGATACTTGTTCCAAAACTCAAAAACTTGTTGTCTTAAGCTATCGAGGGAGTTTCTGGAATCAAGTTTGAGTTCTTTTAATTTTTCTAAATAAGAATCACGAGAATATTGTTCATTAAAGATACAGTAACTTTTGTTTCTTAAATTAACGCAACCAAAACAGTTTACTAAACCCGAACAAGCGCGAGAGAACCATGTATCGGTACATGAATCGCATTCTTCAGAGAAGAAAGTACGATAGCATTTATGACAACCTACTGATTCGTAGCACAATTCACACTCTTCCATGCGAAAACAATCCAGCGAATCTTTTAAATTATGCAAATATGAAGAATAAAAAACATTTTCACAGTAATCCGCCCAAAATATTTGGTAACAATTTTTAGCTGGTCCTGTGGCATTAATATAGGGACTATTTACTTGCATAGTATATAAATTTTCCTGAGCCATCCATGGAGTTTTAAGTTGTAATTCTTTTAATTGCTCAAAAAAGGGCCTAGAGGGATCATAATCCATCGCATATTCTGTTCCATCCCAACTATCTTTCCACCAACATGGCTGACAATAAACCATATTTGGATTATCAACAGAATAAATAGATAAAACGGTCTGTCCACATTTGTCACATTTTCTTTTGTAAATAGTCCAGATATTTATAAAATAAAGTCGTCGAATCATCCGACACTCCGGGCACCAAGTCGGCGGCGGAACTTTTCCTCCAGAGGCGGATCCGCCTTGGGCGGACATTTTTTCATAAAAATTAAAATCCTCCGGCTCAATTACAAATTCGAGCTTACAATTCTGACAGGATTTAGTTTGCGATTCCATAGTATTATTTTACCATTTTTCTTCGCCAAAGGCGGATCTGCCTAGGGTGGAAAATTCTTTTGGCACTTTTGATTCTACCTTTATCATTTCCCCTTTTAGATTCTTGAATTCAATAGATTTGGCATGAAGCGCCGTTCGCGAGATTCCTTTCGGACAAAAACCATTTGGATTGTAAAGCGAATCGCAGGCAATGGGATGATTCAGATATTTCAGATGTACCCGTATTTGGTGGGTTCTGCCGGTTTTGGGTTTTACTTCTAAATATGTAAACAGCGCAGGCTTGTGAAAATTTTTCTCTCCGAGGGTCCCGCCTGTTTTCTTTTTTGACATAACAGGAAGGGCGCAGGAGGAAAAATTTTCACAAGCCTGCGCTGCAAACCGCTTCAAGACCTTGTATTCCGTTATCGCCTCGCGCAATTCCCCTCTCGCTCCACGACCAGCCAGATGCCTGCGAAAATCTCTCGGACTTCGGCCAATTGGTTTGTTGATAATGCCATAATCATCTTTTACCCAGCCATTCACAATCGCTACATAAACTTTATTTATTCTATTTTGCCTGTCCGCCAACCCGCGGTTTCGCATTTCTAGAGCGGGAGCGGAGAATTGCTTTTTCAAAAACTCGCGCGCTTTTTTGTTTTTGGCAAGCAACATAACTCCGGAAGTTTCTTTATCAAGCCTGTGCGCTATTTCCAATTTTGGATATTTTTTCTTGAAAATATCCAAAATTGTTTTTTGGACCGGACCTGTCCCGAGCGTAGTCGAGGGGTGCACCAAAAGACCTGAAGGTTTGTCTATGGCCAAAATATCTTTATCTTCATATAGAATTTTGATTTTCATTTGGTGCTGTATTACTCTGCTTTGCTCGAACCTATTTTGAACAGGAACCGGACTGATTCGCACACTCCGCGTGCGTGGTGGCTCTAAATCTAATCGTACGCTCCGATTCTGTGCTAACTCTAACAATTCCGCCAACGCCTCGCAGAGCCTCGGCGTTCCACCCTCGCCCCATCGCTTTTCCATTCTTTTTTGTTTTGCGCGGGATTTTTTTGAAAAGGTATGGGCGATGGGGCTTCGGGCGGGCTTCCTTTTAAGAAAGGAAGCTGGCGGAATTAAAATCCAAACTTCTATATTGTGCCTCGTTCATTCTATCATTTTGCGTACCATGATCTAAAGGGGTCCATCCTCGGCATCCGTCTCGGACATTTCCGCTAGGGCTACTCGCGCCTAGATGTCTAGGTTTGGCGCTTATCCTCGCACTCCCGCTCCGCAGAGCGGGTGCTCGGGCGCCATGCTGTTTGGGGGAAGGAAGGAATCCTTCCCCCAGCTTCGGTCTCCTCCTCGCAGTGGTTTGCTAGAGTATTCAGTGCTTTATTGCGTTTAGTGGTTTGCGTGTGTCTTTGCCTTCGTTGTTCGTGCCTTCGGAGTCCGCCCTCGCACAACCCCCTTCCTCGTTTTCAAAATAGCTTTCGTGGTGTCGCTTTCGCTTCGGATTTCTGTATTGCAAGATTACGGCGGCGCTCATCCAAGGGCGTGGACGCCCTAGCGGAAATGTCCGAGGCTCAAATGCAAATGCGCTTGACCCACCCTCCTGTTCGCGCGCAAGCCCGCTCGCAAGGGAGGAGAGGGGTGCGAGCGGAGGCTCCCAGAGAAAAGACAAATTATTTTGGAATTTAAGAGTTTTCTTTACAAGAAGACTAATTAATGTTACCGTCATTTCGGACTTCGGGATGGTCTCGAAGCGAGTTCTTTCACAAACCACAAACAGGTAAAATAGGAGGTATACGAAATGAGAAGTATAACAGCAAAAGGAATACGGAAGTCATTCGACAGCAAGACTGTTCTTGCTGGAGTGAACTTCGCCATCTCTGAAGGGGGCAAACTTGCTCTCATTGGAGAAAACGGAAGCGGCAAATCAACGCTTCTGAAGATCCTCACCGGGCACCTTATCCCTGATCAGGGGGAATTGTTCGGAGACGAGCAGAACTGCGTTTTGGTGGCCCAAGATTTCTCTGGCAAGGACGAAGAGACTCCACGAGAGTTTCTGAGTCGTCGTGTCAAGGAGATCCACAAGGCTATCAGAATGCTTAGCCAGTCGGGTTTCGATCTCGGCAAGAACGAGGTGAGGCTTGATTCGGTCAAGTGCGGAGATCTCTCCGGTGGTGAGAAGAAGAAGCTAGAGATCGTGGCCGGTATGGCGAGTGGTTCATCTTTCATCGCGATGGACGAACCAGAAAACCATCTCGACTACCAGACGATCGACTGGCTCGTCGGCGTCATCTCGAAGTTCTTCGGAGGCGTGGTCTTCGTGTCGCACGATCAGTACTTCATCGACCAGCTCGCGAATTCAATTCTTGAACTGGAAGACGGGACAATCACCGTCTATTCGATGAAGTATGACGACTATTTGGCAGAGAAGGAACGCCAGATCGCCGGTAAAACACGCGATTGGGTGTTTGAAGAAAAGACTATCAAACGCTTGCGTGAGACCGTGGAGATGATGAAGTTGCGAGCAAAGAGATCTTCTGACACAGCCGCCACATACCAGCAGACCAAGCGTCGGCTGAAGGAGCTTGAGGACAGTCACGGAAAGCGGCCCGTCTTTGAACAAAAGCAGCCGAAGGTTCGCATCTCTGATGTGGATCAAAAGAAGGGGAAGATGATCGTTTCGGTTGAGAACTTGTCGTTCTCGTACGACAACAATCGAATCTTTCATGATACTTCGGCGGAGTTGCGATTCGGAGAGAAGGTGGTGCTGTTCGGGCCAAACGGGTCTGGGAAGTCAACGCTCGTAAGGTTAATTACCGGAGAGCTTGCTCCGCAAAACGGCACTGCTCGAATGGGTGTGAGTATCAAGTGGCAGTTTATGACTCAGGATCATTTGGCGGGTATCGACAGGACTCTTTCCGCTCTGGAAGTGTTCCAAAATACCCTCAAGTGGCCTGAGCATCGCTGTCGTGCGAATCTCGCTCGTTACGGCATCACCGTCGATCTGGTCACTCGTCCACTGGGGATCCTCTCAGGTGGTCAACAAGCTAGGTTCAAGCTTGCACTTCTATTCGCTCAGGAGCCGGAATTCCTCATCCTCGACGAACCGACCAATCATGTGGATCCACCCACGTGGGAGGCAATCGTTGAAGCGGTGAGGGGATATTCGGGGACAGTGCTCGCCGTCACTCATGATCGCGAGTTCATAGACGCCATTGCCGAAAGGCTCTGGGTCATCAGAGACCGCAAGGTTTTTGTTGAACCCGGGAATCTCTCGGAGTATCTCGAACGGAAAAGGAGGTAGGTCATGAGCAAAGTATGTGACCTTATCCTGATTCGGCACGAAGAAGCCGAGGGGAATGTCGCTATGGTGAAAAGCAAGTTCCATGGTGATGATTCAGGATTTACCATGGAATTGCGTAATAAACCAAGTGATAAATGGTGTTTGACAGCTCGTGGACGAGAGAGGTGTATTCCACTCCGTAACTGGATTGAGAGGCATGCACCACTTGGAGATGGACTACGGTTAGTAACATCTCCATCAATACGCGCGGTAGAAACAGCCAACCTTGTACTGCCGAAAGCGGCATGGACAACAGACGAATTGGTTCGAGGACAAGTCTGGGGAGGCATAGAGTGTCTTCCATGGAGCGAGTGGCCTGAGTTTTGCAAATCCAATGGCTATGACACTCTTCCTTCTGGATTTCATCAGGCCTATCCGAACGGAGAAGCACTGGCCGAAGTCTGGAGCCGAAGTCTGGAAAAGGACAAGAGAGTTTATCAACTCTCTTGATGGAAATACTCTAGTTGTAACACACGGCGAGGTGCTTCTCACAACTCGGATAATCCTCGAGTCAGTACCTGAATTGGATTATCACAAGCTTGAGCGTAACGGTAATTATATCCGTAACGGTCATGTTGCGTGGTACTCCAAACGTAATCCGTACACAGGGGAACTCTCACAAAGGTTTTCCTTCCGGAGGATGTGGTTCGACAACACTGATACCGGGTGGATTAAACTCACTCCCAGATGAAGAATTGAAGTATTCATCTGGGAGTTTTATTTTATATTCCATTTTTTAGTTAATATATCTACAATCGCGTCTGCTCCGTTTTTACCTAGACATTTGATAAATTCTCTTTGCCCTTTTTGATCTGGTATACTGACAATCATCCCCCTAATATCACTTTCTAATCGCACTCGTATTTTTTTGTCTTTATAAATCTTTTCTGCATACTTGTTCAATTCAATGATTGCATCTTTTTCATTTAACGATGTAAGATCTGTTTCTTCTGGGCAGTAAGAACCCCAAAACAAAGATTGTGGAGTCGCATTATGTTGATTTAAGATTTCAGTTAAAGCTAACTGGCTTAGGTTCATGGGCATTAAAAAGCTGGTCGGAACGCCTAAAGCAAAAGCCTCAAGTGTAGCTGTCTGACCTGCTGTAGTGATAAAGTGTTTTGATTTGCTAAGTTCTTGAATAAACTCGTGATGTTTTAGTGAAACTATTTTTATTTTATTTTTTATTAACTTAGACTTTAAATATTCAATAGCTTCAGAACCCCCAGTAACTAGAATTTTATCTATATCAAAAAGATTAGATAAGCTATCAGCTAATATATTAAGATAATACTTAGGAAAAGTATTATCAAGTGGATTTTTACATCCTCCAATATGAATAAGAATTTGATTCCGCTCACCCGTATCAGTTTTAATATTGATGATTCCCGGCACAACATGAATTTTATCGAACTTTTTGGGCAACTTATCTTTAATATGCGGATAGTTCATCCAAAAAATTTCATCGGCAATCAAATGATCGGCTGGTATCTGCTTCCAAAACCACGATAAACCATCTAGAAAAGCTGATAGTAGATCCAGAGATTTAGCTGCGCGTATAGCAAATCTATTTTGAGAACTAATAACTACAGGATTCTCTATCTGCCTTAATATCTTTATAATTTCGTCCTCATTTCTTTCATCAACACTGATAAATGTAATATATTTTGGGATAATCTCCTGAACAAAACTATTGCCAACAAATATAATATTTATATATCCACTGTTAATAAAAGCTTCCGCAATTGCGATAGCTTTACCAGTTGGTCCATATCCGAATGGATTAGAGAATATAACTATAGTCTTTTTCATTAACATTTTTTTCTGTTAAATCCTCAGTCAACATTATTTCCCCACCTTTAAATCCATCCGCCACATTTATAAGCTTTAGTATATTTGCAAATTCAGTATTATTTCGACTTTTACTCATTCTTTCTCCATCAAGAGTAACGACAGTTGGTGTAAATAGCATACGGGGTTCTTTTGTTTTGGGAGAATATTTTTTTATAAATGCCTTCCGTATATTAAAATCACCCTCACTATAGTGATCCCCACCACTTAGGGTAATATCAATTTTAAATATCTCTATTCTCGCAAGTAGCATTGGTTTATGGTACCACCAATACTGAAATCTTTTTATGCTATCTTGAGTTGTGTAATTACATTTACCACAAGCCCAAGAAATTATTTCATTATCCATAGCAACAGTCTTACCATTAGCTTTGTGGCACTTTGGACATATAACGCCAGCATATTGTATGGGACTTTCTAACGTTTCATTATCAGAATTTGCTTTTAGTATTTCAAATTGTTCAAGCGGATTCTTCACAGTTTTCTGCAGTAATTCTCTACAAAAAGAAAAATTGATAAGTTCAGAATTTCTCACAAACTGAAATGATATATGCGGATATTTATTTTTTAGAACTAGAAGGTTCCGCTCAATTATTGGTTGCCAATGATCTACCACAGATTTACAACAACCCCTTTCATCGGGGACAAAATAAATTGATGTATTTTTCGGGAATATATTAAATGGATACTTCCTAGGATTAGGTCCATCAAGAATATCCTGTTCCCAGTCATTGATTGAAACGATAAATTTAAATTGTGCTTTCTTTCCCAATTTTTCTAAATACTTACAAAGTAAATATGGGTAAACTATAAATGCCATGACATTACCAGCATGAAAACCATATGGTCTTATGCCCATGTGTACTACTTCAGTACCTTGAATTTCTTGAGTAAGCTTAAGTAACCCATCAAAATAAAGATATGGCTTCATAGAAAAATTATAATGAATTAAAAAAAAGATATTTTTTGTACATATATGAACGCGTAATTTTCTTCTTCAAATCTGGGGATGCGAGTCTGTCGCAAAAAAAAGTGGCTGTATCAGAAAGCGCAGCAAATTTTATCCATGAATAAAGCGTTGATGCTTTGGTAATTTTTTCTTTAACAACTGAATTATATCCATCCAAGAATGCATCAAATATTGTAAAATCAGGTTCAGCTTTACCGTCAGGGAATGACCATTCTAAAACACCAAGGGCGAGATCTTTTATAATTGGGCCAATACAACTCCAATCAAAATCTATCACTCCGCTAATTTTCTTGTCATTCTTGAAGAATACATTTCCAGATCGATAATCATTGTGAATAAATCCCACAGGAGACTTGTCTTCTCTCCCGAATTTAATGACTTCTTTGACTTGTTCAACAAAGACTTCGCCACCCTCAAAATCTTTTTTAAAAGTCTCCTTATTTTGCAAAACCCTCTCTAGTTCAACAAAAATATTTCTTCGGCGGGAAGATGATGGTTTGAAGGTTTTACCGATTTCAGCTATAGAAGCCAAAGTGTGTCCTGCAGTATATGCCTGCTCCTTAGTTGGGAGATTATCTTTATCAATATGAACATGGTAACCTTCTACAAAATCAAACATTACAGCAACTTCAAATTCATCTGTTGATGCATAAAAATTTCCGTCTTTGGTTTTAACCCATTCAGGAACAGGAACATTGTTTGATGATAGGTATCGCAAAGCCTCATGTTCAAATCGGACATCTTCTATTGGTAGACGTTTACTTACACGTAGTATTTTTTTATTTTTCTCTCCAATCAAATACACATGATTATCTCCAGACTCTCGCACCATTTTTATGGGGGAAACTTCTGGTATATTATATCGATTTAAAATTTTTTGTAATATTTCCATATTATTCTTTTAATTTTAACCATAATCTTTTTGTAAGCTCTGACCAAGGTTGAAAGGGCTTAATTTGCTTTAAGTCAATCACTTCATTATAAAGTGCAAGATACTGAGGACCAAGTATGTCCCAACTAAATTTTCTCGCATGCTCAATTCCTCCCTGAATTAATTTATTTCTCAAAGGTGCATTTGAAATAATAATTTTTACCTTATTAGCAAGATCTTTTAGATTCTTCGATTCAAACAATAAACCGCTTACACCGTCCTGAACATATTCAGGTATGCCGCCAACTCGACTAGCCACTACAGGACAAGAAGCAGCTTGTGCTTCAATATTTACCAAACTACCACCCTCTGATATCGAAGGAACGACCGTGCAAATCGCCCCTTTCAATAAGGAAATTGCTCGTGTAAGTGAAACTGTGCCAATAAACTTTATTTTATCATCCAAATTTAAATTTCGTGCCAGAGTCTTAAGATTTTCTTCTTCATGTCCTTCGCCCGCGATTAATAGTCTTATCTGAGGATACTCATTTGCAATATCTTTAAAAGCCCTAATGAGAATATCAACTCCTTTAGATAGGGTAAGTCTTCGTAAAGATATAATATAATTCTTTTCTGTTTCAGTGCATGATACTGAATTTATAAATTCAGTATCTATACCAGCATATACAGTTCTAACATAATTAAGATTGGGAACAATTCCCCGTAGATCATTTTCAAGTGCTTTTGAAACACAAGTAACAATACTGGAAGACTCAAGGACAGGTCTCATTATTTCTTTACTTTCATTCCATACTGTTTCAGTTTCAGAATCGCCAGTATTTGGTATTTCACTTCCTACAATGCTTGAAATCAGTGGAACATTCCAATATCGGCTAAGAAGTAATCCAATTAAGGGTAGTGGCCGACGTACACCAATAACATGGATAATATCAGCTTTAACTTTATTCTCATTATTTTTAGCCCATTCAATAATATTATTGAATTCAGTTTCCGTACGAGCGCTTACAACACGATAAATTTTTGTGTCTTTGTAATAATCCTCTTCAGTAAGTGTGGTCGGCCATTTTTTTGTCAAAACAACTGATTCGACACCTTGCCCTCTATAAAACTGAGACAATTCTGTAACCATTGTCTCAATGCCTCCAACGTGAGGATGATATAGTGAACAAATAAATAAAATTCTTCTCATATTTTTGTTAACTTATATACTAATTGGCCACTCCAAAAATTATTTTTTTCTTCTCCAGTTTTATAATTTATTATTTCCATCTTTGAAACTTTTAAGCCGGCTAATTTAAAAAGATGTTTTGTTTCATTTGGATTAAATATATGAACAATTGTATTTATCTGTCCCTGATCAGTATTAATATTCAACTCGAAATCACCGTTGGAGATTTTTGGGGTCAGAATATCCTTACATATATTTTTTAGAGTCGCTTTTATTCCATAATGAACAGCATTATAACGGTTATTAACGTCCAAAAATATAAACCCTTTATCATTAACCAATGAGGCTAAATTTTTGAGGGCAGTAACTCTTCTATCAAATACTACATGGCCCAGTACATTCCACAGACAAAGCACCACGTCATATTTATTTTCCAATTTGAATTCAGTATTTGAAATATCGTCTTTTAAAATGGTTGCACCCGGTATATTTCTTGATAAATTAATCATACCATCGCTATTGTCTATGAGTGTAAAATTATCAATACCAAGTAAATTAGCAATTTCCTTACTTCTTTTCCCATCTCCAGATCCTACATCAACCATCGTTTTTACAGTATCTGCTTCTTGTTTAATGAAAGTATTTACAGATGAAAGATAAGCTTGTTTTGTAGTAGCATATTGTGCATATGATTTAGCAAATCGAGAATAGAATGTTTCAGATGAATACATAAATATTATTTAAGGACATCTTTAATTATCTTTGACACCTGTTCTACTTCATCGTTAGTCATTTCATAAAACATAGGTAATGCTAAAATTCGTTCAAATATTTTATCTGTTATTTCACATCCATTAGTGTAATCTGCATACATGGGAAAGTTATATATCGGGGGAAAATAGTTAGTGCTTGAAGCTATTCCATTATCTAGCAGCGCTTTATAAACTCTATCTCTAGCCTTATTATTTTCTAGAAGAATAAAATAAACAAACCAACTTCTTTTATCTTTAGTCATCTGATCTGAAGTGACAACACCTCTCACATTATTTAATAGATTTGAATATCTTTGCGCGATTTCCTCTCTTCGCGTAAGCATCTTATCAATAATCTTTAACTGTTCTCTACCAAAAGCTGCTTGCATTTCTGTCATTCTAAAATTAAAGCCAAGAATCACATATTTCATCCAATCTTTCTTAAGAGATCGACCCTGATCACGCATTGCCAAACATTTTTGTGCAATAATTGGATCATTTGTAACAATCATCCCACCTTCTCCACCAGTAGTAAGTTGTTTATTTTCATGAAATCCATATACCGTGGCTTCACCTAATTTTGTAACAGTGAAATTATCATTTGGTTTACCTATTGTCTCGCACGCATCTTCAATAATTTGAAGATTATATTTATCTTTTAATTGCTTTATCTTCTGATAATTGACTGGTAGACCCAGAATATGGACAAGAAGCATCCCTTTCGTCTTAGGAGTTATTTTTTCTTCAATTTTATTGGCGTCAATATTAAGTGTCCGTGAATCTATGTCAATAAAAATAGGAGTTACGCCTTCAAATAATAGAGCATTGGCAGACGCAACATAGCTAAAAGGAGTTGTAATTACCTCATCACCCTTTTTCCATCCCAATGTACGAACAAGAATGTGTAATCCGCTCGTCCCACTATTCACAGCAATTGCGTATTTTTTACCAACATAGCTAGCAAATTCTTTCTCAAATAACTCTATCTCTGTTCCTCTACTCAATTTTCCAGATTTAAAAACTCGTGAGACAGCACTCACTTCATTGTTACTAATATAAGGTTTGTAGAGAGGTATTTTCATATATCAATTAAACATCTTATTTAATACAGCACAGGCTTCAATTAGATCTTTGGTTCGCAGATGGATATGATAATTTAACCAATAATCTTTATCGTGGGCATTCCCGAACAGAATGACCGGTATATTCTGCTGGAATGCAAAAAATATCTCCATAGACGTACCAATCATGCTACAATTTTCTACAGTGTCATTAACCAATAAAATATCTGCATTTTTAATATCGTTGAGATCTCTAATAACAGCTGCTCGCGGATCAGTAAAAGTTTCTTTTTCCTCACGACCTCGGAAAGCATGAAGGACACAAAAGTTCTGCTCAAGAAGTTTGGTTGCTTCATTTCTCCACGCTAAAGATTCTACTCTTGAAACACCTCTTATGGGACCACTTAAAAAGATTTTCTTTTTCATTGTATTTTTTTGGTATAACTATGCATATCTTATTTCAACAACTCACCGACCGAAACTCCGAGAGCTTTAGCTAATTTGGTAATGGTTAAAAGTGTTGGGTTTTTCTTTCCACTTTCAACATTGCTGATGTATGAACGGTCAACGCCTAGTCTTCGGCAAATATCACCTTGTGACATTCCTTTTTCAAGGCGTATCCTTTTCATATTGCTTCCGAGTTTCTTTGCTGATTTATCCACAATTTAGAGTATAACTCTAATTGTCTTTTGTAACAATAATGTTATATAATACAATTAGCTATCGCCCATACCTTTTCAAAAAAATCCCGCGCAAAACAAATCAAGAATGGAAAAGCGATGGGGCGAGGGCGGAACGCCGAAGCTCTGCGAGGCGTGGCGAAATTGTCAGAGTTAGCACAGAATCGGAGCGTACGATTAGGTTTAGAGTTACCACGCACGCGGAGCGTGCGAATCAATCCGGTTCTTGTTCAAAATAGGTTCGAGCAAAGCAGAGTAATACAGCACAATTCATAACTTGGTCGGAAAATTCCCCCGCGCGCTTGCGCGCGGTGATG
>CAZKPK010000008.1:0-39707 GCA_964554645.1 uncultured Candidatus Saccharibacteria bacterium | reverse complement strand
ATTGACGCATTTCCTAACTTAATTAGGAGTGCCATATGTATCTGAACTTATGCAATTTTATTACCTGCATTCTAAGATTTCCGCATATGCTAGAATCTTAGTGTGTTTTAAAAATCTTCTTGCGATATATGCAAAATAAGATAGTGCAATCAAGTAGAAGAAAATAAATACCAAACGAGTATAAAGAAAAAGACCAATTTTTAATTATCATTAGACCAACGATATTGGAAAAAATAGGCAACAGATAAGGAGACCACATCTCTGTCTCCGGAAAATTCCAAGATTTAACGATGGTCGGGACAGAAGCTAAAGCATCGCTCAAAATATCAAAAAATATGGAAATACCTAAGCGCTGATTTTCCAAAACCCATTTTTAGTGAATATTGCTACCATCATAATCAGTAAAGAACCGAGCCCAGCGGCTAAAATAGGTAAATTGGGCTTAGCATGTTCTTGAATAATGCTTTGAACATATAAAATATGGCCGATAAAATTGAGAGAGACAGCCAGATAAATTAAATTATCTAAAGGCATGATTAAATCCCCTCTTTTTTGAGTTCCTCGATGAGCTCGCGAGACTTGCGAGACAATCTGTTCGGAAGTTTTATATTAAGTTTAATCAAGAGATCGCCGCGTTTATTTTTAGATATCGGCACCCCTTTGCCCCGCACCCGCAGAATTTCATTGATGGACACGCCTTCTGGAATAGTGACTTTAATTTCCCCATCCAGAGTTTGAATCGGATATTCAATTCCTAGCAAAGCATCAGAAAGTTTCAAATTTAAATTCATCACTAAATCATGACCATCGCGCTTGAAAACAGAATGGGGCGCCACATTTATTTTTATATAAAGATCCCCGGTGGCGCCTTTGGAAACTGCTTCACCGTAGCCGGTCATCCGAATCATTTCTCCATTCCGTATGCCAGATGGAATAACAACCGAAACTTCCTCCTCGCGACGCAATACTCCTTTGCCTCTGCATATCTCGCAAATTTCCTTCGGCACTTCGCCCGTCCCCAGACAAACTTCGCAAATTTTTGTGTTCGCAATATTTCCAAAAATTGTTCTCTTTGATTCGCGGATTTTTCCTTGGCCATTGCAAGTTTTGCAAGTTTCCATTTTCGAGCCAGGTTTGGCGCCGGAACCATGACAAGTGAGACAATCTGACATTTTAGTAATTAAAATTTTTCGATTAGTGCCAAAAATAGAATCGGAAAAAGAAATTTGGACCTCGGTCGAAATGTCTCGTCCGCGTTTTGTTTCTCTTCTTCCTCCACCCATTCCTCCGCCAAAAAAATCACTAAAAATGTCATTCAAGTTGCCAAAATCAAATTCGGCACTGCCGTCTTGGAAACCGGAAAAATCAAACCCGCCAAACCCGCTCTGCTGGCCCCTGCCATACCCCTGTTGCGCATTTTCAAAGCTTGATCCAAATTGGTCATATCCAGAGCGTTTCTCATCGTCCGAGAGCACTTGATAAGCTTCGTTCACTTCCTTAAATTTAGCCTCATTGCCTTCTTTTTTATCAGGATGATACTTATGCGCTAATTTATAAAAAGCTTTTTTTATGTCTTCCTTGGAGGCACCTTTTTCCACTCCCAATATGTTATAGTAATCTTTTGCCATATAATTAGTTTCTAGGTTTTAGCTTCTAGGTTCTAGAACCTAGTCACTAGCACCTAATTCATTTATATCATAGGTTCCGCTTCTTGTGAAGTTTTTGCTTTAGGCTTTGCTTCCCTAGATACTTCTTCAGAGGCATCGGGCGATCCGACTTCGTCGGATTTAGCCTCTCTTTCTTTTCTTTTGGCTCTACCTTCAATTATTGCCTTTTCCTCTGCGCTCCTGATTATTGTAGCTTCCTCTTCGGCGATGAGTTTAGCGGCATCGTCTTTTGGTATTGAATATTTTCGGCGGGATGCCTCAATAATTTCTTTTTTATAAGATAGATGGGTTGGAGGCAAAACTCGGAGAGTTTCGGCTGAAAACGGATCATAAGATTCGCCATCGATGGTCATTTTTATATAAAACTCCGTCACCGCCAGATTAATCATATCCTTCACATCGAATATCGGCGCAAATTCCGGTTTTAGTTTAACTGCATCTTCTCCGCCAACCCTGAAACAAATCAGACTTCCTGTGTTTCCAAGCACCGCATGCTGAACTTGCGGAAGAAGCTGACCGATATATTGATGGGCTATTGTGAGATTGAGGGCATATTTTCTAGCTTCTGATAAAATATTTTCGAATGTTTGGGTAACGATGTTGTGGAACTCGTCTATATATAAATAGAAATCTTTACGTTCTGCTTCGGGGATGCTGGCGCGCTCCATCCCCGCCTGTTTTATTTTCGTCAAGAACATTGAACCGAAAAAAGATGAATTCTCTTCTCCGATGCGCCCTTTGGAAAGATTGATTAAAATTATTTTTTCTTGATTCATCAATTCACTGATATCTATTTTGTTCTGTTTCTGGCCGAAGATGTTACGAAGCAACGGGTCAGAGAGAAATTGTCCGAGTTTGTTGACAAGCGGAATAATGGCGTCCGTATCGAATTTTTCCGACCAGTCGGCAAATTCAATAGCGAAGAATCTTTTAACCATGTCGTCGGTAATATATTCCACCACTTTCTGCCTGTAATTTCGGTCGGTCAACATCGAAATCATTCCGCGCATCGTGGCATGCGGATAATCCAGAAGCGCCAAACAGGTAAATCGGAATACATGTTCCAGACGAGGCGTCCAGTTAGCCCCAAATTGCTTATGTAAAACTTCAATCAAACCTTGAGTCAGCTGGAATTTGAATAACGGGTCCACGTTGGCAAGCGGATTAAAGGATGATGGAAAATCAATATCGGCCGGATCGATAATGCAGACATCTTCGATGTGTTCTTTGGGAATATAGTCCAGCATCGCCTCGATCACATCCCCGTGCGGGTCAATAAAACAAAGACCGTGATTGTAGGTTATATCTTGACGCATCAAAAGTTCCAGTAATTTACTTTTACCAACACCGGACTTGCCGACAATATAAAGATGGCGTCTGCGATCTACACGCTTAATGCCGAAAATAAACTTTTTCTCCTCCAGTGAAGCCACGTAATTTGTTCGTCCGATAAAAGAGACATCCTCGGGCTTGACCTTGCCAAAAACAGGCAACTCTGGCGGTGGCGGTCCGTATTTAATTATTTGCACTCGATTTGGCTTGGGCATATATATTATCTAGAGATTAGTCTAGTAGTAAATGGAAAAAAGTAACCGAGAAGCTGGTCTCTTTCAATTTCCAGTTTTTTTTGATCCAGATCTTCCATGATTGATTCTAAAATTTCAAGTTCACCTGTTCTTCCTTTCATCTCTGGAAACTCTTTAATTTTTCCGATTATACCTTTTGTTCGAAGTATTGAATTATGCATATTTATAAAATCTTCTTTTTGGTACTCCAAAAGAGCGCGAGATATTTCGCTCCCAAGATTAGCCATATAAAATAAGGGTGTGCGAGTGGTATTCATGATAAATATTTTAATATGATTAACTTCATTTTACCACGCAAAGAAAAATCTTGCACTTCCATACTTTTATTGCCTTGCGCTGGACGAATATTTATAAGAGAAATATATTCAATCCGTTCTTCTCCGCTTTTATCAAAATACCAATTAAAACCCCAAACATTCTTCTGCGTTGAACCATTCTCAATCAGAATATTATTTGCATCCATGTGATATTCTCCACCCATCGCAAGAATTTCCAGTTCTATGTCCACCACCCCTTTTATCATATCAACATAAAATTCTCTAGCTAGTTCGCGAAGCTCCGGCTCTGATATTTTTTTGTTTATTATTTTTATATTCATAATTTTTAGTATCCATCTCGATTATAAAATCTTTCTGGTAATTCTAGTATAATAGACACGACCGTTGTTATTCTACTATCATCATATTTAATAAACTTCCTGCTGATAACATTTTTCGCAGTAGACTATCTCCGGCCGATCGGATGCATAGCCAGTTTTGAATTCTTCCGCACATGGCTCGTTTCCATGGATATGTTTTACGGTGTTTTTATATTGTTTGGTAGTATCTGCCTCCCCGGCACACATGCAAGATCTTTTGTATAATTGAAATTTTAATCGATCGGAAATTCTTCTTTCGAATCTGCAATCATTACACATAGTCGGCAAGGGAAAATTTTCTTTCTGGTAAAACAAAAATTCGTTTTCCAAAATACGATACGGATTCTGGCATTTTTTACATTCGATTACTTCTTCTAAAATTCTTTTATCCACATCATTAATTGAATCCGGCAATTCCGACGCTTTTTTGGTAATGGCATATTCTCCGCGCGATACTTCAATCCAAGGATAGCCATTTTTGTCAGCTTCTTCTTTAGTCATCGGAAAATACTGAATAGCTGTCGTGTTGTTGTAACCAAATTGCGAATGTTCAATCGGAAAAAATTCCCCATATTTATACACATTTCCTTTTTTATCAACATAAGGAACCTTATCCATCTGTTTTTTTATTTTTTTAACCATTTCAAAATATTCATCTTTGACATATTGCTTGTTTAAAATACAATATTGCTTTTTCTTTAAACCCACACAACCAAAACAATCTGAAGAACTGAACAGGTGTGCGCAATACTCCAAACTTCTGCAATTCGGCCAGCAGTTATCACAGAATTTTAAATCAAAAGAGTTACCGCCACTTAGGCAGGTTTCGTAATGCAATTCCATATTGGCTCCCCAAGCAAAAGCGTCGTAGCAATCTTTATTTTTTGGAACTTGCAGATATTGAGAATATTTTATATTTTCTCCTTCTCGCATCAGAAAACTGTCATTGACATTTCGACAATCAGTCACATAAGAACCGGTTGAATTTAAATTTTTTACACCTTGCTGGAATCTGATTATTTGAGTCTGCCAAAAAGATCTAGCTTTTTCCCGCGCTTTTTTAACTCCCGAATTACTCTGCAAATTCATCTTTTTTATTTCTTCAAAATAATCCTTTTTTGGATATTGTTTGTTAAATATGCAATAAGAGGCTTTTCTTAAGTTCGCACAACCGAAGCAATCATTGCACCCCAGACAATCCCGGCAAAACCATAAATTTCTGGAGTCGGCTGACATAATCGTAAAGTAACATTGATAACAATGCCGTAGCCAGAAACATTCATAACATCTCTCGGATTGATTGATGTGTGAATTATCAACGCAATCTTTGCTGAAATCGGTTGCGTTTCCATACATACAATCTTCGGAGTTGTTAGAATTAAAACACAAGTAAGAATTTTTTAGGGCCGTAGCGTTAGCGCTATATGGACTATTTACCATAAACTCAACTCTTAAAGAAAAAACCGGCACTTCTTTTTTAAGTTCAAAAAATTGCTCAAAAAACGGTTTTGAAAAATCATACTTGCGGGCGTATTCCATCGCATCAAAATTATCACCGAACCATTCTTTTTCGGTAGTAGAACTGTTTCCAGCTTCATCAGGATAAAGTGAAAAAATGTTTTGATGGGTAAAAATATCTTTCACCTTAAAAAGTTTTCTTTCATTTCTAAAAGCTGCTCTTCTCTCGATTCGGCAAAGCGGACAAAAAGTCGGCGGAGGCACTTTCATTTTTTCATAAAATCCAAAATCATCTGGTTCGATGACGAAATCTTTTTTACAGTTTTGGCATTGTCTTATCTCGCTTTTCATAAAAATATTCTACCACAGACAAACTAAATAAATCTATTAACTATCATTGATAACACAATAGACACGGCCGTTGCTATTATGCTATTATGATATTTCAATAAACTTCCTGCTGATAACATTTTTCGCAGTAGACTATCTCCGGTCGATCGGGTGCGTAAGAGGTTTCAAATTCCACTTCGCACTTTCCCGCCCCGTGGAAATGTTCTGCCGTCGTAGACGGTGAGCCTGCCGAACCGCACATACAGGATCGGTGCCAGAGTTTGGGCGGATTAACTTTTTTAAATCGTTCCTGATGTCTGCATTCAAAACAATTTCTCGGTAAAGGTAAATTAAATCGCTTTAGGAAAATATATTCATTTTTAATAATTTTATAAGGTCTTTTGCACAATTCGCACCCTATGATTAAATTTAAAATATTTTCATCAACATCTTTTATGTGGTTTGGCAAATCTTTAGCAAAGACTGTAGCTTTATATTCCGGCTTTTCTCGCTCTATCCAATTATAACCATTGGATAAAATATCATCTTTGGAAAGCGGAAAATAATCTTCTGCAACAGTTTCATTATATCCAAAAGGCGAAATTTCTATTGGAAAATATTCACCATATTTATAAATTAAACCCTTTTTATCTACGTACGGCATCTGATCCATATGTTCGAGAATTTGAGCGCGGAGTTTAAAAAATTCTTCTTTTAAATATTGTTTATTCAAAATGCAATAATTTTTATTACGAAGACCAATACAACCAAAAATGTTATTACAACCGTGACAGTTAAAAGAATATTCGATATTGAAACATTCCCAAACTGTAAGCGTAAATCGTTGATTAGATCCATTTACGCCAGAATCCATACCTTCGTAAAGCAATTCTACAAGACCAAGACCATAACCATCATAACTATCTTTCGTACGAAACGCATTCATTAAAAATTTACTATCTTTTATTTCTTCAAGCACACCAAAACAAAATTTAGAATTATCAGCGCGGGAAATATCATCTCCAGAAACATTATTAGAGTTCACAATGTTAGCAAATCTTCTTATAGCTTTTGATTTGAATGCCTCAAATTTCTCTTGTGCAACTTTTAAATTCCTGAAACTTCCAATATTTAATTCTTTAAGCTTTTTATCATATTCTTCTTTTGTGTACTGCGCATTCCACATGCAATTAGATTTATTGCGAAGCCCCGTGCAACCAAAACAATTTATACAATTTCTACAGTCATATAAGAAATATGAATTAGAGCAAGAGTTAGCATTATGCGAGAAAAAAGTTTCATAGCACTTTACTGAAGACACATCTTCATAACAAAACTCGCAGTTAGCAGTTATATACATATCCATTGAATCCTTACAGAAACTACAACGTGACGCATAAGCTACATTATCTCCGCTCCAAGATGCAGATGTAAGATATGAATTTCGAAACTCCCCGATATAATTGCCATAAAAAGTATCGAAACATTTTCCTATAAAAAGATTAGGATGTGGAACTTTTTCTATAAGATTACGAAATTGTCCAAAAAAAGACTTAGAAAAATCATAATCAACTCCATATTCTGTTGGATTCCATGTATCACCCCACCATATATCTCTTTCATAGACCACGAAAGGAGAATCACTAGAAAAACAACTAATTAAACTCTTGCCAGTTTTAGCGCACTTATTTCTATGAAGTGTGCGTTCATTGCGCCAAGCCATACGTCTTTGCATTCGGCACTTCGGACAAAAAGTCGGCGGCGGCACTTTTATTTTCTCGTAAAAATTAAAGTCTTCCGGCTCAATGACGAAATCTTTTTTGCAGTTTTGGCATTGTCTTATCTCGCTTTTCATAAAAATATTCTACCACAAACAAACTAAATAAATCTATTAACTATCATTAATAACACAATAGACACGGCCGTTGCTATTATACTATTATAAATTTTGATAAACCCTCACTAATAAACTTCGGCTTGATAGCATTTTTCACAATATACGATTTCTGACCGGTCTGGCGAATAATTAGTGGTGATTTCCTTCCCGCACTTCGCGCACTCCCGCTTCCAGAATTTATACGGTCCGCGGCGAACGATGCGATTTTGATATCGGCAATAAAAGCATTTTCTGGGTATCGGTATATTCATTTTTCTGTAAAACAACAACTCTTGATTTATTATTTTATAATTTCTATTACAATCTACACATTTTAAAATCTCACTGGTTATAGAATCTAGCGCATCTTTTATATGGTCAGGGATTTGTTTGGGTTGTATTGTTTCCTTTCCTTCTGTTTTTTGGATATTTTCTTCCCAGCGAAACCCTTGAGCAAAAACTTCTTCTTTTGTAAGTGGGAAATTATCTTGAGCTATTGTTTCATTGTAGGCAAACGGCGCAAGCTCGGGAGGAAAATATAAACCGTATAAATTTTTTTCTTCCAGTTCGGCGACAATTTTTGAGCGAATTTTTTCGTATTCTTCTTTATTATACCGTTTGTTTAAAATCACATATTGTCCATTGCGAACGCTGTCGCAACCGAAACAATATTCGGAAGATCGCAAGCCAAAGGAATAAGCAACATCGTGTGAGCTCGTGGTCCACCATGAGCTGATGATATGGCTCGAACTGCCGACCGCCACGCATTCCAAAAGCAATTCGCTCTTTCGGCCATGGCCGATTAAATCATAACAACTTTTCGTGTATTTGTTTGAAAAAAGAAATTTGGAATCCTCGCAAAAAGAAGCTTCAAAGCATTGACGGCAATTTTTAGATTCAAAAATATAATCGCCGGAAACATTCACATTTTTTAAATTATTGTTTTCTTTCCTAGGAAAACGCAGGGAAAACTTTTCAAACTGGGCGCGAAATTCTTCTATTTTTTTATAACTTCCCATAACTTCCGATACTCTTTTTAAATACTCGCTTCGCGACAGCGGCTCGTTTAAAAAACGGTGCGACTGGTGGCGCAAATTTACACAACCGAAACAGTTTTGGCAGTCTGAACAATTTAAAAGAAAAGCGGAATCTATGCAGTTGTCCGCATTTTGCGCCCACACAACTCCAGAACTCATATTTACATTTACCGCTTCATAAAGTTTTTCCGCTTTATTCGCATAATATGAATCGAGCGCTTCGCGGCATAAAATGAGTCCCCGAGAATAAGCGCACTCTTCGTTGTTGGGACCTGAATTAAAAATAAAATAGCAATTCTTGTTTCCTCCCGCAAAATTAGTATATTTGCTGTTTATATTCGGCCCCACGTCACTTGAGGCGAAAATGCCCGTTTTGGGAACTCGGCGCAGGAGCTCCCCCATTTGCTCAAAAAAGGGCTTTTTGGGATCATAATCCTGCCCGTAGGAATACGGATCCCATTTTTCCGAAAGCCAGCAGTCGCTGCAATACACGGTATAGAGAGAAGCCGGGTGATACATCGAAAGAGTCGAGTGACCGCATAATACGCAAGTGCGGCTGTATAAATTTATTTCGTTTCTGAAAAGCGCGCGCCACTTGAAACGACAGTCCGGACAGTTGACCGGTGCTGGCACTTTCATTTTTTCGTAAAAAGAAAGATCGTTTTTTTCTAAGACAAATTCTTGTTTACATTTTTTGCACTCCTGTGTCATTTTTTTATTCTAAAATTTTTCGGAGAACATCTTCTGGCACTTCTTTGGGTTTTTTAGGAACAAGAGTTGGGGTAGGTGTTGGAGCTGGGGTAGGATTCGTTGTTGAAATTTTTGCTGAAATTAAATCTTTTAATTTATGCATATCTTCTGCACTAGCCGCGCGGTCTTTAGAAGGTATAGGTTCTTTTATTTTGTTTTTGAGAGTATCTAATGAAACTTCAGCTATAGGCTGATCAGTCTTCGGCTGAGGTTTATACTGAGATTGAGGTTCTTTGATTTTATTTAAAATTTCCCTTAATGCGCTATTATTTTTTTCTACTTTTTTAACTGGATCTTTACTGAAAACTTTTTTGATCGTTCCCAATATTCCAGACTTGCTTGCTGAAACAGAAGGCTTATTCGCTTGAGGAATGGGTCTGCTGACATGTTGCGAAATTCTTTCTGGATGCCTATCTTTCTCTCTTTCCATATTTTTTTCTTTTGGTTCAAACTCTATACCTAAATCGGCCAACGGCTTGAAAAAAGTGGTCTCATCATGCCTTATTTGATTTTCCGAATTTTTTTCCACTTTCACTTCTCCGGACTTTATTTTAGCTATGCATTCTTTGCAATAAACTGCCCGACCCGGATTCGGCTTGAAAGGCACCGTGGTATCTTTTTTGCAAAGCGAACAAACCGCGGGAAATTTTTCTACAGCCCCGCTCCCAGTGTTTACATCATCACCGAGCGACATTCCGCTCCAATCATTAATTTCTCTTTCCACAACTTCTCTTGGCCTGCAATATAGCGCGCGGGAAGAGCGAATTACTTCCTCCTCAATCTTTTTATCACCCGACTTCACTAAAGGCGGTAAAGTCTTGGCGGAAAAAGGGCGAGAGGTCACGCCGTCGATCATCAATTTCAGATAAACTTTATAATTCGGCAAATTAACTATGTCCTGCGGAGTAAATTCCGGTTCAAATTCACTTTCTAAAAATTCCGCATCGTCGGCGCCGACGCGAAAAACTATCGTGGTGCCCACGTTGCCGAAAACGGCGTCCCGCACCGCCGAACTTTTGTCCGAAATAAGTTGCGCCGTGTATTGATGCGCCACCGTTAAATTAAGCCTATATTTTCTGGCTTCCGACAAAATACCGGCAAAAGCATCCGTCACGAAATTCTGAAATTCATCCACAAAAAGGTAAAAATCCCGGCGAGATTCTTCGGGAATGCGCACCCGCTCCATAGCCGCCAGCTGGATTTTAGTAATAATCATCCCGCCCAGCAAACCGGAATTGTCTTCACCGATGCGCCCTTTGGAAACGTTCACCAGAAAAATCTTTCCCTCGTTCATCATATCAAAAATGTTGATGGTGCTTTTGGACTGGCCGACAACATTGCGGATAATAGAAGTGGAAAGAAACTGCCCGACTTTATTTTGAATCGGCGCGATCGCTTCGTTTCTGAACTTATCCTGCCAGGCTTCGTATTCATGCACCCAAAAAGCCTTGATGACCGGATCCTTTAAATTGGAAATTATTTTCTGGCGATAATCTTTGTCCACCAGCATTCTGGGAATTCCAAGCAAGGTTGTGCCCGGCGTATCAAGCAGTGCCAAGATGGCATTATTTAAAATATATTCCATGCGGGCGCTCCAGGCATTCGCCCAAATTTTGGTAAAAATGCCCATCAGGCCCGAAGCTACCAAATGCTTGTATTGCGGGTCAATCAGCTCCAAGACATTGAATCCAATATGATGATCGGCATCAGCCGGATTGAAATAAATCACGTCTTTCAGGCGATGTGGCGGAATAGCCGAAAGAACAGCTTCAACATTTTCTCCGTGCGGGTCAACCATGCACACACCGTCGCCGTTCCTGATATTCTGAATAATCATATTGAACATCAAGACTGATTTACCGGTGCCAGATTTTCCAAGCATATAAACATGCTGGCGCCGGTCTTTGCGCTTGATGCCGAAAAGCTGATTCTTGTCCCGGTAAGTGGTAATGCCAAGATAGGTAATGTCCTTATTTATAGGTATTTGGGGAATTTCCATATAATGCTATTTTACAATAAAAAAGAAAAAACCAAAAGCTTCAAATTATTGTTTTGGTGGATTCAATTCTTCTAGTTCTCTGATTGATATTTTTTTTACTGTTACATTTTCACCTTCTGCTTTTTGAACAACAAATTCTTTCTTTACTTCATCAAAAAAAGTAATTATAAAGCCATCCTCTAACCCACCACCAGATCTTTCAGATCTTCGTACTTTGACATAGTCTCCTACTTTTAGAGGATTATTAGGACGTGGCTTAATTGATTCTTGTGAATTTTCTAAAGAAGGTAGTCTTAATTTTTTCTTTACAAATTCAAACATTTTTTTCTTTAAAAGTTAATCAATAATTTTTTGTATAATGTTCAACCCCTGTTAAACACCGAGTGTTTAACACTATGCACATTTACAATTACTCTCTGCCTCTGCGCATTTCTTGCATTTCACTTGCACCATTGATTTTTCTCTGCATTCTTGGAAATGAAGAGGATTATGCTGGGCTGTGGTATATCCACATTTCGGACATTTAAACCCGTCCCCCGCGCCGTGGCAAACACTGCAATGTTTTGAGGATAAATGTTTTGCTATGTTGAAAGTCATATATTTATTTTTCTAATTTTTTATAAAGAGTGCCGGTAATTGTGAGAATCACCAGCCCAGCTAAAAACAGATACAAAGGGTTTATTTCCAGTAAGCCGAAGTTTTTCATCAATCCTTTCAGTCCTTCGTGCAGAGCCGTTGCACCAAAGAGTATCAAAAGCCCAAAAGTTATGGGATATCTGCTCCAAACGGCTTTAGTGCGCGAGGCCATTATTTTATTTACCTGATTAGATAAATTTTCAATATGTTCTAACACATCTAAATTTATTCCTTTTTGTTCTTGTTCATTCATTGGGTAATAATACCATGTTATAATTTTTCTGGTATAATAACCCCCATGAGTATAGAATCAAGAAATCAAGAAAGAAACCCCACCCCTCAAGATCTTCAAAATTTGACAATTAGGGTAGATAATCTGGGTAGAGGTGATTTTGTTCATGACATAAATGGTTACATGAGTAACTTGCATGCAGTAATGGAAATTGCTAAAGAAAAAGGTTGGACTGACGATTATCTGGAAATTTGGAGAAGGAATGTTGGAGAAATAGATAGAATAATCGTTCAAGTTAAATTAGATCAAGCAAAAGAAAAAGGCTTGTTGTAAGCCTTTTTCTTTTGCTTATTTTTTTGTTTCGCCTTTGTCGTCTTTCTTTTCTTTGAACTCCGCGTCTTTGACTTCCGGATTCTGTTCTTCGGGAGTTCCAGCAGGCGGAGGAGTCGCTCCCGCTTTCGCCATTGCTTCGCCTATTTTTGACATTTCACTAGAAAGTTCTTCTGTCGCCTTTTTGATCGCTTCTCCGTCTGTGCCATCTTTCACGCCCTTTAACGCAGTGATTTTAGCATTAACACTATCCTTTAATTCTGCCGGAATTTTCGCCTCGTTATCTTTCAGCGCCTTTTCGGCGGTATAAATAATCATTTCCGCCGTATTTTTTACATCCACCACTTCTTTTTTCTTTTTATCTTCTTCAGCGTGCAGTTCTGCGTCTTTTTGCATCTTCTTAATGTCCTCGTCTTTCAAGCCCGAGCTGGCTTCTATTTTAATTGATTGGGTTTTGCCAGAGGCTTTATCTTTCGCAGTCACATTTAAAATTCCATTGGCATCAATGTCGAAAGAAACTTCAATCTGAGGCATCCCTCGAGGCGCTGGTGGAACTCCGTCTAAAATAAATCGTCCCAGAGACTTGTTGTCGGAAGCCATCGGGCGTTCTCCCTGCACAATGTGTATTTCCACCGAAGTTTGATTGTCAGCCGCCGTGGAAAATACTTGAGATTTACTGGAAGGAATAGTGGTATTTCTATCGATTAATTTTGTCGCCACTCCGCCCAACGTTTCAATACCCAAAGATAATGGTATAACATCGAGCAAGAGCACATCGCGCACATCTCCAGCCAGCACACCGGCCTGCACCGCGGCACCCAAGGCCACCACTTCATCCGGATTGATGGACATATTCGGCTCCTTGCCGAAAAGATTTTTAACTGCCTCTACGATCTTCGGCATGCGAGTCTGCCCGCCCACTAATATGATTTCGTCTATTTCACTCATCTTGAAAGGCGAAGCGGCCAGTGCTCTTTTAGTTATTTCAATCGAACGGTCAATCAAATCTTTGGTGAGGGTCTCTAGAGTAGCGCGAGACATTTTCATTAATAAATGCTTCGGCCCGGACGAATCAGAAGTTATGAACGGAATATTTATTTCTGCCTCCAGTGTAGTTGAAAGCTCGTGCTTCGCTTTTTCCGCCGCTTCTCGCAATCTTTGATGCGCGAGAGGATCTTTGGTTACATCAATGCCAGATTCTTTTTTATATTCTTCCGCAATCCATCTGACTATTTTTCGGTCAATATCGCCTCCACCCATATGGCTGTCACCATCAATCGATTTTACTTCGATCACATCCCCGCCGATTTCCAACACCGATACATCGAAAGTGCCCCCGCCGAAATCATAGACCACTATTTTTTCATTTTTCTTTTTATCAAACCCGTATGCCAGTGCGGCCGCTGTCGGCTCATTAATAATGCGTTTGACATCAAGTCCCGCAATTGCTCCAGCATCTTTGGTTGCCTTTCTTTGCGCATCATTAAAATAAGCGGGTACGGTAATCACCGCCTCGGTAATTTTTTCTCCCAGCTTTGCCTCCACGTCTGTTTTTATTTTTTGTAAGATCATCGCGGAAATTTCTTCCGGTCGGTAAAATTTATCGGTCATTTTAACTTTTACTCCGCCACTATCTCCTGTTTCAATTTTGAATAGCGCTGTCGCGCGATCTTTTTGCACTTCCAGATCATCAAAACGATGACCCATAAAACGTTTAATTTCAGAAATTGTATTCCCGGGATTTGTAATTGCCTGTCTTTTCGCTAGAAGTCCCACGATGCGATCGCCATTTTTGGCAGTCGCTACCACTGAAGGCGTCGTGCGATTACCTTCAATGTTCTCAATAATTTTCGGCGCGCCTCCTTCAATAACTGCGACCGCTGAATTTGTTGTACCCAAATCTATGCCTATTATTTTACTCATAACATTTTTTACCTAAAATCCCGATCCGATAATCGGGGTTAATAATTAATTATTTCAATTATATACTATGCTATTATTTTTAGCAAGTTTTTCGTGACCACGAAATACTTGTCAAAAGCCAGTATATATTATAATATATAACTATGTCAAGAAAACATGATTATTCCAATAAGATATTAAGCATTTTAGGTCAAAAAACTGCTATTTCATTACCTGAATTAAACCAAAAAATTACCCCACTTAGTACTCCGACTACCAAGTTAAATTATGCTGTTACCCGCTCTCTAAAAGGACTCAAAGACGCCGGACTGATAGAACAAATAGTTTCTCCGCAAAATGAATACGCTCGGCTCACAAAAGAAGGAAAGAAAAAAATGCATAGTTTGAAGCTGGACAGCGATACAACTTTGGTAAATACTTCTTGGGATGGATTTTGGAGGATCATCCTGCTCGATCTTCCGGAAAATAGAAAAAATGAACGCGAATCTCTGCGTTATCTTCTTAAAAAAGCGGGTTTCGTCTGCCTGAAAAATTCCGCTTGGATTTCCCCCTTCCCTTTTGAACATTTATTTACGAATATTAAAAAAGATTTGGGCCTCACGACCGAGATGATGATTATTGTTACAGAATTTGTGGATGAAGAAACAAAAAAGTTTCTATTTGAAACTTTCGGAAAATGAAGTAAAAAAGCAAAGTAGTGTAATAGCAACGGCCGTTGCTATTACACTACTAAGTAATTTTATCCCTAATACACTTCCTGCTGATAACATTTCTCGCAATAAACTTTTTCCGGCCGATCGGGCGCATAAGAAGTTTCAAATTCATTCGGACAACTTTTTTTCATGCACTTGCGATGCCAGAGTTTAAGAGGATTCCGAAACGCAAAACGGTCCTTATGCCGGCACTCCTGACATTTCCGCGGGAGCGCAATTCCCTGCTGTTTTAAAAATGTTAATTCGGTTTGGAGAATACGATACACGCGAGGACAGAAAGGACAGGCAATAATTTCTTTGGTAATTGAATCTGTAACACTCTGAATATCATTGGGAAGATTCTCGGCAATAATAGTAGGAATATATGGAGAGGGATCGGGATCGCGCCATGTAAATCCTCGCGCTAACACCTCCGTTTTAGCAAGCGTAATATATTCATGCGCCATAGATTCATTATAAGCAAACGGGGAAAGTCGCGGCGGGAAAAATTCGCCGTAATCATATTTATTCCCTCTTAGATCGACATATGGCATGTTTTTCATCTGTTCGATAATGCGCGCTCTTAGTTTTTTATATTTCTCTTTCGTATACTGTTTATTTAAAATACAATACTGCCTATTTTTTACACCGGCGCAACCAAAAAGATTGGAGGAATTTTTGCACCAGTCTGAATATTCGACTTCGCGGAGAATATCAGCATTGGAAACAAAACGTAAAAGATTTCCTTCGTGTCCCGCCACCGCTGTTTCATAAACAAGCTCGCCGGTAATCCCGCCGGTTACATCCCAAGAATCTTTTAAATTTACGGCCCGAACGCAAAATTTCAAATTTTCACCTGCCGGGATATCAAAGGAAAACCGGACATTTTTGGCGTTAAAAATATTGTCTCCTGTGCAGGAAGCAGTTTTTACCAGATTGGCAAAACGATGGACTCCATTTTTTATGAGCGACAAAAATTCGCTTTTTAGATTGATGAGGTCTTGATAACGTTCTGGGTGGATTTCTTTCATTCGAGCTTTATATTCCTCCCGAGAATACTGCGCGTTTCGGATTACAAACTGCTTGTTGCGCAAACTACTGCTCATAAAGCAATTTTGGCAATTCACGCAGTCAAAAAGAAAAGATGAATCAATACATTCGCGGGAACGGAAAAGAAATTTGGAATTATTATTGCGTCTACAATCAATATTTTCGTAACATTGCGTGCATTCTATAACTTGTGAACAGTCAAAAATTTCAAAGCACTTATCAACCGCATAAGAGTAGAAAATATTTTCTGATTCAACCAGAGATTGGGAAAGATACACATTCTTGCAATCCGCAAGAAAATTCGCGTAATCGCAGTTCAGGTTGGTGGAAAGCTGGACCAGCGCGATGCGCGGAACTTTCCCCAAAAGTTCCTGGAACTGGATAAAAAAAGGTTTATCCCAATCATAATCCTGTCCATATTGGAGAGGGTCCCACCGGTCAGAATTCCAGCATTCACGGCAATAAACAACGAAGGATTTATCGGGCGAATATTGCGAAACTATTCGACTCTGACACAAATCACAAACATCTTTATAAAGTGAGCGTTCGTTTCGAAAGGCCATTCGTCTCTGTAATCTGCATTCCGGGCAAAAAGTCGGCGGTGGCACTTTGATTTTTTCGTAAAAACCAAAATCATCCGGCTCGATTATAAATTCACCGTGACAATTTTGACATATTTTCTTTTCAAGAATGTTGCTCATTGAAACATTTTATCACACTTTAATCAAAGAAAATCCTAGATAGTATAATAGACACGGCCGTTGTCATTGTACTATTATCACCTATACCTATGATAATAGGATAACTTGTGTCAAGGGAAATCCTTGACAGTTCTCATTCACGCGATATTTTGCTTGTAACATTCTTCACAGGCGACTTTCTGATAGCCCCATTCCAGCGGATAAAAGGCCATTATATCTTTTTTACAGTAATAACATTGATATGGAAAAGACTGAAGAATAGTCAGATACTTAAGAGCCTTTTTTGTTCGCGCATCAAAATGATATCGCGGAAGCGGAATGTTATTTTCTCTATAAAAAATAAGCTCATTTTCCGCTATATTAAAACGCCAGCCAGTTTCCGGACATATGAGAGCTTGGGTGATAATCGTATCCGGAACATCTTTTATATCATCAGGCAACTTATCTGTAGGCATTCCCTCTATATGACTTTCATTGATGTCTTCCCAATAGCCGCCGAGAGCTAAAATATTTTCTTTTTTAGTATTTGGAAAATAAAAGAAACTGGTAGAAAAATTAAAAGGTCCAGCGCTCATTGAGTAAGGCAAAAACTGACCATACTCTTTTCTCTTTTTCATATCTTTGATAATTTTATCTTTTAGTTTTTCATATGCTTCTTTATCATATTGCTTGTTTAAAATGCAATACTTTTTTTTCTTTAAGCCAACACAACCGAAACAATATTCACACTCAATGCATAAATCCAGATACTCGGAATATCGCGAAGAGGACCAATTGGAATATTTAAGAGCATAACTATTCACGCAACCTAGACAGTTACCTATCAATTCAGAATACCAACAACCATTCGCGTCAATATTGGATTTTTCTTTATGCCCCCGAACGCAATTAAAAATATCTTCAGAATCATCGATGGTATTACAATTATGGCAATCTTTCACATTTAATAAATAATTACCGCTAGAATTATACGCTTTGAGGTTAAAATTTTCTCTATGCACTGCCTCTTTTTGCACCAGCTCTTCAAAATGTTCTTTCAAAGACTGAATAGCTTCATAGGATCCGAGTTTGAATGATTTTAATTTTTCTGCGTATGTTTCTTTTGCATATTGGACATTTTCTATGCAATAAGATTTATTTCGAAGATTCCAGCACCTGAAACAATTTTGGCAATTGCGACAATCATACAAGAAAAAAGAATCGACGCAGTCGCGAGAATGTCGAGAATAAAAAAGTTTGTAAGAATGATAACAATCTCCGCAGTCATAGCACTTTTCTAAATCAAAACAAATTGTTATATCAATAGAATTTTTAGCTCTGAAATTCCGATAAGAATAAAACAAATCTTCACATTCTTCCGTAGAACGGGAAAGGTAGCAATTTTTAGAATTCCAAACATCATCGCACCAATCACAGCCAGTATTTTTGCTACCGTTTTGATGTGGATGAGGAACTTTTTCTTGGAGATCTTGTAACTGTTTTAGAAATGACTGAGTATTGTTATAATCCATTCCAAAATCCATAGGATTCCATTGATCACTGTGCCATTCAGTCAGAGTGTAAATCGGATACCTGTTTTTCTCCGGCAAAACAGTAATTAAACTTTCGCCAGATAACTCAGAAACCCCTTTGCGAAATTTTCCGAACATCCAAAAAGATAAATGCAATTTTACTCGGCAGAAAAAACACAAAGTCGGCAATTCAATATCTACTTTTTTATATAAGATTAATTCTTCTTCACTAATGGTGAAGTTTTGTGCGCAGTGTTCACAAATTCTAATTTCCTGATTCTTTATATTCATAAATATTCACCCTCGCCGGACGCATTACGCGCTCGCCGAGCTTGTAGCCTTTTTGGATAACGTGCGAAACTGTATGATCGAGCTCTTTTTTATCCGTCGATACCAATTCCATCGACTGATGAATATTTGGGTTAAAAATCTCTCCTGTCTCGCCAATAGGTTTTACTCCATATTCTTCAAAGATTGCGTTTATCTGCCCGTAAATATACTCTATGCCCTTTCTCCAATTTTCGTCCGCTTTTTCCCAAGTTTCTTTGTTGGCAAAAGCCAGGTTAAAACTGTCAATCACAGTTAAAAAACGAGTTAAAATCCGTTCACGCACTGATTCGGAAAACATAACTCTGCGACCATCCTCCCCTTTTTTGTAATTGGCAAACTCCGCCCGCTCCTTCTGCCAGCCAGTCAAATATTCTTCTTTTTCTTTTTTACAAACCTTTAAATCTTCCCTGAATTTCTTGAGGGTCTTTTTTAAATCCTCTTCCCCATCTTCATTGAATTCAAACTCTAAAATTTCAGAATTGTCTTCTGTTGGGGTTATGGTTTCTTCTTTTTTCTTTGTCTCGCCAGAGCTTTTAGCGTCGGCGGATGTTTCCTCATCAGGCATAATGCTATATTACCACAAATTTTATCGTTTAGACCACTGCGGAGCTTTGCGGGCTTTTTTAAGACCAAATTTTCTGCGTTCTTTCGCTCTCGGATCGCGTTTCAAATATCCCAAGGGTTTTAAATTTTTACGAAATTCCGGATTAAACAAGACAAGAGCGCGAGCCAGTCCATGCCGTATTGCTTCGGCTTGGGAATGAATTCCTCCTCCGCTTATTTTTACCTCAATATTCCATTTTAAACCCGCTTTTCCTTGTTCGGCTTTTAATCCTTTCACCATTGGATCTAAAATCAAACGGCGTTCTCCTTCCGTTTTAAAATATTCTTTGCTCTCAATTCCATTTACCAAAAAATTTGCTTTGGCAGATGGCCAAATGCGCACTCTGGCAGTTGAAGTTTTGCGTCTTCCTACGGCTTCAATGTATTTTTTTGTTGTTTCCTTGTCCATAATAATTTATCCGCCTAAATTTTTAATATCATATTTTTAATGTTTAGTTTATTTTTGTTAAAAATTTTGGCGGATTAATCTTTTATTTGTAAATTTTTCATCATCATTCTTCGTAATTTATTTGCCGGCAACATCTGAAAAGTTGCGAGTTTTATTAACTCTTTCAATCCTAACTTTGCGGCTGTCTCCGCGCCTTTTAATACGCGCAGTCCGCCCGGAATGCCGGAATACCTGGTATGATAAATATTCTCTAATTTCTTAGAGGTAATGCGAATCTTGGAAGCATTTATAACTCTGACCGGAATACCGGAATATTTATTCCTTTCAAAACTCGCCTTGGTTTTACCCATTAAAGACATTGCCACCTCGGTAGCAACTCTTCCCAAAGTCCTGTTCTGAGCATCTATTATTTTAAGGTTGTTTTTTGTTTCCATATTATTACAAATTATACAAATTCTATGACAGCCATAGGAGCTCCGTCTGCTTTTCTGGCGCCCAATTTTAAAATCCTCGTGTAGCCTCCCTTTCTGTCCGCATACTTTGGCGCAATAACTTCAAAAAGCTTTTTAACCTCGGTCCGGCGATTAGAAAGCGAGGAAACTGTCAACCGGCGGGTAGCCGTATCGCCTTTCTTTGCGCTAGTCACAAGTTTTTCAATGAAGGGACGCAATTCTTTTGCTTTTGCCAAACTGGTATTTATCTTTTCGCGCACGATCAAATTGAGTGCCAAAGAGCGGATCAAAGCATTTCGAACTTTCCTAACTCGGCCAAATTTTCTTTTATTATTACTGTGTCTCATAAAATTAGGTTCTAGGTTTTAGCTTCTAGCTTCTAGGTTCTAGTTAATCCTTAAGGTTAAGACCAAATTTTGATAATACTTTTTTAATCTCCGAAATTCCCTTTTCGCCAATGCCTTCAACTTCAAGCAAATCTTCCCTCTTCTTCCGAGCCAGCCCTCCCAAGGTGCGAATATTCGCGGAAGTAAGCGCGTTCAACGTTCTAGTAGAAAGATCCAGGCTGTCGGTTCTAGTCTTTAAAATATCGGTAAAAATGTTATCTTTTTTTATATCAGCATAATCTTTCCCGACGCCCTCCGACGGTATTGTCGGAGGGGTCGGGACTCCGGCCTCTCCGAGCGTCGGAGCTGGTTCTTTAAAATCAATAATGGCTTTAAGCTGGTTGATCATGATCTCAATAGACTGTGAAAGCGCTTCGCGCGGAGAAAGCGTGCCATCCGTTTCAATTGAAATTCTTAAGCGATTATGGTTGGTTTTGTCGCCAACGCGCATATTTTCGACTTCATAAGAAACCCGGCGGATTGGAGTAAAAATAGCATCGACGGCAATTGTGCCAACATCAACTTTTTCTTTCTGAAAAATTTCCTTCGGAATGAACCCAAGCCCCTTTTCAATTTTCATCTCAATATTCAAATTAACTTTTCCGGTAACTTCCGCGATGTGAAGTTCTGGATTTAAAATCTCTACTTGTCCGCCAGCTTTTATGTTTCCTGCTGTAACTTCCTTCGGACCCTTGACAGAGAGTGTCGCCGTTTGAGGCTCATCGGACATCATTTTAAAGCGAGTCCTTTTTAAATTTAGAATCATGACAATTACATCTTCTTTTATTCCATCAAGTGTTTGAAACTCGTGGCTTACGCCATCAATTTTAATAGAGGTGATACTGGCGCCCGGTAGCGAGGAAAGAATAATCCTCCTTAAACTGTTTCCTAGCGTGTGGCCATAACCGGGATACAAACCATCTATTTCAAATACCCCTTTGTCACTTTCCTCCCAAACGACGCGAGGCTTTGAAGGCATAACTATTTTATATTCGGACATAATTTTTTTATACTTTAACTTTTAATAATACTTGCCCGCCGGCGGCGGGAAAATTTAACGACTATAAAATTCAAGCACGGCATTTAGATCGAAGAAGCTCTCTGTGTTTTTTGGCTTATCTAAAATTTTCCCCTCCATGGCATTAACATCAAATGTTATCCAGGTTGGAGGATTGTAATCTTTAATCTTTTCGGCTATATTTTCAAAAATTTTCTTGTTCTTGGATCCCTCCCGAATTTTTATAACGTCTCCAGATTTTAATTCATACGACGGAATAGTAACCCTTTGGCCATTAACAACAAAATGTCCGTGAGAAACCATTTGTCTGGCAGCGCGCCGGCTGTTGCTAAGACCCATTTTATAAACTGCATTGTCCAGACGAAACTCAAGCTCTTCATAAAGCTTTTCTGTTGCGCCAGCGCCTTTGACCAAAGAAGCCTTTCTAACATAGTTCGAGAGCTGGCGTTCAGTTATGCCATAAGAAAAGCGTATTTTTTGTTTTTCGATAAGCTGTGTTCCATATTCAGAGAGAGCTTTCGGCCGATGCGCGCCGGGCAAACCACTCTTAAAAGACGCGGCCTTGAATTTAGAAGTCTGGCATTTATCGTATACTCCGGGACCTAGTCTTCTACAAATTTTAAATTTCGGTTTAGATATCATAATTTTTTACACTCTTCTGGGCTTTTTAGCTTTCGGCCCATTGTGCGGCACTGGCGTCGCATCTTGGATGGAAGTAATTTCAATCCCATGAGCCATAAAAGCCCTGATTGCGGGTTCGCGACCAGAACCAACTCCCCAAACCACTACATCCGCATCTTTAACCCCAAGCATTGAGGCTTTGCTTCCTATTACATCACCGACCTTAGAAGCCGCGAAGGGAGTCCCTTTTTTCGCCCCCCTAAATCCTAAACTTCCGGCGCTTGACCAAAATAACGTATTACCCAATTTATCCCCAAAAAGCGCTTTGGTGTTATTAAAAGTAGCATCAATAAAAAGAGTGCCAGAAGTTACTTTCTTCTTGGGTGTTTTAGGCGAAGCCTTTTTTGTCTCTGCTTCTGCTCCAATCTCTTCTTTTTTTATTTCTTTTATTACTTTTTCTTTTGCCATAAAAAAATTAGGTTCTAGTTTCTAGGTTTCAGGTTCTAGATTTTTCTAGTCCCTAGCACCTAGTCACTAATTTTATGTCTTACTTTCTTTTCTTCTGCCCGATGCCATTGTCTTTCGGACATTACCTCGAACGGTTCTAGAATTTGTTTTTGTTCTCTGCCCCCGGACTGGCAACCTTTTCATATGACGAATTCCTCGGTAACTTTTAATATCTTTCAATCTTTTAATATTAGCTGATATTTCTCTCTTTAAATTTCCTTCGATCAAAATTCCTTCGATTACAGCCCGAATTTTATTTTCCTCATCCGAAGTTAAATCTTGGGCGCGTTTGCCGTGATCGATCTTTACTTGATCTAAAATTTTGCGAGCTCTTGAAATGCCAATACCATAAAAACAGGTGAGTCCAATTTCAAGCCTTTTTTCGTTTGGCACTGTGATTCCAAGGATTCTCATAAAATTATTGTTTTTGCTTGTGCTTAGGGTTAGAGCAAGTTATTCTTAAATGCCTTCGGCGTCTGACCATCTTGCAATTATCACAAATTTTTTTCACCGCTGACTTGATTTTCATAAAATATATATAAAAGGCTTAACACAAAGAAAAAACAAGGAAAAAACCTTATTTTTCAACACATTCCCTTTTTTAAAACCGTAATAAAACGCTAAGCATTATAATACACTATTCTAAAAAAATTACAACCTCTTGGTTATTCTTCCCTTCCCCCCATAGGGGTCAAGGATAACTTCGACCGAATCTCCAATTAAAACTTTAATTCTGTGCATGCGCATCTTCCCTGAAAGATATGCCAAAACTTCTTGCTCTTCTTCCTTTTTATTTTCCCCGCCCATATTGCTTTGTGAAGCATTGCCGGAAAGTATTTTCACTCTAAATAAAGTAGAGGGCAGCGCTTCAGTGACAACTCCCCTTGCCGTCAACAATTTTTCATTTTTTGAGTCAATCATGTATATAATATAACTATAGTAGAATTAAACATAAACGTCAAGTAGAAAAACATAATTTACTTCGGATAACCCCCACACCTTTTATTTTTTAAAATGAAAGGTGTGGGGGATAATTCACAATCACTTTTAGATCTTTAATTTTATCGGGAAAGGACATTTTCCAAAAAGGACTGATGGCCAGGTCGGCAGAATCAATATTTGGATATTGCAACAATATCTGGCTGAAATCTTTTTTTGATTTTCCTAGGAGATCAGATATGAGCTTGCTTTCATCCAGCCTCCAAACAATTTTTGCGGTGCCTGATAAATTAAAATCCACATTTTTTACATCCCAAAATGAAATATTATCTTTATTAAGCATGGAAAAAGCCAAGTCTCGGATATTTGGCAGATATACGGCGCTGTCATCGTAATTTTTGATGTTGTTTTCCGCAATTTTTTTTGTCAGCTTATCTTCGTCAAATAAAAGACCATACAGTGTGCCCTTGAGTTTTACAGACAACATTTCATCCTTAGGAAAAACAAGGTCAATATTATTATCATCGATGTTAAGAAAAACCGCGTCCTTGAATAAAACAAATCCGTTTGGAATCTGGTCGGTTGCTTTTTTGAAGAGTTTGGTTTGGAGAACTGCCCTCATATCACTAGTAACAGCTAATTTCTGCGCCTCGGAAACAACGGATGTTTTCCCTTTGAATCCGCCAGTGATTTCGCCTTTGGACCTTGCATAGAATTTGGAATATTTGGGTGTTCCTTTGAAGCCAAGAATCGTAAAATCAAGCGGGCCACTGTTATATTCTTCTCCCGCCTCGGTCCCGTAAATGCCTACTTCTATGGATCCGGGAAGGTCACCTTTCATTCCCGGCACGAAAATTTGCTTTTTAGTTTTATAAATTTTGCCATTCGAGCCGAGAAGCCGAGTGTCAATAGAAAGCATTTGGGCGGCGGAACCAAAAGCATTATAAATCAAAACAGCGCCTTGAGCTTTTTCTGAAACATCTTTTTTCTCGGTGGCTTGCACTATTTTATCTTCCTCTCCGGAAATAACTATTAAATCAAAAGGTATTTTCTCCGCGCTCCCATCCTGGCTGGCAGATAGATTCTCATTTAAAACCATATCCACTATTTTTGGATTGACGGTAACTACCGCTTCTAAAAACAAATAGGAGAGAGCAAAAACGAAAAAAAGGAAAGAGATGACTGCCACAAACCAAAGCGCGTATTGAGTGTTTTTCTTCCCTTCTCTTTTTATGTTTTTGGGGGATACTTGTATTTCACGCCCCCCGCTGGTCGGCGGATGCTTTACTTTTACCATGTCTTGTAGCAAATTTTTCGGCATAATATTTTATAATTGTTTTACCTCGCTCTTTTGAGCGGGATAAACGGAATTAATTAAAAAACGACTGATGAAAATGGAATCAATAATGAGAGCAGGGTCGCAAATTATGTTCCTGTCGAATGTTACCATGCCATGAAAAATATCCGCGCTTAAAAAAATAATTTTAAATTTTGATTCGGTTAAAGTATATTGATTAAATTGTTCATTTCTAATTATTTGGCAAAAAAAGTCAGCTTCATTTTTATCTACCGACAGGTAAACAGTCGAGGGAATGGAAATATCATTGGAAAAATTAGCCAAAGATTCTTGGAATTTGCTCAACCATTCTGTTTTTAATTTATCCAAAACGAGATTAATTTTTTTTGCCACATACTCCGTGGCATGACCATCTTGAAAAAGAGAAAAAAGCGACCTGGCTTCATCAAGCGGAGAATGAAGAAGAGATGCAATTCCGCGAATGATAAAATTGCAACCTAACGGAAAAGAAACCGACTCGCGCAATATATTCTTTTTCGTCATAAAAATGTTTGTCACTTCGCCGCCGACATCGATCAAAAGAAAACCCTCGCTGCGCGCATAAATATCTCGCGTTACGGCAAAAGAGGCTAAAGAGGAAGAAGAAAATTGGATATTCTCGAAATGAAAATACTTTCCGATCGTCTCTTCAATTTTTTTTAAAACCTGTTCCGGGCTGATGGAAACAAAAATAGTCATTTCAAGTTCTTTGGCTTTCTGGTCCAGAGGATTGGGCGTTTCATAGCCATTCAGCATTGTTTTAATATTTTTAAACTCTATCGATCTGACTGGATTTTTGGCGCCTTCGTATTTGGCCAAATACTCTTCTTCAAAAAGGGCTATTTCTTTTTGAATCAGACAAAGCGCAAATTGGGGAGTGAATACAAAAGGCATATTCTTTTCAAGCCTTATGACCCTGGTCTGGGAAACATGCCAAGGCGATGAAAGAACGCAAAAAATCGCTTCCGGCTTTCCCTTGCCGGCCTTGTAAATTTTTTCAACGACAATTCCCAAAGATTTTGCGGTGGAAGATAAAAACTTGTCAACATTAAGAGTTTTTTGCAGAATTATCGGCTCGCGCGCAGCAAAAACTATTTTTGGAATTCCAGATTTCTGCACCCCAAAAAGCGCCCCTCCCACCGAAGAAGACCCTATATCAAAGACCAGCATCAGTTTATCTTTCTTTTTATTTCCCCAAAAAATTCCCATTTAATTTATTATAGCACAAAATAAATGAACCATTACGCACAGCTTACGCAATGCCGGAGAAAAAAAATAATAATTTAGTGGGGGCCAGCGATAATTTCAAAGGCCCCTTTACTATTTCTGGCACATTTTAAGAAATTTACAAAAGCACCGCTTTAATGCGCCTAATGCCTTGCGCCACTGCTTCTTCTTTCACAATTTTAAAGGGACCACTATCCCTCGACCGCTTCTCGGGATCTCCAACACTAGCGAGCTCGCTAGTGTTTCCGACATGCGGACCGCCGCAGAATTCTTTGCTGATAGCATTATATTTTGAATCGGTGGGACCAATAAAATACACGGACACAATATCAGGATATTTTGTCCCGAATTCCATCTCTGCGCCTATTTTTTCGGCCAGATGTAATGGCAGTTCCCTTTTGGTAACATCCAGTCCTTGTTTTATTTTATCATTCACCCAATCTTCCACTTTTTTCTTTTCTTCGTCAGTTAATTTGTGATCACAAAGAAAATCTAGGCGCAAACGCTCTTCGGTAATATTACTCCCCCTTTGTTTTACATCAGGACTAACGACAGCCTTCAAAGCCGCCAAAAGTAAATGGTGCGCCGTGTGAAGCTTTATTGTCTTTGCATTATGATTCGCCAGCCCGCCCTTGAACATCCCGGCGGATGAAGTTTGAGAAAGTTTTTGGTGTTCTGCCATTTTTTTATTAAAACCTTCAAGATCAACTTTTACACCCTTCTCTTTCGCTAATTCGAGAGTTAATTCCATCGGAAAACCATAAGTAGTAAATAATATAAATGGATCTATCCCCTTTTTAAATTCTTTTAATCCCTTGCTTAATGTTTCTTTAAATTCATTTTCCTCTTTTTTAATTATTCCCTTGTCATCTAGATTATATACTTTTTCATAAATCTTTTTTATTTTTTTAATTTCTTGGGTTAGAGGATTTTCGGAAAATCGAACTGCTCGTCTAATTAGTCTCCTTAATATATATCCTCTCCCAGTGTTTGAAGAAATTACACCATCGGAAATCATAAATAGTGAGGTTTTCACATGATCCGCTACAATCCGTTCCTCTTTCGTTTTTTCATTATTGAACAAATCAGTTTCATAAACGCTTTTCTTTTTTTGCGCTGTGGCAAGCAATCTTTCAAAACCCATGCCGGTATCAATGCCCAGCGTATCTAATTTTTTCAACTTCGCTTCACCCCTATCCAACTGCTCGCGCGAACCCTCGCAAAAATACTCATTAAAAACTATATTCCAAATCTCCACGTCTTCATTGTCAGCATTCTTGCAATAAATTTCCGTTGTTGGACCGCAGGGGCCTGAATTTCCCGTCGGTCCCCAGAAAACATCACTACCATCTTCCCGAATATCCCTCACTCCGAGCCCCGCCCAAATATCTCTTGATTCTTCGTCTCTGGGCACGATACCTTCTCCTTTATAAAAAGTTACATAGGAAATTTCGAGCCCTAATTCTTTGGTAATAAATTCGTGAGCGTAAACAATCGCTTCGCGCCGGCCATATCCGCCGAAAGAAAAATTCCCAAGCATTTCAAAAAACGTCAGGTGCGTGGCGTCACCGACTTCGTCTATATCTCCGGTCCGAACGCATTTTTGCGCGGTAGCGATATTCCTGCCTCCAAAATCTTTATCGGCGCTTGCAGGATGAGTGTAATAATTTTTAAACTGCTGCATTCCGGCAGTCGTGAAAAGCACCGAGGAATCATTCTCGGGAATCAGAGAAGAAGAAGGAATTATTTTATGTCCTCGCGCTTCGAAAAATTTTAAGAATCTTGATCTAATCTCATCAGACTGCATTTTGTTTTCTCAATTAAACTCCTGATTGATCAATATCATCAGAAATTTTTCTAATGGGTTTCTCAAATAAATTAACCACAACCAGCACGAACAGCACTAAGATTGTGGTAATGACAGCCAAGCTAAAAAAACCGAACCCGGTAGCCATGCCAATACCAGCCGTCACCCAAAGCCCTCCGGCAGTAGTAAGACCGATCAGACGAGAACCTTGAAGGATTATTGAGCCGGCGCCTAAAAATCCAATGCCGACAATCACCTGCGAGGCGATTCTAGTCGGATCAAAACCAGCAATATTCCCGTATTGCGCCGCGATCATTTCAGAAATAATTACAAATATAGCCGCGCCCAAAGAAACCAGAGCGTGTGTTTTCATTCCAGCTGCTTCCTTGACCATAAGCCTTTCGGCGCCTATCAACATTCCAAGCATCACTGCCACTATTAATCTTAAAATAATATCGCTATTTTGTGTAAAAAATTGAATCATAAAGACAGTATATAACGAGATAGGAAAAAAGAAAAGGTTATTGAACCACTCCCCCGCCAAGACAAACATCTTTATCGTAGACAACCACCGACTGACCCGGGGCGACCAGAACTGGCTTTTTGAAAATAATTTTTATCCTTCGACTACTCTCAGGACCTTCGGCTTTTACTTTGCAAGACAGAAACTTTCCGTGATAACGAATCTGGGCGGTGTAAATTTTATTTGGCATTGGTTTTTTATTTATCCAATTTGTGTTTTCTAAATTTATTTTAGTCTCCGTAAGGGGAGTCCTTGCGGAGTTTTGTGATACTATTAGAATATTTTTCTTTATATCTTTGCCAACAACATAATGCGGTCTGTCATTCGGACTTTTTTTTGTGATGGTGAAACCATGCCGCTCACCCAAGGTGCTAAAAACTACGCCATGGTGATAGCCGATTACATAGTTTTTTTTGCCTCCCTCGACTTCGCTCGGGACGAGGATTACCTCGCCTTTTTTTTCTTTAATATAATGCTTCAAAAATTCTTTTAAATCTATGTCGCCCAAAAAGCATATGCCTTGACTGTCTTTTTTTTCGGCTACCGGCAGATGAAATTTTTTTGCTAACTTTCGAACTTCCGTTTTTTTTAGATGCCCGATCGGAAACAAAATTTTTTCGAGCTGATCTTTCTTCAGAGTCCAAAGAAAATAACTTTGATCTTTGGCGGGGTCTTTTCCCTTAGATAGGTGGGCCGCGGATGTTCCTTTTTTGAGCTGCCCGAGGGTCCCACCCTTGTAATCAAGGGAAGGGCGCAGGGCCGAAAAAAAGGAATGTCCGCGGTCCACCCTGGCGTAATGTCCAGTGGCCATAAAATCCGCTCCCATAGCGATAGCTTTTTTTAGAAAGGCGCCGAATTTTACCTCTTTATTACACATTACATCCGGATTCGGCGTTCGTCCCGCTTTGTATTCTTTAATCATATAATCCGCTACTTCCTTCTTATAAACACCTTCAAGATCAAAAGTTAAAAATGGCACATCCAAAAAAGCGGCCACGCGCATAGCATCCTGCCGTTCTTCTTCTTCGTTGCACTCTAAAAAATCCGGATGCCAGGTTTTAATGAAAACTCCGACTACTTCAAAACCCCTAAATCCCTTTGGGATCGGGCGACCAAATAATTTTTCAAAATTATTTGGTGTAGCCTTTTTAAGCAAAGTTGCCGAAACAGCGCTATCTACACCTCCAGAGAGTCCCACAAAAACTAATTTTTTACTCATAAATTATTTCAGATACTTTAGCACATTTTGTCTGTGTTCCGCGAATGATCTTCCATAGTGGATACCATCATTTTTGTCATAAATAAAAAAAAGGTAAGGTGAATTCTCTGGGTGGATAGCAGCCTTTATCGATTCTATGCCGGGATTAGAAATCGGACTCTTTGGCAAACCCTTTGTTTTATACGTCTCAACTGCGACATCTACCTGAAGTGGCATACCGATCGAAATTCTTTTCCATAAAATTCCAGAAATGAATTTTCGATCGACATTCTCTTTGGCTTCTCTTTCGATAATAGAGGCCATTATAATTATTTCTCTCTCGGTTCTACGTGATAGCGCAATATCGGAACGAAAAGGCGCAATTTTCTTTTCAAAGTTTTCTCTCATAGACCTTATTATGTCCGCCTCTGTATCAGTGCTGAAGAAAAAATAAGTATCAGGAAAAAGATAACCCTCTAACGCTTTTGCCTCCGCTAGAAATTTATCTTTATTAAAATTTGATAATTTGGAAACAAAGGTGTCCGCAATTTGAACTACATCGAACCCTTCTGGAATAGTAACCGCAATGGGCGCAATGTGACGCTCACCTTTTACTATCCGTCGCGCAATTTCGTAGACTGGCAATTTATTTTCGAAATAATAGTCTGAAGATATTATATGTTTTTCCCTGCCAAAAATTATTACAAAAGCCTCGAAGACCAGACGAGAACGTATAATCTGTCCATCTTTTAATTTCAGAGACACATTTCGCAAACTGTTCCCTTTTTCTATTTTAACGATAGCGCCAGTTGGAAAATCTGTCGGCGCGCTTAGAAAGAAAAGATGAAAAAACAAGAAAAAAGCGACTAAACAAATAACATGAAAAGTAACTTTTTTAGTTTTATCAATGTTAAACACCGAGTGTTTAACATTGTGTTCAAGGTTGTCTGGTAAAAAAGAAGTTTCCATATGTTACATCGGCAAATTCGGAGGCGGAGAGGCTTCCTTGGATTCAATGCGCTCCAAGGTAGGCACTTTCAATATCTGGCCAGGGAAATGCCAGAGAGTCGCGATCTCCTCCGTGTTTAAAACAAAAGTCTGGGTATGGACATACGCCTTAATAATAGCGTCCAAAGTAAAAACATCAGGAATCGGCCAATGCCAATAATGCTGGGAAAAAATACGCTGGCGGAGAGATTCGTGAAAAAAAGAGCGTTCCCGGTATTCTCTAAGCATTCTGTCGGCTAAAAGCATAACTGTCTTTTTGGAAGCGGTAAATATGCCGCTATAACGATCTCCTTGGCTCGAATTTATGCGCTCAAACTGATTGCAGTCGGGTTTGGCATACTGACGCCAAATAAGACGCAAGTTCCTTCTGCTACTCATGCTGAACGCCTCTTTTTTCGCCACATACATAACTCGTATGCCAGTTTCAAAACCAACTTTGGTGGTTTTAGCAGACATTCCAGCAACCGAATTTTTATAAAAATCTGGTATGCGTATTTCTTGCGCAGGTTTTTCGTCTATTCCTTTCTGTAGACGAGTATAAGGTTTCAGCATTTTTTTGATAAATACTTTCGATTCCTCCACCCAATCATGTTTTCCAAACCATGTGCCCTTGGTATGCCATGTCTTCTTAGAGGGCGTAATAACAATCTGCGACCACATTTGTTCTCCCTTTTGGAGCGAGCCGAAAAGCTCCACCACCGGAGAAATAGGGTCAACTTTAAATTCTTCCTTCGGATCTTCGTCCAATCCAAAATCAACGTAGGTCTTGATTGGGAAAGCTTCGTGTTTTGCCAACCCAAATTCGCATCCCCAGCCATTCCAAGCGCTCTCTTGGTTTATTTCGTCAACTGCCAGCGTATAATCTTCTACCGCTTTTATCTGCGATTGAGGATATTGGGCATACATTTGAGTCTCAATCAAGCCTCTAACGCGGGTCGGCGTGCGGATGTAAAAATGCACCTGCCCTTCAATGGACGCAATTTCCAGAGAAAACCAAAACCAAACCGCTCCCTGCCAATATTCTTCCTTCCCGCCTTTCATGCTCATATGATAAAGGGCATTGGTGAGGAAAAGTTCCATTGCTTTCGGGCTTCGCAAGACATCGCGGGGAGGTATGATTTCCAGCAAGACGAAATCAATGCCGGAAATAAAATCCTGTTGGATGTAATGAACCCACCAGATCCAAGCGATCCGGCCCAGGATTATAGCGCCGATCAACGGCAAAATTCCCACCAGAACAAGCTTATAGACAAAATACAACACGCTATCAATCATGTCTCTATTTTAATATAAACGAGAGAAAAAATACAGCAACAGTATGTCCAAGACTCCCTTTGACAAGCGTGTCAAAGGGAGTCTTGGACCTCTTTAAACTGCGCTATAAAGCCCATTTTTGCTTTTCTTGAAATATTTTGAGTTTGCCAGATTGACTGAAATGGTATTTTTTTTGAAATATCTTTCTTTATCCACTTTTTGAAATATATCTTCTTTACCCAGCGGCCCTTCTCTCTTTAATATATCCGCGATAACTTCTCGAGCGATACCTTTCTTGTAACCCCATTCAGAAAGGGCATACATTCCCCTGCCCACCAGAACAAATCTGGGATCTTTAATCAATTCGTTGTGGCAAGTGGCATAATGAATTTTTTTATTGAAAGTTTTGGAAATAGAATCCGCCACTTCTCTAAAATGCATCGGCGAGCCGTGGCGTCTCATGACTAGATAGGCGTAATCTTTCACCCCGCGAGTGCGAATATTGGGAGACGAGGCCTTACCCCATTCGCCAAGGGGATTCTTGGCCACAACTTTAGACATGGAAAGCCACCTTTTGGCTATTTCCGCATCTCTGTATTCCTCCGAGAGTTCCTTGATCTGATCGAAGAATCTTTTAATCATTTCCGTTTCCGATACCAGATCTTCGTCACTCAAGCTCGCATAAAGTTTTCGGAGACTCTCATGCACTTTTCCGGTCATTTCATCATCAACGCTCCAACGAGTGTGAAAATGATCATCTTCCCGGTGTTTTCTAAAAACATCGGACAATCCTAAAAAGAAATTTATATGATTCTGGGTTGCTTTGTCTTTTGAAATATAAGGCAGGAGTTCGTGTTCGGCGACAACCGATCCCAGCTTCTTTACTAATTGCTTCAGCTCGTCGAAGACCGCCTGTTCCCGCTTATAAGCATCGGATCTTTTGATGGAAGACAAGGCCGCATCTTCAACTTGGCGCACGCGCTCTCTAGTAATGCCATATTTCTTGCCGATTTCTTCAAGGGTTTTTCTTTTTCCGTCAGCCGTCAAGCCAAAACGATTCAGCACCACGTCTAAGGCGCGGAGAGCAAGTTGTGAAGTTATTTTCTTGGTGATTTTTTTAGGCTTAAAAGATATTGTTGGCATCCCAGTATTAAAATTTTGTTTATAATTACTTTTGTTAATTTAACTTATTACTTCCTTTTTGTCTATCTTTTAATTTTACTTTACTTGATCAAAATTTAATACGGGACAAGTAATTTTTTATTCTGCTCTTTTGCTTTTGGCTCTATCAAGTTCGATCAGATATTTTTTGCGAAGGCGGACGGATTTTGGAGTGATTTCCAAATATTCGTCTTCGTTCATTACTTCGAGACCCCGTTCGATATTCAAAATAAAAACAGGGTTCAAAGTTATGGCTTCATCGGTGCCGGAAGCTCGCATGTTGGTCAGCTGTTTTCCTTTGGTGGGATTTACCGACATATCACTCCCTTTCAAAACATTGCCAACTACCATTCCCTCATAAACCAAGTCCCCATGTTCTACATATAATATACCACGTTCTTGTAAATTCGCAAGGGAAAAGGCCACCGCCTTGCCAGATACCATAGAAGTCATCGAACCATACTGATACTTTTTTATTTCTCCAGCGTATTCTCTGAAGCCAGTAACTCTTGAAGACATAAAGCCTTCTCCCTTTGTGTCTATGATAAATTCACCGCGATATCCTAAAAGTCCGCGGGTCGGTATGTCAAAAATAATTCTGGCAATGCCCTGTTTTTCCACCATATCTTTCATGATGCCACGCCGCTTGCTGATTTTTTCTATAACGATGCCGCTTGATTCTATCGGAGCATCAATTACCAGTTCTTCATATGGCTCTGTCTTGATTCCGTCTTTTTCTTTAATAATGACTTCCGGTTGAGAAACCTGCATTTCAAAACCTTCCCGGCGCATATTTTCCAAGAGGATGGCAATATGAAGTTCTCCTCGTCCATACACTTTTCCGCCAGAGGCGGATCCCTGCCCGCCGGATTTAGCAGGCGTGGCGCCTTCGGCGGAAAAGTCTACTTTTAGACCGACATTTATTTCTAATTCCTTTTTTAATCTTTCTTTGATTTGCCTGGAAGTGATAAATTTTCCTTCGCGCCCAGCGAACGGAGAATCATTCACCAAAAAATTGAGAGATAATGTGGGCTCATCAATGGCAATGTGAGGCAGTGGTTCCAAACTTTCATCTTCACATAATGTTTCTCCAATATAGATATCCGGAATTCCCGCCAAAAGCACAATATCGCCGGAAAAAGCTGTTTCCACCTCTTTCCTGGTTATGCCCTCAAAAGTAAAAAGTTTTGTTATCTTTCCTTTTCTAGTCCCATTTTCTCCCGCCCCGGCGGGCAAGCCTTTTACAAAAACTTGACTACCAGAAATCATTTTTCCGGAATAAATCCGCGCCACCGCTAGCCTGCCCAAAAAATTATCATAACCCAAATTAAAAACTTGCGCCCTGAGTTTGATGTCAAAGAGACACTTTGACAGACCTGTCAAAGTGTCTCTTTGACATTGACTTGCGTCTGGCACTTTTTCTAAAATTACATCCAAAAGCGGAGAGAGACCCCCTCCTTTCTCCTCCCCCTTTAAGGGGGCTGAAATCTGACTTAAGTCAGATTTCAGAGGTGGGGGTAATTTTCTAAAAGCTTTACCCTCACGTCCAATGGCATAAATCGTTTCAAAATTAGCCTGTTCTTCAGAAGCGCCCAATTCAAAAAATAATTCCAAAATTTCATTATGCACCCTGTCCGGTTCTGCCGCTGGCTTATCTATTTTGTTTATAACCACTATCGGTTTGAACCCTAATTCTAAGGACTTTTTCAAAACAAATCTGGTCTGGGGCATCGGGCCTTCAACACTGTCAACCAGCAGCAAAACGGAATCAACCGCGCGCAAAACGCGCTCCACTTCTGAACCAAAGTCAGCGTGGCCGGGAGTATCGACAATGTTTATCTTGGTATCTTTATAGTAGATAGAAGTGTTTTTTGCGTAAATAGTAATGCCACGCTCTTTTTCCAGAGCATTTGAATCCATGGACGATCCTTCATCCTGAAATCCGCCATTCTGCTTCATTAAAGCGTCAGTCAAAGTAGTTTTGCCGTGATCCACGTGCGCGATGATTGCGATGTTTCTAATTTCCATAATAAAAAGCCCTTTGGGCTTCATATGATAATAACACATTTCCCAAAAATGACAAGTGGTGCGTCGGGTTGGACTCGAACCAACGATGCCCGAAGGCGGGTGATTTACAGTCACCTGGAATAGCCACTATCCGACCGACGCATCGATGTAAAATAGCACAAAAAATCATTTTTGGCATCTATTTACGCCGCAGAACGAGATTGCACCTGAAATGAACTTTTTATTTTGCCTGCTCGTTTTTCGGCATAGCCTTTTTTAGTTTCAATGACAAGTTCCTTATTTTTTACGGAAACAGAAATAATATCTCCTTTCTTCACCCCGTTTCCAATAATATACGAGGCAACCGGATTCAAAATTTTATTTTGAATCAAGCGGTTAAGCGGTCTCGCGCCATAATGCGGATTATAGCCCTCCTTCGCCAAATAGGACAAAGCCTCTTCGGTAATCTCAAAATGAATGCCTTTCCCGATCAGGCGGTCTGTAACCACTTTTATTCTTAAGTTAACTATTTCTTTCATCGCGAATCCAGACAAAACATCAAAAACAATAATTTCATCGAGACGATTAAGAAACTCCGGACGAAAGTTGTCTTTTAACGCTCCTAAAACTTTTTCTTTCATGTTACTGTAATCCTGATTCTGGGAATTATTAGAAAATCCGATTGATTCCATTTTTTCCACAAATTGCGAGCCAATGTTGGAAGTCAGAATAATAATCGTGTTCTTAAAGTTGACCACTCTACCCTTGCCATCGGTCAACCTTCCTTCATCAATCACTTGTAGAAGTATGTTAAAAACTTCTGGGTGAGCTTTTTCGATTTCATCAAAAAGTATCACCGCATAAGGCCTATGCCTGACAGATTCAGTCAACTGTCCCGCTTCGTCATAACCGACATATCCCGGAGGAGAACCAATCAGTTTGGAGATTGAATGTTTTTCCATATATTCAGACATATCCACCCGGATAATGGCGCGATCATCGTCAAACATAAACGCTCCTAAAGCTTTGGTAAGTTCAGTTTTGCCAACCCCAGAGGGACCTAAAAAGATAAAAGATCCAACGGGCCGGTTCGGATCGCTGATTTCGGCCCGGGAACGGCGGACAACATTAGCAATAGCCTTGATGGCCTCATCTTGGCCTATTATCCGTTTCTTTAATTCTCCCTCCATTTTTTCGAGCTTCACACGCTCTTCCTCCAGCATTTTGGTCAGTGGCACACCCGTCCAGCGGGCCACTACTTCCGCAATATCTTCAGCCGTAATTTCTTCCTTCAAGATTCGGCGCGATTTTTGCAACTTTTTCAACTTTAAAAGTTTTACTTCCAATTCCTTTTTTAAAGAAGGTATTTTGCCATAACGTATTTCCGCCGCCCGAGAAAGATCCGCGCGCATCTCGGCGCTCTCGGCTTCCAAGCGCAGACCTTCAAGATCTTTTTTAATGGCGCGAATTTCAACCACGATTGATTTTTCATTCTGCCACTTCAACTCCAGCTCTTTTGTCTTTTCGCGCAAATTGCCTATTTCATTATCCACTTCTTTAATTCTATTTTTTATTTCTTTTTGCTTTTCTTTATCCTCTTTATTTGTATCCCCGCTAAAAGAGACAATCTCTTTCTTTAATGCCTCCTTCTCAATTTCCAGGCGCATTATTTTTCGGTGAGCATCTTCCAGAATCGGTGGCTTATTTTCAAGCATTATTTTAAGAGAAGAGGAAGCTTCATCTATCAAGTCCACCGCTTTATCCGGAAGAAACCGATTGGTAATGTAGCGAGCAGAAAGATTTACCGCCGCCACGATGGCGTCATCCGTAATTCGAACGCCGTGAAAAAGTTCGTATTTTTCTTTCAACCCGCGAAGTATCGCGATCGCATCTTCCACTCCGGGTTCATCAATATACACAGGCTGAAAACGACGAGCCAAAGCGGGATCCTTTTCAATATGTTTCTGATATTCCCTCAAGGTCGTCGCCCCGATCGCTCGCAGTTCCCCGCGGGACAAAGCGGGCTTCAGCATATTTGAAGCATCCATGGTTCCTTCGGCTCCGCCAGCTCCCACAATCGTGTGAATTTCATCGATAAAAAGAATGACTTTTCCGTCCGATCGTTCAATTTCTTTCATAATGCCTTTCAATCTCTCTTCAAACTCTCCGCGATATTTTGTGCCAGCCACCAGCAATCCCAAATCAAGAGAAACGAGCTCCTTATCTTTTAAAGACTCCGGAACATTATTCTTGACGATCATTTGAGCCAGCCCTTCCACTACCGCGGTTTTTCCAGTGCCGGCTTCGCCGATCAAAATAGGATTGTTTTTTGTCCGGCGAGAAAGTATTTGCATAATGCGCATTATCTCGTTGTCTCGTCCGATAACCGGATCTAATTTGTCTTCTTTCGCTAATTTGGTCAAATTGCGGGTGTATTTTAAAAGCAATTTAAATTTCCTTGGCTCCGTTACATCGGTAATATTCTGACTGCGCAGTTCTTCCAGGATTTTCATAACAGAATCCTTGTGAATCCTAAATCGCGCCAAGGTCTCGCGCGCCTCGCTCGTAACCTCTAAGATCGCAATAAAAAGATGTTCCGTTGAAACAAAATCATCCTTCATTGATTCCGCCAGTTTAGCCGATTGTTCTATTACTTGCGCCAGATCAGGATTGAGATAAATCTGATAGGAAGGAGAAAGGGTGTTGCGCGATTCAGGCAATTCAATCAGTTCTAAAACAGAATCAGTTAGAAGCATACTATCGACTTCAAGCTTGTCAAGGATAGAATTGACGATACTCTCATCTTGTAAAAGAAGCGCGGTCAGTAAATGAAGCGAAGAGACATGATTAACTCCGCGTTCAATTGCAAGCTCATGAGCTTTTTTGATGGCATCTCTGGCTTTAGTTGTAAATTTATTTAATGGCGGCATATGTAAGTTATAAAGTAAAAAGTTTATAAAATCAAGAAAGTTATTTTTAGGGTGTAGCAGATGCAGGTGATGTTAAAGCCGGCGCTAGCAAGGGAGTGGCGGACATGGTTGTTTCAGGGCTTAGGGTAAGTTTCAGAGCGCTGGCAATAGCGCCGATCGAAGCAAAATTTGCGGTATCGCCAGAAAGAGCGATGCCGAGAGCTTCGCCGTCTAAATTGAGCACTAGCCCTCCGGCGTTTGATTTTGTAACAGTAATATTCACATTTTTATTTCTTTCAAAAATAGAAGAAGAGATGGTATTGCCAAGAAGCAAAACCTTTTGCCCTATTTTCATTTTATCCAAATCTCCGAAAACAGGCACGGTAAAAACAACCTTGCTTTTCTCCTCAACTGGATCTCCTATTTTTAGGAAAGAAAATCCAGCTTTGTCCGTCAAAAGAAAATTCGTTTTAAATTTTCCACTTTCGTTTTTTAGATAATAAACTCCGCCACTTACTACGAGATTGCCATCGGTCACAACTATACCATCAGTAGAAACGGCAAATCCCCTGCCGGTAGAAGTTTCAATGGCCTGACCATCAGCATCTGATATTTTTTCGCTGACAGCGAATACAGCCGCGATATTTTTTGCAATAGCATCCACTACTAAATCTTCTTCTTTGACGACGACAGTCTGGGTAATTGTCTTGCCTTCCACTTGTTGAATTTTTTCAATCGTTTGTTTAATAACGCGATTAACCGGCACGGTAAAAGACGCTGGCGCCTGCTGCATTAAAGTCACGGTCGTTATGCCGGTGGCGATAGAAGTAACAAAAGAAAGCAACACCGCTAGTAGTATAAGCTGTGGTTTGTTTAAATCCTTAATATCCATTGTTTAATTATACCCCCACACTTATTTTAAGTAAATAGGTGTGGGGGTATACCACTTTTTTAATTTTGTCAAAATTTCGGAAAGAGTAAAATTATTTATAAATATCGTGAGTGCCGATGTTGATAAAATCAACAAATTCCCCGCCAGCAAACCCGAGCATAATTCTATATTGCCCTATCACAGTAAACGCCCAATATTCTTTATATTTTCCATGGAGTTTGTGTGTATCAAGTCGAGCATCCAAAGGATTTTCTTTAAAAATCTTCTCTCTTTCTTCAGCTTTTATTTTGACTATCTTCGGCATCTTTTTATATGCCTTTCGGAATTTGGAAGTTATGCGGATAATCATTGTATAGTTTAATTGCTATCTCAAACTTGATAGAGATTTTAATACCTTCAACTTTCCTTGTTTCTTTTCTTTCTTGTAGATAGCTACAGCTTCGTCTGTATCCATATCTTCAAAGAATTTATTTTTAGAAGCACTTTTCCATAAATGTTCGTAGTCCTCAATAATTTTTAGGCGCTTCAAAAGACCTTCGTATTTTGAACGAGGAACAATCATTAGATTCTTTTCACTCATTAAATTTTTAGGAATGGTTATAGTGGTCATTTTTCAATTATACCCGCACACCTATTTTAAGTCAAAGAAATGTATTCGTCCACCACATTTGGCACTCACGAGTTGGTAATAAATTAAATATATAC
>CAZKPK010000007.1:0-40862 GCA_964554645.1 uncultured Candidatus Saccharibacteria bacterium | reverse complement strand
GATTTTCAGCTATTTTTGATAAAGTGAGTTCTAGCGGTATCGTAAAGGTACTCCCGGTGGGTGCAAAATTTTAAGCCGATATAGTTCAGCTTGCCCCGCCAGAGCCGATGTAGCTCAGTTGGTAGAGCAATCCCTTCGTAAGGGAAAGGTCATCAGTTCAATTCTGATCATCGGCTCTGGCGGGGTGAAGCAGAACACTACTTTCGTAAAGTAGGAACATGGGTCCGATTCCCACTCTCGGCTCTGGAAAATTTCAACAAAAAAATTATGGAAAAAGATAAAAATGAAATAGAAAATGAAATAGATAAGCTGGAAGAACTGATGCAAAGTCCGGATTTTTGGAGTGATAAAAACAAAGCGCAGAATATTTTAAGAGAACTGGCTCTTTTGAAAGAAAAAAAAGAAGGTGTAGGAAAATATGACAAAGGTAATGCAATAGTGACTATAATTTCCGGCGCTGGGGGGGACGACGCCGAAAATTTTTCAAGCATGCTTCTCTCTATGTATATAAAATATGCAAATAAAAAGGGCTGGGGAGTCCATTTTATTTACGAGCATAAAAATGAACAAAACGGATATAAAAATGTTTCTTTTGAAATTCGCGGAAGCAAGGCTTCCGCGAATGGGCAGGGACCCTATGGAATGCTGAAAAATGAATCCGGCGTGCATCGCCTGGTGCGTATTTCTCCTTTCAACGCAAAGAAATTAAGACACACCTCTTTTTCTTTGGTGGAAGTTCTGCCGAAATTTTCCAAGCTGGAAGAAAAAAACATTATACTGAAGCTGGAAGATTTAAAGATAGAATTTGCCCGTTCTAGCGGCCCGGGAGGACAGAATGTCAATAAAAGAGAAACAGCGGTCAGAGTGGTGCATCTGCCTACTGGCATTTCGGTGCATGCTTCCGGCGAGCGCTCGCAAGAACAGAATCGCGAGCAGGCGCTTGCCATTTTGCGGGCAAAAATTTTCAAAAAGGCAGAAGAAGAAAAAAAGAGCTTAGAAGATAGCATGAAAATGAAAAATACAGAGATAGAGTGGGGGAATCAAATCCGTTCGTATGTGCTTCATCCATACAAAATGGTCAAAGATCATCGAACAGAAATGGAAACATCCAACACCGAGGTTGTTTTAAACGGCGAGCTAGATATTTTCATTGAGGCGGAGAAGAATTTGTGACCCTTCAATAAATAAATCTCAGGGTCATGGTGAGTAAAATTGAACCATGATATAATAAACATGTGATTTATTTTAATAATGTTTCGAAAGTTTATAATGACGCAGTGGCGTTGGACGATGTCACTCTCTCAATTACGGCCGGGGAGTTTGTTTCCGTGGTGGGACGCTCGGGGGCGGGCAAAACGACTCTCACCAAGATGATTGTCGCGGACGAAAATCCTTCCGACGGGACTGTTTTTTTTGAGTCTATCAATGTGCATCAATTAAGAAACAAAGATTTAACCAAGCTTCGCCGGCGCATCGGGGTGATATTTCAAGATTTTAAGCTGTTGCCGAATAAGACTGCCTATGAAAATATCGCCTTCGCAATGGAAGCAGTCGGCAAGACGGATGAGGAGATAGCTTCCGATGTCCCGCATGTCTTGGAATTGGTTGATTTGAGCCATCGTCTGCATCACTTTCCCAATCAGATGTCCGGGGGCGAGCAACAAAGGCTCGCAATCGCCCGCGCTATCATTAATCAGCCCGAACTTATCATTGCGGATGAACCGACCGGGAATTTAGATCCGATTAACACGTATGAGATAGTGCAGATTTTAAAAAAAATAAACGATCTCGGCACGACGGTTATTTTAGCCACGCACAATCGCGGAGTTATCGATTCAGTCGGATCCAGGATAATCACGATGGAAAATGGTAAAATTATTCGAGATACCAAAAATGGGAAATGATGTGTTATAATAATTAAGTAAAATGGCTTCGCTTCTTCAAATTTTTCGTCCCTGCGCCCTTCCCGGATTACCGGGTGGGACCCTCGGGAAGCTCAAAATCTGAAGAAGCTTCGCTATCCCCATGACTGAATTAAAAAGAATTATCAAAGCTGGTTTCATAAACTTCACTCGAGGAGGGCTGGTTTCTTTTGCGGCCGTGCTGGTGGTTACGATTACTCTTTCGGTTATCACGGCTATTATTCTTTTGCAGGCCGTGCTCTATTTTTCGCTGAATGTGATAAAAGACAAAGTGGATGTGACGATTTATTTCAATGTGGGCACACCGGAAGATAAGATTATGCTTTTTAAAGAATCTCTTTCTAAGTTGCCGGAAGTAAAAGATATTTCTTATACTTCCGCCGAAGATAACTTAAAAAATTTCCGCGAACTTCACGCTAATGATTATTCTACTATTGCCGCTCTGGATGAAATAGGAAAAAATCCGCTGGAAGCATACCTGAATGTCAGGGCGAAGGAAATTTCTCAATATGAAAGTATCGCGAATTTTTTAAAGAAGGATAATATACTTTCTTCGGGAGGAGCTTCTATCGTAGATAAGGTAAATTATCACCAAAATAAATTGGTTATCGATCGATTAAATTCCATAATTTCCGGGGCGCGAAAACTCGGTTTTCTAATCACTCTTCTTTTAATAATTATTTCCATAATTATTACTTTCAATACGATTCGCCTGACCATTTTTATTTCTAGGGAAGAGATCGGCGTAATGCGTTTGGTGGGCGCTTCCAAAATGCGCGTGCGGGGCCCCTTTATGATCGAAGGCGCAATTTATGGAATTATCGCCTCTATCGCAACCTTGATTCTTTTCTGGCCGGTTACCGCTTGGCTGGGGCGCGATATGACTGGCTTTTTGGTAATCAATTTATACGATTATTATCTTTCAAATTTCTTTCAAATTTTTGCAATTATTTTATTATCGGGTATAATTTTGGGAGTGATTTCGAGCTTTTTGGCAGTCCGGAAATATTTAAACAAATAGAATAAAGGAAAATTTAAAAGATTTTTGAGCCTTCGCCCTCGGAGACATAAGGACAGGGGACCCACGACTCTTAAAATCTTTCAAATTTTCCTTTTATCAAATTATGAAAAAATCAACAAAATATATTTTTGTCGTGGGGGGAGTTATGTCCAGCGTAGGCAAGGGCGTGGCGGCTGCGTCCATCGGCACGATACTTCAAGGCAAGGGATTCAAAGTTACTGCTATGAAAATTGATCCTTATGTGAATGTTGACGCTGGCACGATGAATCCCACCGAACATGGTGAGGTTTTCGTTTTGGATGATGGGACCGAATGCGATCAGGATATGGGCAACTACGAGCGCTTTTTAAACCAAGATCTTTCCGGCGCCAATTATATGACCACCGGGAGTATTTATTTGAGTGTTATTCAAAAGGAAAGAAATTTGGAATACGGGGGAAGATGCGTTCATGTTGTGCCCGATATTCCGCTGGAGGTTATTTCTCGGATTAAAAAATGCGCTCGCGAGACAAAGTCCGATATTGTTATTATTGAGGTTGGCGGAACAGTTGGAGATTATCAAAATATTTTATTTCTTGACGCTGTGCGTATGATGAAATTTAAAAATCCCGATGATGTGCTTCTGGCTCTCGTGAGTTATGTGCCAGCTCTCGGCACCGGAGGAAACGAGCTCAAGACAAAACCAACCCAGCATGCTATTCATTTTTTGAACAGCGCCGGTCTTCATACTGACATGGTTCTGGCGCGGGCGGAGGTTTCTATCGATGACAAGCGCAAGGAGAAATTAGAGTTTATGTGTGGACTGGCAAAGGGGAGTATAATTTCCGCTCCCGATAGGGAATCAATATATGAGATACCTATAAATTTTGAGGAAGATCATTTAAGCGATTTTATTTTCAAAAAACTTGGACTGCGGTCTAAAAAACAAGATCTGAAAGAGTGGAGAGCTTTAATGAAAAAAATTAAATCTTTACGGACAACCGTCAAAATTGCCATTGTCGGAAAATATTTTGGAACAGGAAGCTTTTTTCTCACAGACGCTTATATTTCCGTGATTGAAGCGGTCAAACACGCCGCATATTTTAATGGAGCCAAGCCGGTTATTGAATGGATTGATTCAGAAGAATTTGAAAAGAACCCTAAGGCTCTCACCAGTCTGGATCAGTTTGATGGCATAATCGTGCCCGGCGGTTTCGGCAGTCGGGGGATAGAAGGCAAAATCTCGGTAATTAAATATTGCCGCGAGAACAAAATTCCTTATTTTGGCTTGTGCTACGGGATGCAACTTGCGGTCATAGAATTTGCGCGGCATATGGTTTTGATGAAAGATGCGCACACGACTGAAATAAATCCAAAAACTTCTTTTCCAGTGGTTGATATTATGCCCGAACAAAAAAAGAATCTAAAAGAAAAAAATTTCGGCGCGACGATGCGTCTGGGCGCCTATCCCGCCATTCTAAAAAACGGAAGCCTTGCTTCCGTTTTTTATGGTATGTCTAAAATTTCCGAACGCCACCGCCACCGCTATGAAGTGAATCCGGAATATATAGAGAAATTAGAAAAAGCCGGCTTGGTATTTTCCGGTATTTCGCCCGACGGTCGGCTGATGGAAATTGCTGAACTTCCACGAACGAAACATCCATTTTTCTTGGGTACCCAATTTCATCCGGAATTAAAATCTCGACCGCTGAATCCGCATCCGCTTTTTGTCGCTTTTATCAAAGCCTGCCTTATCAAGAAGAAGAAATAAATTTTTACCATAATTATGCTATAGCACAAAAATAGCAAATAATTTTTTTTATGAAAATATCAGTGCTGATTATTGCGCACAATGAAGAAAAATATATTGCTCAATGCATTGAATCAGTTTTAAATCAAACTAAGCATCCTGATGAGATTGTTCTTTTGGCGCATAATTGCGTAGACAAAACTGTAGAAATCGCGCGTGGTTTTCCTATCTCTGTCGTGCTTTTTAATGGAGATGCTGGAATCGTAAATGCCCGATTAGAGGGGTTTAATCATGTTTCTGGAGACATAATAATTTGCATTGACGGGGATTCATTCGCTAAAAATAATTGGGTGGAAGTTATGACCGACACGCTCAATAGCAACAATAATGTTTTAGTCGGTTCTTGGGTAAAATTCAAAGGAGCAATTTTGGGCGAATTGTATAATATGTATAGCAGGCATTTACGTGTTTCCAGGAAACGGAAAATGGCTTTTTGGATGTGGGGTTCCAGTTTGGCTTTTTGGGGCAGAGATAAAAAATTTATTCAAGAAACTATAAAAAATAGTTTTCTTTTGTCGCAAAAAATAAATTCACCCAGTAATTTAGAAGATTATTGGCTGGCGATGCTTATGAGTAGGCGGGGTAATATTGAGGTAACAAATAAAACATATGTTACCACCTCTACTAAAAATGTTTCTTCCCGAGAAATGATTTCCCGAGAAATGACAGATCGAAAAAGCAAACGTTTGATCAATGATTATTTTGAAAAAATAAAAGACTAAAATTAAAACACTAGTTCAAACTTGTTACCGATTTAATAAATTCGGCCGCCCAGCGATAGACATTGTAATCTTTAATAATAGTGCGCATAATGTTCATCCGGCGATATTGTTCGGAAGTGGGCATTGAAAGAGCGGTAAAAATTGCTGTTCCGATTTCCTCCGTATTGTGCGGATTGACAATCAGCGCTTCCTTCAGATGGCGCGAAGCTCCGGCAAACTGGCTTAAAATAAGCACGCCCAATGAATCATTTCGCATCGCCACATATTCTTTAGCTACAAGATTCATACTATCGTGTAAGGAAGTAATAAGACAAAAATGAGCGATTTTAAATAGGGCTGACAAATCTCTCTGACTATATTGGGTTGTTTCTAAAACAATTGGTTTCCATTCTTTGGTTCCAAACTTCTGATTAACTTTGTCCGCTTCTTTGGTAATCCAATCTTGATATTGCTGTTGAACGTCCTTGAAATGTTCACGGTGGGGAGAAGCGATCTGCAAAAAGGTAAGTTCTCCTTTATACTCAGGATGCGCGTCAAAAAAATGTTCTATTCCCACAAATCGTTCCGGAATTCCTTTGGCATAATCAAGCCGATCAACACCTATTCCTAAATATTTGGTTTGAATTCCAAGTTTCTTTAAAATACTTATTCCAAGATTGTTAAATTCTGATTGTTCCACTTGAGTTTCTTTGCCATCCGAAAAAGCAATACTAATTGGGAAAGATTTAATATGGGTAGTATGGTCTTCACGGGTGATGGAAAAAGTTTCTAAATCGATGAGAGATTCCACTTCCTTTCCGATGGTGTCAATAAAATTATTGCAAAATTGCTGGGTATTAAATCCGACAATGTCCGCTCCCAGCATTCCTTTAAGAATTTCTTTTCGCCAAGGACACACGCTAAATGCTTCCGGGCTGGGCCAAGGCACATGCCAGAATATCCCTACTTCCGCATCTGGACGAGACTCTTTTATCATTTGAGGCAAAAGAGCAAAATGATAATCTTGGATCAGAACAATTGGCGTTTCTACATCTTTCAATTCTGCTAGCAGGGTCTGGGCGAATTTCTTGTTTATTTGTTTATACATCATCCAATCCGCTTTTTTAAATACGGGACGGGTATAAGTCATCAAACATAGAGAATACATCGCTTCTACTGAAAATCGATAATGTCCGCCAAATTCCTTTTCCGAAAGCCAAACGCGCTTCAAGGTGTAATGAGGATCATTTGGCGGCACTTGCAGTTTTCCATTTTCATCAGCTGTTTCCTTGTCCGCATCTCCGCTTCCGTGCGCGATCCAAACTCCTCCGCAGGCTTCCATCACCGAATTAACCGCTGTGTTCAAACCGCTTGGCACGACGGAACACTTAATTTCATTTTTTATTTTTTGATGAATATACGGTTCTTGATTTGAGACAATAAATATTTTCCTATCTTTCAAATACGCTTTAATAAATTCTTTTAGGCGTTCGGCTGTCCAGGGGGTATCAAGTTTTTCCAGTCTCATCCGCGCTTCTTCGCTAGCGGAAGAACGCGCTTGCAACAAACTATTCGCCAGATGAGTAATTTCTTTCGCCAAGGGTTTAAAAAAAGAATATTTAGCTGTGTCTTTAAAAGTTTCATTTTTTCCTCCCATGCGAATTTTTTTTACAGACTCAACCAGACGCACCACTTGCCGAAAAACAAAAAATCGGAGAATAATAAAAATAGTAATGGAGAAAATTATTATTTGAATGCCTAGTCGCAGCAAATTACCTTTCCAAATTTCACCGATGCTGGTGTTGATGTATCCCGCGTCTTGCACAATCATCAGCGCTCCCACAATGCTTGTGTCATTGTGCAACGGATCGACAAAAACATATCGCGTCTCGCCGCCAGCGTCAAAGAAAGCGCTTTCTGACTTGTTGCTGTCCATCGCGTCGGAAACCGATTTCGTGTTTTCAATGATTGTTTTTGGCAGTCCGGAAGAAGTGGCAATCAGCGTTCCTTTATTATCATACAAAGCAATTCCTGCTAGTCGTTCGCGATTGGCAAACCGGTTCACAATTTTTTGCAGGGATGTTTGCAGAGAAGCTTGTGAAGAATTCGCATACGAAGGTTCAACCGATTCTTTTAAACTGTCCGCCAGCAGGGAAGCGCGCTGTTCTAGATTTATTGTTAAGGTCGCTCGTTCCTCGTCGATTTGCCTAAGATTAAAAAAAAATGCGACTAGAGTCACAGTCACAACGACGCTACCGATAATGGCAAATATATACCGCATATAACTATTTTACTACAAATTTACTTAAAAGTAAAGAAAAAACTCTTGGCTGTCCCTCCTGAACAAAATCCGAACTTTTTTCCAACAAAATCCCGATGTGGAATGAATCGTCCCGCCACTGCCTCATTTCATTCGGCAACACCAAAGAAAAATGTTCCTTGTTTCTCTGATATGGCGGTGGTGAAATTTTTCTCGAAAAAGGAAAGGACATTTTTCTTTGGTGTTCTGCCCTCAAGGTCTCGGGCAGATGGCGGAACAATGCGGACGAAGTTTTGGCAAAACTATTTTTGGGGGTGAGAAAGTGTTGGACACTTTCGCAAGACTTTGAGCGTTTTGTATTCAAAAAGCGAAAAGTGTACAGCTTCTGTAAGAAGAGGATTTTGCAAAACTTCGGCTCATTTGTTTTTGAATAATGTAAAGTCAGTTTGACATTTTGGTTTGATTATGTAAACTTACATTACAAATCATGCAAGAATATATTTCAAATGAAGTGAATAAATTACGGACTCAAAAAAGCATTACGCAGGAGGAGCTTGCGGAAAAACTAAAAGTGAGTCGCCAAACAATCATTGCGATTGAAAAAGGAAATTATACACCATCCGTATTACTTGCCCTTAAGATCGCCGACTTCTTTAAGTTACCGGTCGAACATATTTTTAAAATTTCCTATGACCCTTCGATAAAAACTCAGGGTCATGGTGAATAAAATTGAACCATGAAAAATAAAATCACAAAAGAAATAATAGTTCCTCTCACGCTGATTGTTCTGGCAGTTTTACTTCTCAATCCCTTTCATTTTTGGATGCCTGACATGATGGTGATGGGAATGCTCGCTATTCTTTTGGTTCTCTTTGGTATGTTTGCGAGCTTTATTCTTAAAGAAAAAGTATTTGATGAACGAGATGATGTAAACCGTTCGCTTGCAGGACGAAATGCCTTTCTCGGTGGATCAGCGATTCTTATGCTTGGCATCGTGATACAGGGATACTTGCACTCTATTGATCCATGGTTGGTAATTGCCTTGGTGGTAATGATAATCGTTAAAATCACTACTCGTCTTTGGAGCGATAGAAATCTTTAAAAATACAGTTATCCACAAAACAAATGTAAAGTGTCCTTTACATTTGTTTTGTTATTTTATATACTTTATTTATTAACATTATAAGTTAGTAATTAACAAATTTTATGAACAAAAATATAGGAATAGTTATTGGAGTTATCGTGTTGGCGGTGATTGTTGGAGGAATCTATATATCCAACAATGCAAAAAATGATGCAATGATGGCTAAAGAGCAAATGGAACAGAAAGCCACGGAGGATCAAAAGATGGCTGAAGAAAAAGCCATGATGGAGAAGAAGGCGATGGAAGAAAAGGATGCAATGATGAAAGCCGACACTACTAAAACGGATAGCATGATGAAGAAAGACGAGACAAGTATGATGGACAAGAGCGACACTATGATGAAGGCGGGGTCATACGAAGCGTACGCACCAGAAAAAGTGGCTCTCGCTTCCGCTACTCATGATGTAGTTTTATTTTTTCGAGCGAGCTGGTGTCCGACTTGTAGAGCGGTAGATGCGGATATCAAAGCTAATCTCTCAAAAATCCCTTCAAGTTTAGCTATTCTTGATGTAAATTACGATAACTCGACTGCTCTCAAACAAAAGTATGGAGTTACTTACCAGCATACATTTGTGCAAGTTGATAAAGATGGAAACCTTATTAAAAAATGGAGCGGTAGCCCAACTCTTTCGGCACTCGTATCAGAAGTAAAATAAAATGTTGCTTCTCCTGATTTCATTTATCGCAGGAATACTCACGGTGCTTGCACCGTGTATTCTGCCTCTCCTTCCTGTGATAATAGGACACTCTATCACAGACACTACCCCGAGCAGGAGAAGGCTTTTTGTAGTCGTGGCATCGCTTGGGATTTCGGTCATATTATTCACACTACTTCTTAAAGCAAGCTCCTTGTTGATTGATATTCCTCAAGATTTTTGGAAGTGGATTTCTGGTGGAATTATTTTCTTATTTGGTTTGACCATGGTTTTCCCTGATCTATGGGAGAAATTTTCCTTTGCAAATGCTATTTCTCTTAAATCAAATAAGGTGTTGGGAGAAGGCTATAAAAAGAATAGTATCTCCGGAGATGTAATTATCGGTGCATCACTCGGGCCTATTTTTTCTGCTTGCAGTCCGACATACTTTGTCATTCTAGCTACAGTCTTACCCGTATCATTCTTTTTGGGAATCATTTATCTTTTTACTTATGTTTTAGGCTTGTCGCTTGCTCTTATCGTTATTGCTCTTGTGGGTGAACGAATTATGGCGAAAGTTGGAAAGGTTTCAGATCCGAGAGGATGGTTCAAAAAGATATTTGGAGTTGTTTTTATTTTAGTCGCCATCGCTATTATTTCTGGATATGACAAAAAGCTTCAAATTAGTCTCCTTGATGCAGGATTTTTAGATGTAACCAAAATTGAACAAAAGTTGTTAGAAAAAAATGATAAAAAAGATGCGAGTATAAATAACACTGGAAGCACAGATGAAAATACTGAAATTATAAACGAGACCAAAATAAATAAAGAACAATTTTTAAGTATGGAAGAGAAAAGTAAAAAATTTGCCCTTGCACCTGACATAAGTACCCCCGATGGTTTCATAAATACAAGTAATTTACCCATAACTATAAGTGAATTTAAGGACAAAAAAGTTGTGTTATTAGACATTTGGACATATAGCTGTATAAATTGCCAGCGCACTTTGCCATATCTAAACCAATGGTACAAAGAATATGAGGATGAAGGGCTTGTTATTATCGGTCTTCACACTCCAGAATTTTCTTTTGAAAAAGTTCAAGAGAATGTAGAAAAGGCCGTAAAAGATTTCGGTATAAAATATCCAGTGGTACTTGATAATGACTTTTCTACTTGGCAAGCTTACAAAAACCAATATTGGCCGAGAAAATATTTGATAGATATTGATGGCTATATTGTCTATGACCATGCTGGAGAAGGTCAATATAACGAAACAGAAACTGCGATACAAAAAGCTCTTAGAGAACGGGCAGATAGACTGAATACGAATGTAGAGGTGTCCTCAAACATATCAAAGCCAGAGAATGTCGTATCTGTGGAATCTGGCAAGGTAAGAAGCCCCGAAGTGTATTTTGGATCGGCAAGAAATGAATACCTTGCAAATGGTACTGCGGGTCGTGCGGGTGAGCAAACTCTCACAATTCCTTCAACTTTTTCTTTCAATAAACTTTATCTTGGCGGTACATGGAACATGACTTCTGAATATGCTGAAAGCAAGAGTGCGGGGAGTATTGTCTTTAACTACGAAGCGAAAAATGTCTATATAACCGCAGGATCAGTTGGAGATATTGAGATAGAGATATATCAAGATGATGTGTTTATAAAAAAAGTGGTCATTAAAAACGAAACACTTTATACACTTATCCAAGATACAGATTATGGAAAACATGTTTTGCGTATCGTGGTACCGAAAGCGGGATTACAAGCTTTTACATTTACGTTTGGTTAAATAAAATATATGAATAGCAACATGCCTAAAAATGAAGAAGAGTTCAAGAAGAAATTAACACCAGAACAATATAAAGTCTTGCGTGAAAAAGGCACTGAAGCTCCTTTTTCCGGAAAGCTTATTCGCCACGATAAAGACGGATTCTACAAATGTGCCGCGTGTGGCAACCCTCTCTTTAAGGCGGAGGCAAAATTTGATTCGGGTACCGGCTGGCCGAGCTTTGACGAAGCCCTGCCCGGAGCGGTGAGAAATATTGAGGATACTTCTCAGGGGATGAAAAAAGTGGAGACAGTGTGCTCGGTTTGCAATTCACATCTTGGTCATGTATTTGATGATGGACCGACAAAAACAGGGAAAAGGTATTGTATGAATTCTGTGTGCTTTGAAAACTTTGACGACAAAAATTATGAATAAGAAAATTGTACTTGCAGGAGGATGTTTCTGGGGACTTGAGAATTTAATCAGGACTCAACCCGGAGTGGTAGCCACGGAAGTCGGCTATGCTGGCGGAACAAACGAAAATCCGACTTATGAAAACCATCCGGGTCATGCCGAGGCAGTGGAGATAGAATATGATCCGTCAAAAACATCATACAAAAAGCTTCTGGATTTTTTCTTTCAGATTCATAATCCAACTACACTCAACCAACAAGGGAACGATAGAGGAACATCCTATCGGTCCGCTATTTTCTATGAAAATGAAGAAGAGAAAAAGGAGGGTGAAAATTTTATTGAGATCGTAAACAAATCAAAACGTTGGAAAGATCCCGTCGTCACTACGCTTGAACCTCTTGGTAAGTTTTATAAAGCCGAAGCGTATCATCAGGATTACCTACAGAAAAATCCAACAGGATACACCTGTCATGCTATTTGGTTTGATAGTTATCTAAAATAGTAGTATGCATAATTTTCAGCAACCTATCTCAAAAAGCGAAGGGTTTTTGATCCGACAAAGTTATCAACAGATGATGATTTGACAGGGACATAACTGGTCCCCACCCTCCCGTTCGCGTGTGCGCAAAACCCCGCTCGCAAGGACGAGAGGGATGCGAGCGGGGCTCCCTTTACACAAGCAGTTGAATCAAATACGCACCAACGATTGGCAAGACTAAATTGTCCAGACCATATACAAAACAAAGTTCCACTAAAGTGAGTATGGCAGGTACAAGAATAAGTTTATAGCTAATTAGTGGAGCAAATATAGCCGTCAGTACTAGACTAACCACAAAAAAAGCCAAAGAACCTTCCATGGTTTTTTTATTTCCAAATATACTAAGGGGATGTTTGCCGAATTTCTCTCCAACTAGTCCTCCAATTGCATCAGATATTCCCATTATAAAAATTCCAAATTGAAATGCCTGTATATTTTGAGGTAAGAAAAATAATGCAGTAAAAGCCACGCCCAAAGGTAGATATACTTCTCCAAATGTATGACGTTCAACAGAATGGATTGCGGAAAATAAATGATAAGCACGTCCAATGAATAGAATTATAGCGAAAATAATACTCACCCAAAAAATTTCTCCTTTAGTTACAAAGATTGGTGCTACGCCTGCAACAATTGCGGTACCGATATGTATAGCTCGCCTTGTAAAAGCAGAGGGAAGTGAAAATTTCCTTTTTAGAAACTCGGCTCCTAAAATGAAAGATGCTGATGTTAATATAAGTAATGTTAATTTCATATTTGAAATTCAAGTGCGGCATAATGACGAAATATTACCGCTTCTTCTTTTGGAAAATTCTTTATACTATTGCCTTCGCGCATAAGGGCATAGATTATTCTTGTATATCCTCGTTCCTTTGCGTCCTGATGGATTTTATAAGCAAGAGCATTACCAAGACCAAGACCTTGATATTTCGGTAGGATGCAAATTGTTTTTAATATAAGTGTTTTCTTGTCTTCTTCTGATGTACTACAAAATCCAATCATTTCACCACCTCTGTACAAGGCATATAAAGAATTCAAATGGGCTGACATTTTATTCAGAGAATACAACTGAATAAACTCTTTTTCATTAAGTTCTGTATAACCCCAATTTTGAGAAAATACCGATCGAGAAATTTTTGCTATTGTTTGAAGCAATTCTGGTGTCACCTCTTTTACCTCATTCATGGTAAAACCGAGATCGGACATTTTTTCGAGAGCCTTGCGATCTATCAGCCTGAGGACAATATCGAACGGCTCTCTGTATGCAGAATAATATTGTATTTCAGCTGAAGGTTTCTTTGAGACTAGATGCGTGAAATAATACGGTTCGCAAATAGGCTCCGCGGTAAACGGATCAGTCCCATCGCTTTTCGTTACGCATCTGTATTGATGCCACACGCTTCCGTTGACCGGCCCCTTCAAAATAGAAATGCCTTGTGAACGTGCTTCATTTACGAGCGAATCCCACAGCAGATTAAAAGATTCGGCATCGTCAGGAAACTCTATAAATCCAAAAAAGGCTTCGGGCTGGTTTAAACGTTTATCCTTGATCAGCGAGACATGAGCAATGAGCTTGTCTCCATCATACCCAGCGAATGATTGCGTGGATGTATTATAATTTTCACAACAAAAAAGTCTTGACCTTTCCAGATCACTCATAAAATACTCGAAATGCTTATGCCCACCGTACTTACTCTCTAGCAGTTTTGGCAGGTTTTCGGATATTGTATTTGGGGCTAATTTATCTATTTTCATGTTTTTGTACTTTAATTATACCATTGGCACCATCCAGTTCGACGATGTCGCCATCTTTTAAGAAGGTCGTCGCATTTTCAACGCCGATAACCGTAGGAATACCTAACTCGCGTGCGACGATAGAAGCATGAGATAGAATACCGCCATGTTCAATGATAAGCCCTTTTGACAAAGCTATTAACGGAGTCCAACCCGGATCCGTATGAGAGGTCACGAGAATATCGAAATCGATTTGCGAAGGTATGAAAAATTCACGGAATACTCGAATTCTTCCCGTAATCTTTCCTGATGAGGCGGGCTGTCCTGAAATATTTCCCCTAGTTTGCATGTCTGGTAAAACTACCCTAGGAGCTTGCCTATTGGATGTAGAAAAATGAGAGGGTGGAGTAATATCATTGTAAGATTTATATTTGTCTTTTCTCTGTTCAACTAAGCTCTTGTATTCACTAACAAATTTATTTTTGTTCAATATTTCCTCTAGAGTCAAATAAAATATATCGTCGGTGGAGTTCAATATGTTTTCCGTTACAAAAATATTTCCAATTCGGCGAAACAATTTACGTGCCATAGCAAAAGTATTTGATCTCAAAAGACGAAATTCTTCACGTTGTGACGCATATTTCTTAAATTTATTTAAAATAAACCTTTTTTTGAGACCCAGTGAAAGAGGTTTATTTGCTGATTGTTTATCGGCAAGAGCACGTGTTCCATATGAATGATATAATTTTAAAACAGAGAGTAGCTTCGAACTGTCTTCATCGATACCTTTAGACTCAAGCTTGAGCTCGTTCGCAAACCTTCCTCCGAATGTATGCATATATGTTTCTAACTCTGATTTGATACCATTATGATTCAAGATCTCGCTGTCAAATGTTTTAACATCTCCTTCTTGTACAGCACTCCATAAAGTATCGACCTTAGTCATTTTTTGACTAAGCGACGCCAGGGCATCCACTTGCTCTGTAGCTTTGCTTGAAAATGTAAGCACACGCTGAATCTCGTTGTCACTAAGTATCTTTTTAAGCAAACCCAGATAGGTCATAACGAAGAAATCATTTTCGATTGTGATATACCACTTCCTTAATAGTTTATTATTAATTTCATCAAATGATTTTATGCATTCGTCATAAGAAAGATAGTTGAAATCATTTCGACGCAATGAATTGAGTTCTTTAATGACGCAAGATTTAAAATAGCACGATGTAATGCCATATGTGAGAACCTTAAATCCGATAAGGAATGGATAAGCGATGCGCAATACAATCGAAGGACTTATTATCTTTCCTATTTCAGCCTTTATATTACTTGTTATCATCGATTCGAAATTTTGTTTATTCCGTCGATATCCCGGCACAAATTCCGCCATTCTGTACCAATTATTCATGTTGTAATACATGCGCCCATAAAAAGTGCCCAGCAGATTATCGAAAATGCTTGAATGTTTTTCTAATTTTTTTTGAGGAACACCTGATTTACGAAGAAGATCTTTATAAACGCAAGAATATACCATTTCCGCAAATGAGAATGTGAGCGGTAAGACAATGCCGGAGTAACTTTCTGCAATATTTGCACTGTCATAATATTCGGTTTCAGTAATTATAGGCACCTTGGTTATTGGACGGGACTGGAGAATAAACAATCTTCCGTCTTTAAATGCCCATTCAACATCCTGTGGTGCCCCAAATAACCTCTGTATTTTTATCGCAATCCGTGCAAGCTGCTTAATTTGTTGGAACGAGAGCGACTCTCCAGCCTTCTTTACTCGAGCACAAGAACCGTCTTGAAAAAAGAGTGCATTTTTCTCACAAATCGTCTTTCTAATAATTAATCCTGATCTATCAGAAATATACTCATCACAGGATTCGCCATTGACTACCGTTGAACATAAGCCAAGAGTCGAGTTAATAACAATCTTATTGGAATCTACCTCAGTGAACATGACTCCTGACGATTCGCACGGAAGGAACTCTTGAATAATGACTGAGCCTTCGCGGCCTTTATAGGAGGATATGACCTTTTCAATTTCACGCGGTATGTCTTTTCTCTTTACGCCAATAGCGGAATAAAATTGTCCCGCAAACGACTTATTTGCAGAATCTTCGCCAAAAGCAGATGATCGTACAGCAAAGTATTCAACACCGTGAAAATTGGAATCTAAGATTGATAACAATAAAGGAGACTGCCCGTTGTACGAAATAAACCGAGGAACGTTGAATCCCGCCGAAGTCAGTATTTTAAGAGATTTTGCTTTGCCACCTATTTCCATATTAATGAATAAAAAAGTAAATACTCACGTTATATACGGCATACACCAGAAGAAAGATTCCCTGCATAAGTTTGTCTGTCACACCGACCTTTTTTATCCAATGAACCCATATACTACACCCGACGATAATTATAGAGACAGAAGAATATATCCAAATCATAATACTAGGACGAATCATTTCAGAGATAAAAAAGAATAATATTGTATTTAGAAGAATCAGAACGGAATAAACTGTCATGGATTTATTAAATCCGAGATGATGTGTGTATGTATCCATTCCCGTACCGTCTTCGCCCGGTATCTTCAATTTACGAACAAACTCAAATATGGCAGTGCCCGTCAGTGTAAAGAGAAAGTGAGCTAAAAGAAGTTCGGTAAATTGAATCCTGTGGGCAATTATCGCATAAACGAATATCTGCAATAAAAGAATTTGTATTATATGGACCAAGTTGTATATAAAAAAATGCCTGCGAATCTTTTCTTTATAGAAAAAGTCATGCCTAGCAAAGTACGAATAAATAATCATGATCAGGGCTATGAAAGTAGCTTCGAGTCCGGATAAAACAGCAATTAAAGCCATTGAACAAATTGCAATAGTATTTATGATCTTGAGCTCGTTTAATGTGATGATGCCTTGTTGTAAGGGTCGTGTCGCATGATGAGCCGTATCATGCTCAAAGTCTCGCTCCTCATCATTTACTCGAATATGAAAAATATAGGCAAGTGAGGCAATGAAGCCTAGGACGATACCCATGATTGTAAATTTCGACACAACAGCGGCCGAGCTAAGCGTTACCGGAAAAAGACTCAGAGACAGTAAGATAAGTGGAAATCGCTCATTTTGATAAGCATAAAATCTCCTTGAAATGTGTGTAATAGATCTAATCATTTAATTATCGTGTGTGTGTAAACCTTATCATAGAAATATACTCTGTCTTGTTTTCTTAGCTCATTCTGTAATATCTCGTCAGATTTTATGTGTTTTGATAGGTATTCAGGATAAGTTCTTTTGACTAAGTTATTCCAATATACAACCCTTGCTCCTGATTTTGCCGTGCGCACAATCTCGTCCCATATTTTGTCATTCTCTTCCAAAGAAAGTGCCTCAAAAATGTCAGACAGATTGAATTTCGTAATGGTATTGTCTGAAATTGTTCGCAAATATGCGAAAAGATTTTCAGATACACACACGAGTCTGGAATTATCTTTAATACATATCTCTCTCAATTTTTTATAATTTCCCTCCTGCGCATAAAAAGGTAGGTACGATAAATAGTTTCCGTTCAAGCTGTAATGCATAAAATAATTGTCACGGATCGGTACAGAGGCGACGTTTTTCTCTAGACGTCTTACATATTCCCCAGATGTTGGCGCATTATCAGCTTGTGCGAACATTCCACTGTGGCGGGCTCTCGTCAATGATTGCTTTTTTGTGGCGAATCCAAACATGAATTTCCATAAGCGAGAATTCCATACCTCACTATAAAATTTCCACTGATCTTTCAGGCTCACTGTCGCCAAGAAATTTTGGGTAGTCCGTCTCCTATGGATAAATGGTATGACATGTCGTGCGAAGAATCGCACATATTTATCAAATCGTCCGCAATGTATAATTCCCACCGGAATCAATTCCTTATGGTCTAACCACCAATCTCGAGCTTGTCTTGAAAGTTCTGGTCTTATCTTTTCAAAAAAATATATCCTCCTACCCGAATCTCTAATCCCTAGAAATTCCAGATATTCATCATAAGAAAGTGTTCGGGTCGCCTTATACTTCAGCTCTAGGAGGTAATTCTGTACGGGGTTTATATCAATCGATGTAACTCGAGAAGCCCCCGCGTCGAGTATCGCAAGACTGTTATCACCTCCGGAAGTAATAGATAAGACTTCATCATCTGAGTTTATTGAAAGCGCCCTTAGAATGACTAAAGGATCCTCCCAACACTGACTGTAATAAATAACATCTTCATGCATGAATATTTTTTATTTTCTGAAAATAATTTAGGATATTGCTCATATATGCATGATCGATTTCAAAATTAGGACATACTGTTTCTGGAAACCTGAACTTTGTGGACCAATAAGGATTGAAGTGTTTAGAAAATATGTAAAGACGTTCTTCTTCTGGAGTGAGATCCATGGCGCCAAATTCTTCAAATGTCATATCGAGAATTTTGATGTCTCCACTGGCATGGAAAAAAGCAAGAGTCTCACCAAGCGTCCACATTGAGGAGGGAGGGTTAGAATTCGTCACATACACGGTTCCTCGTTGCCCTTCGAGAATTTTACGACCAATAACATCGGCAGCAATATCAACAGGCACGATATTTGATTCTCCATTCATCTTAGGGAATCGTATTATCCTTTTATTTGACCGCGCCATCATGATCACACCTAAAAATGCTTCTACGATTGAATAGTAACCGTTGAAATTTCTGATAGCACCATCTTTACTGCTTCCAACAAGAACAGAAGGACGAAATATGGCATTTGGAATTCCGGACTCAAGAAGTGCGCGTTCAGCATTGTATTTATCGGACTCATATGAATTATTGAAATTCATACTCCCATCCGGTCTATAAACAAATGCTGTGCTTACATGATATATAGGAATATTTTTCGACTTGGCAAGGTTGACAATCTTACGCATCATAGATTCGTTTTGATTACCAGCTCTTTGAAAATGCACAACACCTGCACAATGAACAATGCAATCAATACTTTCAGAAAACGAAATATCCTCTGAGGTGAGATCCGCTATTATAACTTTTGGGAAATGTCTGAGTATTTCTTCTTTGCGCGCCAACCTCACACAGGGAATTACCTCAACGTTATGATGAACAAACCAATCTGAGAGTTCTTGCCCAAGGTTCCCATTTATTCCTGTAAGTAGTATTTTCATAACAAAACAATCCAATGTGCAAAACACCGGCAATCACATTGACCATGTGTAAATCTCACTTAATTTATACCCTGCCAGGCTTTTTTGCTAAACAAGAGAGTTACCCACAAGATAAGATTTACAATTCCTATGATCCAACCGGCAGCATAAAGAGTGTTGACATCTGTGCTAGTGATAAGCATTATACCTCCAGCCACTTGCACCAAAAATCCATAGCGAACAAGGGCAGAGCATCCCCCGTTAAATTTTGATGCCACGAAATTCATAGCCGGAACAGCTGCGATAATCAGTGCAAAGATATACAACATCTGAACAAACGGGGTTAAGTTGAAGAAGAGAAACCCTTCTGGTGAAATGAAGGCATAATTTGGAGAATATCTGCCAACAATAAAAATCGCAAGAAGAGCAACTGTGCCTAGGATAGTAAGCCCCATCCTTGTTTGTGACGATACTTCATGTAGCGAAGCTCTGAAAAAGAAAAGAAACGATACCAGTAATGCAATCGCACCCGCGGTAACCATTACAAGCAGAATTGTCTGATTAAGATAACCAACGGTCCATAGAGCAAAAGCCAAAGCATCTATGATTAGTGCTATGCCAAAGGTCTTAAAACCTTTTTCGCTTTTTGTGGCAAATTTGCCGCCAACGATCAAAGTTGCCAACACATTACTGACAAAATACAACGCGACTTGAGTGTTCATAATTATTAATTAAGGATTTTTAATTTTATTAAACTTATTCGACCATTTTAATTATACTACACAGATTAATATTATTCTATAGCAGTACTTACATGCTATATTTATATATATGAAAACGCAACCACTTATGCTCATGCCGACCTTTTTTCAACACCTCTCATGGGCTCCCGTAAGACTAGTTATGTTTTTATTTGCCAAAATGGAGATTAAGGGTCTCGAAAATACAGAACTTAATGGTGGAAACATGATACTTGCGAGTAATCATATAAATCATTTGGACCCAGTACTTTTATCAGCCTGTTTTCCATTCTTTTCTCGACATATACCTTTTATATTCGGATCTCGAGAAAAAAATTTCTATCAAGAGATTGGTTGGAAAACGTGGATATATGGAGGAACTTTTTTTAGATTAATGGGAGCTTATCCAATGACAGGCGGTCTGAAGGATTATGCTATTTCAATGCAAAAACATATTGAATTCGTCAAAAAAGGAAAAAGTTTCTGTATGTTCCCGAAAGGTAAAGAAAGGGGAGGTGAGACAAAGAAGGCTAAGGGTGGTATAGGCTACATCGCCTATGCTACCGGAGTACCCGTAGTACCTGTAAAAATAACTGGCATTGAAAATATGACATTTGCTTCTGTCTGGAGCGGTCGCTATAAAGCCAAAGTAACTTTTGGCAAACCGATTTATAAAGAAGAACTTTTTCCAAAAGGGCTAACGCCAATTATCACCCCTGAATCAAATCCTTTCGTCGATGCAGCAGAACTCATTATGAAAAAAGTGTCAGAAATTTCCTAGAATTTGTTTGGCTTCTTTATCCTCACCCTAAACAGATTCATGGAGTTAGTCTCAAAGTTTACTTTTGCCCCATGCATCCATAAGTACCATAGTCTATAAAATGATACCCCGAATTTATTCTCTATCTTTTCCTTATTTGTCTCCAGATTTTTAATCCACACCGACATTGTTTTTATATAATCGGGAGTATCGTCTCTAAATTCTTCCCAGACAAGCCCGGCTTCTTCAGTCGCTTGCATTAATTCATCTTTCGCTGGTAAATAGCCACCCGGAAATACATATTTTAGTGTCCATTTGTCTACTCTTTTTGAAGTATAACGTCCAGTAAGTTGCAAAACGAGATGGCCGTTAGGTTTTAAGGCTTTGGAGAGTTCAGTAAAAAATGGTTTTAATCTATCCTGCCCAACATGCTCAATAGATTCAAGCATGATAATTCCATCATAAGTAGTGGGAGGTAATTTTTCGAGCATATCCCCATATTCAAATTTTACTTTTTTATTTAACCCTTTTTCACTAATTAGCTTGTGGCAATAATCTAGTTGTTCGTTACTTAATGAATAGCCTGTTATATTCCATTTGCAAATTTCTGCAGCATAGGTAGCAAAACCACCCCAGCCACAACCAAGATCGAGAACGGATGAATTCTCCTTGAGATCAAGCCAAGACGCTAGAAATTTTATCTTCCTTTCCTGTGCTACACCCAAATCTTCAGAAGCTGTTTCGTAAAGTCCAGATGAATACGACATCGTTTGTGGGTCCAATAACATCTGGAAAAAATCGTTCCCAATGTCATAGTGATACGCAATTTGATCTTTTCTATCTTTTGGCATACTCCTTTTTGCAAGAAAAGTTGCAAAAGCCAGCCGGATCGATTTCCGCACATGTTTGAACTGATGTCTCATCTTTAAATACGCTTCTATGTTCCCCTCAATATCTAATTTTCCCTCCATGTAAGACTCTCCAAATCCCAGTGAACCCTGAGCAAGTAATCGTCGAGCTGTGTTTTCATCATTTATAACTAGAGTGAATGATGCAGTTTTACCACTGCCGTATTCGTAGACCTTACCATTCCAAAGCTTGATTAAAAATTTTGGCCCAGTAAATTGACTAAAAATTTCAGCTATAACACGAGAGTAATCCATATATTAATCTTTAAAATTTCTAATCTGCGTTGAATAATTAGGGATATCTCCCACTCGTTCGGAATCCTCGTTTACAGAGTATTTTTCTCTAGCTTGTTCAATGGGAAGATCAGTGTCTATAAGTCTATGCTCTAGAGCCAGTTCATCGGCTGAAGCAGTCAACCATAACTGCCAAGAAAAGATAGAAATGCGACCCGGGGTGATTTTATTTACATGCTTGGCAATGCTTGAGGTGCAATTTGCAAAAAGAGTGTTATACCAAGCTGGTTTAGTAGACACTAACTCATTCATTCTTGTGAGCATATCTACCAAGATTAATCTCCCATTTTCTGGCTTTTCTAATTTTACCGGATAAACATAGACCCGATCTTTTCGTACGTTGGCGCGTAAAAGCAAAACATCTCTCTCATCTGCGGCTATATAAACAAGAGGATAAGTGCGTAACATGCCTTTCCAAATACTGTAAATTTGGTCTTTAGTTTTACGTGCCTCGATGCTGATGGCTAAAAAGTCCCCGTTATTAAATTCAAAAGAAACGAAAGTATGAGCGGCTGATTGATTTTCATTGAATGGCTCCGTCACATACCATACCTTTTTTACTTGGGTGAGATTATATGTTTTATTGTAATAAGCTGGATGCATGTCTTTCTCAGTTGGATAATACCGAAAATTTCGTACATTTTTTACTGTAACCCAATCCCCGTTAAATTCTGCCGTTGAAATTACTTTCAATTGTTCCTGCCAGTCTCCCTCCATAGGTACTTTTTTCAGTCCTTGCCATGCAATAAAAATTATCAAAAGACATCCTATAGTGAGAAAAAACTTTTTAACAATTTCGTTTCTAAAAAATTTCATAAATTTATTTCAAAAGTTCGCTACTGGAAATCCCTAACGCCCCAGCGATCTTTTCCAAAGTCGAAAGAGTAGGGTTCATTCGACCATTTTCAATGTTGCTAATATACACTCTATCCACATTCAAAGCGGTCGCAAGGTCAGTTGTAACACCAAACTATTTAAATCGGAAAATTTAGTAATTGATTCCACTGTTTATTAATAAGTCTTAACCTATAAATGATGTGTTTCGTACATAATGTAAATAACTATACTCAAAAGTGAAATACATAAATACATTATACACTTTGCACTTCGTCGTTTCACTCCTCAGTGACTTCTTCGCTTGTTGTATTGCCGGCCGCAGGCACTGATGAGCCTAAGTCCGGCGAAGGCGAAGAAGTGCTGCGGGTCAGGGACTCGAACCCCAATACCATCCTCCAGAGGGATGTGTCCTACCTTTAGACGAACCCGCAATCTAGTTACAATAATACAAAGAAGACCTTTAATCAAATTTCTAAGCTTGGAGACGTCCGACGTCTCCAAGCAGGAATCTTTTTCCACAATTTTGTGATATCATAGACACATGGATCCTAAAAAAGAGAAAAAAGCGTGGCGGGAAGTGAAATACAGCGAAAAATTTTTGAACGCCTTTCGGGGCTTGTATGTTGTTTCTAAAACAACCAGGCATTTATTTATTCATACAGTTTCAGCCTTGATTGTGATAGTTTTCGGATTCTACTTAAAAGTTTCCAGTTTGGAATGGATTGCGCTGATTTTTGCCATCGGTTTTGTTTTTGTTACCGAAACGCTGAATACGGCCTTAGAGATAGATATAGATTTAACTTCTCCCGAATATCACCCTTACGCTCGGGATACAAAGGATGTGGCTGCGGCGGCAGTCTTGCTGTCTGTCTTCACGGCTATTATTGTCGGACTGATTGTTTTTTTGCCAAAGATTTAGGTGAAAATCAATGAGCAGAGCGAATATGATTTTCCCTACCCTGTTAAATAAATTTTGCAAAGCAAAATTTGCCATACGGGAGAAAAGGTGTATTATAATAGTATTAGAAAAATAATTTAGGAGTTTTATACCGTATGGCATTTAACAGGGTGACTACTTTTATAGTCGTTGCACTCCTTAAAAATTAGTCATGAACAACAATCTAAAAATTTTTCTTTCGGTGCTCGGCCTTTTAATTTTGGGAGTGATTGTAACTATAATACTTCGAGGGAATACGATTCCCGCCGGTCCGGGCAAATATGACGCTTTTGCCCAATGTCTAAAGGATAAAGGCGCCGTCTTTTACGGCACTTTCTGGTGCAAATATTGCCAAGCGCAGAAAAAGATGTTTGGTTCCTCTCAAAAGTTGCTTCCGTATGTTGAGTGTTCCACAACCGATGGTCAGGGGCAGTTGCAAGTTTGCCAAGATAAAAATATCAAAGGCTATCCGACTTGGGAATTTGCCGATGGGTCAAGACTCACCGGGGCAATTCCGCTTGCGCAATTAGCCGAAAAAACTGCTTGCGTTTTGCCTGAATAAAAAATAAGTATGAATTTTGTCTCCCCATCCTTTTTTGGCTGGTGGCGCATTTTTATAAGAAGGAAGATTAGTGGGAGGGGGTTATCCACATATAGTGTTTTTTAATCCTTTGGTGTATAATATACACAATAATGATGAAAATTAAGAATAGAAAAAAATTATTTTTTGATTTTTTGATTGTTACGTCAGTGACAGTGTTCTCCCTCTTTTTGGCGTTGGTTCCGGCCAGTGTGAATGCGCAGACTGACCAAACTGCCCCTGCCTCCAATCAGGCGGTTGTCGTCGCCACTGTCAATATTTATGAAGCGAAAATCGTTTCGCAAAAAGACCGCGACTTCGTCTTGTCTTTTGATATCGCCAATCGCGAAGGCGCGCAGGCGGGGATAAGATACAGCGTCCGGCTGGTGAAATCTACTGAAAGCGAGGCAGTGTTATATGACGAGAAAGTCTATAGCGAAGTTGTCAATCTAGGAGAGAACAGTCAGATTCACAAAGAAATATTATATCAGGCGCCAAGCAACTTGTCCGGAAAATTTGAACTGTATGTTTTTGCTCAAAATTCCGACGGCTTGCCCCTTGGCATCGGCCGCGCCGGCGCCGCGGAACTGAAAAGTGTCAAAGGCGGTTTGCTAATTTCACCGACGACTTGTTTTCTGCAAGTTGAAGGCGAGAAAAACAGTCCGCGTTACACGCTATCTCAAGGTGTTGACATAAGCGCAAATGAAAATCTGATCGTTACTTGCACTGTCTTGAATTCTGGCAACAATGCCATTACCGTAACCCCCGTTTTTGAAACTCATCACAGAACAGTATTTGGAGAAAAGGTGGAGCAAGTTGGTGGGAGCGCTGAAGATGTAACTTTGAAATCCGGCAATAATAAACTTACGCTCACTCTGCCAAAAGCGGCTAAACCGCAAGCGTATGATGTCAAGCTGACCTTAACGGATAAGGTAGCCAATCTATCCTCAAACTCGGTTGTTTTCCATTATGTTCTGCGAGGCGCCAGCGCGACGATTCAAAATGTTCTTTTGGACAAGGATTATTATAAAAAAGGCGAGACAGCCGGTATTTCTTTTTTGTGGTCGCCGAGCGCCGATGGTTTTCCCGGCTCGCGGGCAGGACAGGGTACGGCGCTTTCTGGCGCGGCTTTGGAGTTGTCAATATTTAATTCTGACGCGTTAGCCTGCGCCGATACATTGAGACAGACGCTTGACCAGAACAATCAAAATATAGATTTGAAAGTGCCTATCAAGGAGAATTGTCTTAATCCCAAAGCGTTCGTAACTTTGAAAGACGCTTCCGGCGCCGTCATCGCTTCCCGAGAGTTTGCGATCACCAGTTCGGCTACATCAGTGCCGCCTTCTTCTGCTTCCGGCGGAATTTACATGATTCTTGCGTTGTTAATTCTTCTCATTATTATTCTGGCGGCTTATTTTCGCCACAAGAAAAATCAAAATGAATCTTAAAAACTTTAAAATTTTACTTTTTGTCGTCGCTTTTCTGATTTTATTGCCGGCAGGGAGCGCGAAGGCAGACTCTTTTCAGGTTGATCTTGCTGGAACTTATTACACTTTTAATATCGGTTTAAATAAAACAACTTATGCTCCTGGGGAATCAATTATAGCTTCAGGAAGTTTCTACAGAACTAATTGTAGTAACATCAATCCAGAGAACACACTTGTGGCTGATATCAGTCCCAATGAAATAAGTGGTATGAACTATGATACTATATTAAATCAGGTAGAAAGCCTTTCATATCCTAAGAATATTATAAATGGCGGTTCAACGACTTTTTTGGCACCCTCAACTCCCGGGACATACTATATAGCTTTTAAGGGGGACGCTTCTGGGACCTTTAAACCAAATACATGGGTTAATTATTCGTGGATCATTTTTACCGTCGCCACCCCAGTCGTTGCCCAAAATACCTGTCAGGAAAATTGGATTGCGTATACCCACCCTGGTTATGATGCTACTTACATATATCTCGCAAAACTACCCCCTCTATCTTATACTCTCGCAGGGCGGTCATTTTCTGTTTATGATCCAATCAAAGTGATCCGAGATGGTGGAGCAAACGCGAAAAGTAACCTCATTAATAATCCTTCAGCGACTATCCTAGCAGCGCCATTTATAGAAATTGCCCAACAGAGATGGTTTCGACTAATATTCAACTATGCCAAATTTTTAAGCGAGCCTTCCGCAACCCAACAATCTGTCATTAACGGATTCTGTCCTGCCGGAAACTGTTCAGGTGGCGCAATTTCAGGTAGTTATTTCTGCACTTCAAATACAGTTGGTGCAACTGCCTGCCATTATAATAATTTAGGAGCTTATATCCCCGGTTTTGAAACTAATGGACAACTCTATGTGTCATCGACAGATAGTAGCTCTATCACTTTTCGGCCCGCAGAGATCATAGGGAATTATACTATCAATAATTGTGCCGCCTCCGATTACTCTCTTTCCCAACCAAGCAATGTCACTATTACCGCGGGGGAGAGCGGTTCATCGTCAGTATCTGCCAATTCAGTGAGTCCATAATTGAGAAAATGAAATGAAAAAGATACACCTAAAAAACTTTAAAATTTTCTTAATCATTGTCGCTTTTTTGAGTTTTATTCCTTTTATCGTTATCGCTCAAGCTCCTCCACCCCCTCCGCCTCTGCCCGATGCATGTGATAACATAGATGGTTATCAAGAGACAATTCCGGATGGAATGCAGTGGAATGGCGTCGGCAACTGTGTTCCTGTTGTGGTAACCATTATCCCTACGGTTTCTTTGGCGATAGCAAGCATATCCGGAGCCGGTTCGGTGGTATATGGAGGTGGCAGCGCAACTAGCCTAACTATAAATGGTTTGACCGTTTCACTCTCGCCGCAAGCGGGCACTCCCACTTTTACAAGCAATATCAGTGTTACGAGCTTGCTAACCACCACTCCGGGAACCTACACCGTGACAATCGTCGGTTATCCGGGACCGTTTACTCACCGAACAACATTTACTGTTACCGTTAACGCTTCACCTTTTCCCGACCTCACCGCTGACACTCCGATCGCGACATTTAACACTGGAACTGCTCTCACCGGTCAGCCAAACACTTTCTATGTTGGGTCAAGCATAAGACTGCCATCAACTATCAGAAATAGAGGCGGAGCGGGAACACCCGGCGATTATGTCACCGCGACTCTTCAATATACCAGAACGGATCCGACGATAGCCACGGATGCTGATTACACCTCTCTTATCGTTCGATATATGTATCCCATTTCCGCTGGTTCCAGCACTACCACTGACACTGATGAAGATACTCCTTATTCTATCGGTCTTGGCGTAGTGAATACATATTATATCCGCGCTTGCGCCGATCTGATCGGAGAAATCGCTGAATCTAATGAAAAGAACAACTGCTCCAGTCCGGTGAGAATTGATGTTATCCCCTTGCTTCCCGACCTTACCGCTGGCATTCCGACCGCGACATTTAGAAGTGGAACGAATACGGGAATAACGAATACTTTCTATGTTGGGTCAGCGACTATGCTTTTAGGTTCCACTATCTCTAATGTTGGCGGAGCTTCAGCCGGAACTTTTACCACGCGTTTCCAATACAAACCCACTTCATCCACTAGTTATACTGATTTAACCCCCACCGGTTCTGGTTGGCCGTCTGTTAGTTCTCTTTCCGCTGATGCTAATACTTCTGTTCAATTTTCCCTGCGCCATTCCGCCGATATGTTGACTTTCAATAATCCGGGTACTTACGACATCCGCGCTTGCGCTGATTACCCATCGCCGGGAGCAGTTAAGCCTGAATTAGACGATATAAACAACAACTGCTCCAGTCCGGTGACGGTTACCGTCATTGCGTCAGCACCAATTGCCTGCACCTACACCTGCTCTTTTTGGAATGCTTGTACTTCAAGTGGCACCCAAACATGTTCAACAATAATATCTACCCCACCATCAGGATGCGGTACGCCACCACCACTTTCACAATCTTGCGTTTATAAAAAACCATTCTTTCAAGAAAGATGATTTTGTTTTCCTGTTGAATGTTATAATTTAAACAAGAATTTTTGAAGAAAAGGTGTCAGGAATCTTTTCTTTTATGAGTTTTCACTTACTATTATATAAGTCTTTTATTTGGAATTTCCTAATTCAGAGCAAAAATGTTATAGTATCTGTGTTATGAAAAAACCATTAATTATTTCTTTTGGTTCCCAAACAAAAGGCCGAGCGACCAGTCGTTCTGATTTTGATTTTGCCGCGCTTAATAGCGTGCCTCTTTCTATTTCAAAAAGAGCGAAAATCTGTGGGCGGTTAGCAAAGAAATACGGGATGAATGAAGATAAAATTGACCTAGTTGATTTAACCGTGGCATCCCCGCTTTTGAAATACGAAGTGGCTAAAACAGGCAAGCTTATTGAAGGGGAGCTATTTGATTTTACAAGGTTTAAGGTTCGGGCGTGGAAAGAATATCTTGACACCGCGAAATTTCGTCGTTTGCGCGAAAAGTCTTTAAAACAATATGTCCAAGGACTTCATTCTTAAAAAACTTGAGCAGATGAAAACAATTTTTTTTATAAGTCTTTGAAAAAATTTATTCCCTTGTATAAAGATTATATCTTATTTATCCATAATTATTTAGAGAGAAAAAGATGAAAGAAAAGTTTCTGATATCTTTTTCCCCCTGTTTAGTTATCCTTCAAGGGTGACCCTGTGGATAAATAGTATTGAGGTATTTTGTAATCGGGGGCATAGTGGGTTCTGAAATGAGAGTTATACGCATTTTTGACAAACTCCAAGTCGGGGTGATAAGATAGAAAGATGAAAAAATATATTATTGTTGGGGTTGTCATTGTGATTGTTTTCGGTCTTTGGTTTTTTACAAATAATAATGACAATGATGGAGAGAAAAAAGTTATGAACGCAACATTAAAGACAAATATGGGGAGTATCACCATTGAATTTTTTGAAAAACAGGCTCCAAATACGGTGGCTAATTTTATCAAGCTGGCGCAAGAAGGTTTTTACGACGGAGTTAAATTTCACCGGGTGATCAAAGATTTTATGATTCAAGCAGGGGATCCTTTAACCAAAGATGATTCTAAAATGGCTCTTTGGGGCACCGGAGGTCCGGGGTATAGTTTTGCGGATGAAATAAACGCGGGAAATAAAAATGATAAAGGAACGATTGCGATGGCAAATTCAGGTTCAGATACAAATGGGAGCCAGTTTTTCATTAACGCGGCTGCGAATAATTTTCTGGATGCCAAACATACCGTTTTTGGAAAAGTTGTCTCCGGAATGGATATCGTGGCAAAAATCGAAAATACTCCGACCACCGGGGCGCCTTCTGATCGGCCAATCACTGCCGTGGTGCTAGAGAGTATTACCTTGAAATAAAAAATTTTTAAATTTATTAGTGAAGAAAAAATTGTTTAAAAAAAAATCAGCATCAAGGATTATGGCCTTTGGGACTTTTGATGGTTTGCACAAAGGCCACCTTGATTTTTTCAGGCAGGCGAAAAATCTCGCGAAAGATTCATTTTTAATTGTTTCCGTGGCGCGGGATAAAAATGTTTTAAAGATAAAAGGGAAATATCCAGTTTTAAATGAAAAAGAGAGACTAACTTTAATCCAAAGATTCATTAAAAGATCCAATTTAGTCAATAAAGTTATTTTAGCTGGTATCCAAAATCATCTTCCGCATATTATAAAAGAGCGCCCGAATATTATTGCTCTAGGATATGATCAAAAAGCCTATGTCAAGAACCTTAAAAAAGACTTGAAAAAAAAAGGTATAATAGTAAAAATAGCGCGTTTGAAACCTTATCAAGAAAAAATTTACAAAAATCGCTTGCTAAAAATAAAAAGATAAATATAATCTATATATGCTAGAAATAGACATAATAAAATTTATTAAAAAAGTTTTTGCGAATAAAAATTTTGTGACTGCGTTTTTAACCAGCTTAGTGTCTCTGCTTATAATTATCGCGGTCGGTCTAGGTATTGTCTGGCGCTTCCGAGCTGATATTTTCGGATATTTTGCCAAAGAATATTTGCAAGAGACGCAAGATCAAAATAGACCGGAAAAAGTGACCGAAAAGATTTTAGAGAAGCAAACGATTTTTACCCAAGAGCGCTTTGTGGTGGATGCGGTGAAAAAAACGAATCCGGCTGTTGTGTCTATAATTATTTCTAAAGAAGTTCCAAAATATGAAACCTATATTGACCCGAATCAACCGACTAACCCGTTTGGAGATTTATTCCCAGGTTTTAATTTTAATGTTCCGCAATACCGCCAAAATGGGACAGAGAAAAAACAAATTGGCGGGGGGTCGGGGTTTTTTGTGTCCAGCGACGGTTTGATTGTTACTAATAAGCATGTGGTTGATCAAAAGGATGTTGAATATACTGTTTTTACTAATGACGGCAAGAAACATATAGCCAAAGTTATAGCCCGCGATCCGGTTTTGGATATTGCTCTGATAAGAATCGAAGGGCAAGGCTTTCCATATTTGTCCTTGGGTAATTCCGATAAACTTGAAATAGGACAGAATGTTATTGCGATCGGCAATGCTTTGGGTGAATTTAGAAATACCGTTTCCGTGGGAGTTGTTTCTGGGCTGGCGCGTTCAATAACGGCTGGCACCTCTTATGGAAATACAGAAGTGCTGGATCAGGTTATTCAAACAGATGCGGCGATTAATCCGGGTAATTCTGGCGGGCCGTTGCTTGATCTTTCCGGCAAGGTGATTGGCGTTAATGTCGCTGTCGCGCAGGGGTCCCAAAATATCGGCTTTGCTTTGCCTATCAATAGCGTTAAAGGCGCGATTGAATCGGTGAAAGCCACTGGTAAAATTGTTCGTCCTTATTTAGGCATCCGTTATACGGTTGTCAATTCGGCAATGAAAGAAAAAAATAATTTGACAGTGGATTACGGGGTGTTGGTAAAAGCCGGAACGAATGCGAATGAGCTTGCGGTTATTCCGGGCAGTCCTGCGGATAAAGCCGGTATTGTGGAAAATGACATCGTTCTGGAAATTGATGGAGTAAAATTAGACGAGAAAACAAGTCTCGCTTCTGTCATTCGAGGTAAAAATGTCGGTCAAATAGTGAAACTAAAAATTCTGAGCAAGGGGGTTGAAAAGAATGTTTCCGTCACCCTAGAAGCCGCCAAGGATAATTAAACATCGCTTTTCTTGATGGTGGAAGAAAGATAAATTCCAGAAAGCATCAGTGCGCCTAGAATTAAATACAGGAAACCAAAGGACGGAACAAAAGTAAAAACAATGAAAGCAAAAAAGGGACCAAGAATATAAGCAACAGGGGAGGCACTGCGGTAAGTTCCCACGAATTCTTCATTTTCCGGTTTTATATGTTTGAAAAAATAAGCATCACTCATCACTTCAATTGTAGCGGCGCCGACCCGAGTGGTAAATAAAAACAGAGCCCAAATCCATAACGAATGTTGTTTAATGAAGAAGAGAGACAAAGTGCCGATGGAAGCTACGGCAAAACCGAACATCAGCATTTTTCTTTCGCCGATTTTATCCGCATATTGGCCCAAGCGGAATGGGATGAGTACAAAAGGGAGAAGCATAATAGCGAAGATAAGGCCGATTTCCTTCCAAGTAAAACCTAGGTGTAGAGATAAATAAATTGGCGTGTAGATCACCATCCAAGAGTAGAAAAATTGAATTAAAAAATTTAAGCCATAGGCGCGGAATAAATTTTTGTTTTTTAAAAATTCCTTTAGATATTTTTTTACACTCATCCGGTCATATTTTGGGTCTAAAATATTTCCAAAATGGAAATAAGCCAAAGTGAAAAACACCAGCATTATTATTAAGCTCGCCAGATAGACAGTTTTTAAAGGAAATTCTCCCAAAATAACGCCGAACGCAAGTTGCGCTATGATCCAAGCCGAACTGCAGATCGAAAGGTAAGCTCCTCTGATTTTTCCAGTGGTTGAATTCTTGGAAAATATTTTGAGCAGTTCGTCCATAGAGAAAAAAATCAAGACGTTTAGAGAAAAGTAAATGATAAATATAAAAGCGGCACTCCAAGCATTCTTGACTAGCACCAGGGCGAAAAGAGAAAGAATATTGAGCAGGGTGACAGAGAGCAAGAATTTATATCCGCCCATTTTTCTAAATAAAGCAGGAGTCAAAGAGAGCGCCAAGATAGAAGTGAGAGAAGCAAAGGTATAAACCAGACCGACGAATTTTTCGCCTACAAAAGAAGCCAGAAAACTTGAATTGATATAAGCGGTCAAGGCAATTGCTAGAGAAAGAATAAAACCCGCCAGATATGTTATTTTTCTATGATGATTCATTTTATTCTACACACTCAATATCACCGGTATGACCAGAGGCCTTTTTTCGGTTTTTTGGTATAAGAACTTTGAAATTGTTTCTCCCAACTGCGCTTTGATATAGTCAAAGTCTATGGGGTTAGTTTTTGTCGCGCTGTCTTCCACTGATTTTTTAATAATGATTCGGACTTGGCGCAGAAGCTCCTGATTTTCTTTCAGATACACGAATCCGCGAGAAATCAAATCTGGGGATTTTTTCAGTTTTCCAGTTTTCTGATCTATCAGCGCGATGATGACAAACATTCCATCCTGCGCGAGCATAACACGGTCGCGAATAACGACATCCTGCGCATCTCCGACCGAAGATCCATCCACCATCATCAGCCCCGCCGGCGCTTTTTCCTTCCGCATTGATATTTTTTGACCATCTTTGGAAATTTCTATTATTGAGCCATTGTCTGGGACAACAATATTCTCTTCGGACATACCGAGCTCGAGCGCCAATTCTTTGTGTCGCACAAGCATTGAATGCCAGCCGTGAATCGGTATGAAGAATTTTGGATGGGTTTTTCGGTGGAGCCACTTTATATCTTCTTGATTTCCATGGCCCGTTGCGTGCACAAAATCTTCGCCTGACGTGCGGTAACTTATTATGCGCACGCCTTGCCTGGTTAACCCGTCTTTCATTTTTTGAACCTGAAGTTCATTGCCCGGGACGATAGATGCGGAAAGTATTATTGTGTCTCCTTTTTGGAGTGAAAATTTTGTGTGAGTTTTATTGGCCGCGCGGTTCAAGGACGCGAATTCCTCGCCTTGAGCTCCAGTCATCAGAATAACGATTTTATTGGGCGGGTAATTATTGATTTCCTCTATTGGTATGATGGTGCTCTTTTTGGGTGTAAAAAGCCCGGCTTCTATCGCTACCTCAATATTTGTTTTCATCGAACGCCCGTCAATCGCTATTTTTTTCCCCAGAGATTCGGCAAATTTTACGACGTGAGCCAATCGGGTGATATGCGAAGCGAAAGCGGCAATAATTATCCGTCCGTTCACTTTTCTTATCAAATTTTCCAGTCCTTGATGCACCTTCACTTCCGGCAGGGAAAACCCTTCATTTTCAATATTTGTTGAATCGGTCATCAAGAGGAGCACTTTTGCCTTGTCAAAAATTGAATATTCCTTTTCTTCTTTCTCTGAAACAACTCCGTCCACTTGGTCGAGTTTGTAGTCTCCTGGAGTGACAATCCACCCATGCTCCGTTTCTATAATTATGCCCATTGAATCAGGAATGGTGTGAGTCACTCCGAAAAATCTTATTTTTATTTTCCCGCAGGTTATCGTTTCGTCTTTCTCAACGATATTTTCTTTCATCGGCGGCAAATGCGGAAATTCTGCCTGACGCTTTCTCATCATCAGGATGGAAAGGTTTCGGGAATAGACTGGAGGATTGCCAATACGCGAAAGGACAAGAGGCGCGCCTCCGATGTGGTCCAAATGTCCGTGGGTAATGATCAGCGCGCGTATTTTTTCCTTGCGTTCTTCAAGATAAGTCGTATTGGGAATGACATAATCAACTCCGGGCGTGGCCTCATTGGAGAAATGCATGCCCGCGTCAATGACAATAATATCTTCTCCGATCTCAATGGCTGTCATGTTCTTGCCGATTTCTTCCACTCCTCCCAGTGGTATGACGCGAATTACTCCAGCTTCGGGCGGAGAAATTTTTGCGTTATTTAAATTTTGATATTGGCTTTTTCTGTTAAATGAAGGAGATCTTCGAGCCTGTCCATATCTTTTTTTTGAATACTGATAAGTCGAACTTTTTATTGTTCTTTTTCTATCTGGGATTTTATTCTCTATTCTCTGCTCAACATTTAGGTCTTTGCTTACTGAGCTGAAAGATAATCTAGTTTTTTTTGTCATTTTTTTATTTAACGAATATTTTCCAAACATTTTCTGTTTGAATATACCATGAGTATGCATTTAAATAACGGTCTGAGGGTGAAACAATACGGTCCATTCTAAGTTGTTTGAGATTTTTTGCCGCTACGTAGATGAAATCGGGGCTGTATAAGAAAATCGCCGGCATGTCTTTTTTTATCTCTTCTTCAAACTGGAGGTATTTTTTCACTCTAGATTCTTCATCAATCGTTATAGGCGCCTCTTCTAAAATCTTATCCACTTTTGCGCTGGTATACATAGCTACATTAAGTCCCGGGTCGTTTCTCTGCGAGGAGTGCCAAAAAGCGAAAAGATCAGACTCATGATTTATAATTTCCCCGAATAGAAGAGCGTCATATTTACGCGGACGAATCACATTTTGATTCAAATTTCCGGTTTCAAAGGTTTTCAGTTCGACCTTGATGCCGATGTCTGCCAGATCTTGTTTTATCAGTTCGGCAATTTTTGCAAGTTCCTCTGCATTGCTCGTTGAAATAGAAAACTCCAATTTTTTTGATACCTTCTTCTTTTTCTCGGTTGTTGTTTTTTCTAAAAATCCGTCCGGGCCAGTTTTCCAGCCATCTTTGGACAGATCGTTTCGCACTTTTTGCAATAAATCTTGGCGTGAAATTAAAATATTAGCCTCGCTCCCCGATTTATAGTTTTTTATCATGTTTGGCGGTATCGGGCTATCAATTGCGATTCCATATCCCAAAAGCACTTCGCGGACAATTCTATCTTTGTCTATTGCCTGATCAATGGACTGAATGATGGTTTTGTCGATAAAAAGTTGGTTCTGATTTTGATTAAAAAAGAGTCCGAATACTCTCGGAAGAACGGAAGATTCCACCTGATAATTTTTTTCTTTTAGAATCTTTGCGTTGGCGGGGGCAATGGAGCCTCCTCCCGCCACTTCCTTCTCAGTAAGAGCCTTGACAAGGCTGTCTTCGTTTTGGTAAAAACGCAAATCTATATTTTTAATATACGGCTCACCCAATATGAATTTTTTAAACGGCACCAGCTTATAGTAGTCTATGATTCCTGATGATTGCTTGCCTATTGAATTTACCATATAAGGTCCTGCTCCGACAGGGTTCGTGTTTGCATTATTAAGCTCCATTGGAGAGTTATCCCATAAATGCGCGGGCATGATGCCAAGCGTCGCATTTTCCAAAAATGACGCATAGGGCTGTTTGAGAGTAAATTTCACCGTTTTTTCATCTATTTTTTCAATATTTACGCCATCCCAGTTTACCTTAGATGGGCTTTTAATAATTGAATCTTTTACCTTATTAACGGTAAAAATTACATCATCCGCGGTAACAGGTTTTCCGTCCTGAAAATATAAATTATTTTTCAGGGTGAAAGTATAAATTAAGCCGTTTTCTGATTTTTCATATTTTTCCGCTAAATCTGGAATTAGAGCGCCCTTGTCGCTTTTTCTCAGAAGACCGGAATAAATGAGCGAAACTAGGTCTTGATCAGTAAGCGAACTTGCCAGTATTGGGTTTATGAAACGCGGGACCCCGACAATACCCAGAGAGATAGAACCTCCGCGTAAAGGCACTTGCACCATGAAATATTTGTTAATACTTTGCAGTATTGATATCGTGCTTAATAAAAGCACCATCAAGAGCACGATAAAAATTGCTCGCTCTTTTTTAGAGAAAGAAGAGAAAGCCAGATTAATTTGTGATTTTGAGGGTAACTTAAAATTACGCATAAGTAAACTTAACGTTTTTCGCTTACTTGCCAAGTATAGACAAAAGCGCCAATAAAGCAAAAAGAATCCCGCAAGTAAGAGACAGGAAAAAAAGAAACTTCTCAAAACCCCGGCGAGTATGGTGAAAGCCTCCGCTGTCGTTTCCGCCCAAAGCGCCTCCGACTCCGGCGCTAGACTGTTGAAGTAAAATGGCTGAAACCAATATAACCGAAAGGATTATCTGCGCATAAGGCAGAATTTTTGCGACTAAAATCATATAGTGATTATTGCACAATAGAGACCAGAATGCAAATAGCTTCTTTCTATTATTTTCTTATTTTGTTACTATATACCCTATGAATGAGAAGCTCAATGTTTCTAAATTAAATGGTCATTTGATTGAAGGAGTGAAGCCTATTGTTGCCTGTATTGGGTCTTTGGATGATTTCAAGAAGTCAGCAATTTCGGTAGAACATCCAGGAGCACATATAAGTAATAATTTCTTGCTACATAGTTTGAAGAATATAGATTGGAGATATGGAACTTATGGGTCCGAAGAAAAAGACTGTCTAACCGCCGGGCCTAGAACTTACGTTATATCTGCGATAGATAATTCAAATAAATTTTCTGAAGATTTTGGTTCATGTACAGCATTAATCGTGGCTGGTATAGACAAACAAACTGGAAAGAATATTTCTTTTGCAACACATCAACCTTACGCAACTGCAGATTTTATTGATAGTTTTCAAAAAAGACTTTTTGAAATGAAAGAAAGATGCAAATCTGGCACTGTTGACGCAGTAATTGTGGGCGGAGTTGGCAGTGTTCTCAAAGAAATGTATATTGAGGTAATACAACTTCTTTCAACTAAAACACAACAAATTTTAGGATTTGAGCCGATTGTAATCAATGGTCCGAAAAACATAAATCCAAAACTAGAGGATATTTTTTACGACAACGACCACCGCAGGCTTTATTTTATAAGGCCGGAAGTTAATCCCGATACCGGCAGTTTTGTCTCTAGTGATGCGGATAATGAAAAAGGGAAATGGGAATAAATTTTAATTTGATTCAAGATCATTCCAGACTAAAAGTTTCCACTCGTTTTTTTTAAGCCAGTGATGGGTATATGAGCAAATGGCCATACCGGCATTGTTTATTGGGTTAAAATAAGAGAGGTTGTTATACTGCGAAGCGGTAAGAGATTCACCATAGAGCATATAAGACACTATCATTTTTAAAAAAATTCCATGAGTAACCATAATAATTCTTTTAGCATTTCTTCTACTGATGTAACTTAACAATTTTTTTGCTCTTTTCTTCAGATCCACAAAATTTTCCTCGTCTGAATATCGCAAATCATCCGCATGATAACTTTTATCAATCCGGTCTATAATTTTTTTCACTTCTCTTTCTCCTCCTTCATGGCCGATTATTTCTGTCGGGTTCCTTCTCTCTACCAGAAGATTAGAATATTCCACATCCATACCAAGTTCCTTTCCGACAATCTCCGCTGTTTCTTTTGTGCGCTGATACGGGCTGGAAATAATAACCTGCGGGCGTCCTTTATGTTTCGGAAACCTTTTGGCGGTTGCCAGCGCTTGAGCCCTGCCTTTTTCGCTTAAAGATCCTTCCGGCCCTTGCCGGATGTTTCTGGCATTATTTTCAGTTTCTCCGTGTCGGACGAAGTATATTAACTTTGTCGCCATAGGAGTATTTTATCATGGTTCGATTTTACTCACCATGACCTCTTCGAGCCTGAGCCTCAGAGCCGAAGGCCTGAGTTTATCGAATGGGTCATAAAATTTTATTGTGTTAAAATAAAAAAATAAAAAAATGTATATTCATGTCAAAGTCACGGCCGGGGCGTGGAAGAAGTCTTTTAATAGAAAATCGAAAGACCATTTTGAGGTTTCAGTCAGAGAAAAAGCTGAACGCAATATGGCCAACATTCGTGTTTTAGAACTCGTGGCAGAGCACTTTAAAGTTCCCCAATCTAAAGTTAGAATAGTGAACGGCCACAGGCATCCAAGTAAATTAATCATAGTGGGAAACTAAGCTTACAGATCGGATTCTGGGGTATAATCTTTTTCTAATTCTCTAATCTCTAATTCGCGCGAATAAGAGAATGGTGGTATTGCAAAGCTTTTGATACAATACTTAGGTATGAGTGAAAAAGAGCTGGAAAAAATTTTGAAAGCGTTAGCCAATAAGCGCAGAATTGCAATTCTGAAATTTATTAAAAAATCCGGCCGATCTTCGGTGGGAGATGTTGCAGATGCAATTAAGCTATCTTTCAAAGCGACCTCCAAACACCTTATGATTCTGGCAAATGTCGACATACTGGAAAAAGAACAAATTAGTCTCACGATGCTATATTTCTTGCCAAAAGATAGCCATCCGATTGTTTTCAAGCTTTTATCCATTATCTAGTCTCATCTCTAATTCGCGCGAATAAGCGAATAAATAAATATATGCAAAAGCAAGCAGTTTTAAAAATTTACGGAAAAGTGCAGGGGGTGTTTTTTCGCGATTCGAGCAGGTTCAAAGCTCAAGAATTAAATTTATTTGGGTGGGCGAAAAATGAATCGGACGGTACGGTGAAGATAGTTGCCGAAGGGGAAGACAAGAATTTGAAAATATTTGTTGAGTGGTGTAAATATGGGCCTGATCATGCAGGGGTGGAAAAGGTGGATGTGAAATGGTTTGCGCCATCGGAGGAATTTGCCGATTTTGTAATAAAGTAGCGTTTATGATATAATAGCGATATTAGAAATTAATCAAGCAATATAAATCTATGGCAGAATTAAAAACTTTGTGTATGAAGTGTAGAAGCGCGGAAAATAAGCCGACGATGCAGGTGATGAAGGATGTAAAGGTAGAAGAAAAAAACGGCAGATTTTCTGCTAAAGGTCAGTGCAGTGTCTGCGGAGGCAATCAGTTCAAATTCATGTCTAAAGCGGACGCCGAGGCGTTGAAATAATTATCAAATAATTAGACGAAACTCTTTATTAGTATAAACGAGTTTCTTAAAAAATTTTATGGCAAAAGGAGATGGACATCGAAAGGAGAAAAAGAAGCCGAAGAAAGCAAAATAATTAGGGGAAAAGGGGAAAAAACGGAAGCAAGGCTTCCGTTTTTTTCTTGTCATTTTTTGTGCTTGACTTTATCCGTCGGGGGGGGGGGTACACTTAGGAGTATTACTAGGTTTTTAATGTCAAAAATAATATATGAATTTTGATCAATTACCCAAAAAAGATGGAAATAGAGAAGGTACAAAAAAATCTGAAGGGACTCTGGAGCTTGATTTGTCGCCGGAAGAAATGGAGCTTTTTGAGTTACAAAGGCAACATTTAAATAAACTAGATTCAAATAGCTTGCCAGCCTTTGACTCCAAAACTGGTCTTTTGGGTGTTTTAAAAATGAGTGCTAAAAACTTGGGCGAGATACTTTCTCCAAGAGGTATAAGGTTAATGTTGAATGATGCAAAGTTGAATAAAATAAATGCTAAGTATGCAAAATCTAAAGAGGGTTCAGTTAAAAATGAAACAAAAAATCAAGGAGTTTTAGAGGTAATGACACTGGAAGAAGAGATTAGTGGAGCTCAAGAAAATCTCAAAAAATTACAAGAAAAACTTCTTGAGGTTGTTGAAAGAGTTAATAAGCTCGGAAACTAACAAACTAGCTAGGCAAGACCTAGTTTAAACTAGTTTAAAAAGACCACCGAAAGGTGGTTTTTGGTTTGTAAAAAATATGGGTTTGGGTTAACATATGAGTATGAATACTTCGACCAAAATAAACAAAGAAATGAAGCAAGCTATAACACATACTGTGCGTCAGGTTTTTTTAAATGAATTTTTAAAATTCCGTACCATGATTTTGCCGTATGTTTTTTCACAGGAACAACATGATATAGAAAAAAGATATGGCAAAAAACCTTCACGCAAGGCAGTAAAATCTTTTTCATTTAAAATATGAGATGGCATGTAGAATTGGCTAGACACGCCAGTACTTTTTCTGTCTTTATTGAAGATATTGATTGGAGAGGAAATATTTACTGAATGTAATATATGGGTATTTTTAGTGTTGCCTTTAGTTAACTTTACGGCTGCTGCTGCTTGACTTAAAATTTCCCTTCATATATACTTGCTCTCAGCATCTTTCCTTTAATAATCTAAAGGGGAATGATGTTTTAATTTCCCATTCATTGAAAATTGAATAGGTTTTGAGAACAGGTGCAAGTCTGTTCTATTTTTTTTGAGCAAATAATTTTTAGAGCAAAAGATTGAACTCTTACTGATGACAAAATTCTAAAGCGTAAATGCTTCTGTTTTTTGTTTTGTTTCGTTCCCTAGATCACCTTCGGTGATCGGGCGATCATTTTTTTTAAAAAAATGATTTAGCCTAATAACTTTTAGTTAGAGTTTGATCCTAGCTCAGGATGAACGCTGGCGGCGTGGATAAGGCATGCAAGTCGAACGGTCCCTCACCAATTTGAGAAGCAATTCGAAAATTGGTGAGGGGTAGTGGCGAACGAGGTAGTAATACATAGGAACTTCCCCCAAAGTCGTGAATAATCCGGCGAAAGCCGGACTAATACACGATGGTCCAAGCTCTTTTTTCGAAAAGGGCTTGGTAAAGATTTATCGCTTTGGGAAAGGCCTGTGCGGTATCAGCTAGTTGGCAGTGTAAAAGACTACCAAGGCTATGACGCCTAGGGGAGCTGAGAGGCTGACCCCCACCGATGGTACTGAGACACGGACCATACA